>DEKZ01000319.1 GCA_002354135.1 Massilia sp. UBA2709 | reverse complement strand
CCGGCCTGGCCGCCGATCCGGCGGCCGTGGCGCTGACCCTGGGCGACCACACCTACCCGCGCGGCACGGCGCAGGAATTCGCCGACTGCTACGGCCCGACCTGGGGCCGCTTCAAGGACCGCACCTGGCCGGCGCCCGGCAACCACGAGTACTACACGAAAGGCGCTTCTCCCTATTTCGCCTATTTCGGCGAGCGCGCCGGACGCGGCTACTACAGCCTCACTCTGGGCTCCTGGCGCCTGATTTCCCTCGACAGCAACCTGGCTCCGAGCGCGCATGCGGCCCAGCTGGACTGGCTGCGCGCCGAACTGAAGGACCATCCCAGCCGCTGCACCCTCGCATTCTGGCACCATCCGCTGTACAGTTCCGGCGGGCACGGCAGCGTGCCGAAGATGAAGGATGCCTGGGCCCTGCTGTACGCGGCCGGCGCCGAGCTGGTATTGTCCGGGCACGACCACGACTACGAGCGCTTCGCGCCGCAGGACGCCAACGGTGTCCTCGACCGCGCGCGCGGCATGCGCCAGTTCGTGGTCGGCACCGCCGGCGCCTATGCCACGCCCTTCCTGCTGACGGTAAAACACAGCGAAGCGCGCGACGCCAGCCGCAACGGCGTGCTGCGTCTGCGCCTGCGCGAAGACGGCTACGACTGGGAATTCCTGGAAGCGACCCCACCTTCCCTGCCGAACGCATCGCCGCCCGACCATGGCAGCGCCGCCTGCCACTGAACCAACACACCCCTGGAGTATCTGCATGAAAACCCGACCGCTGTTCGCCGCATCGCTGCTGCTGGCCGCTTTGAATAGCGCTGGCGCGCAGACCGGCGGCGCCGCGTCTCCCGCCGTACCGGCCAACGTGCCGCACATCGCCTTCGACAAATACACGCTGCCGAACGGCCTGCAGGTGATCCTGGTCGAAGACAAGCGCCTGCCGCTGGTGGCGGTGAACGTCTGGTACCACGTCGGCCCGGCCAACGAGGCGCCGGGGCTGGCGGGGTTTGCCCACCTGTTCGAGCACATGATGTTCGCCGGCAGCAAGCACCTCCCGCGCGGCCTGGCCGACCGCCTGCTAGAGGGCGCGGGCGCCACCGACAGCAATGGCGGCACCGGCTACGACAGCACCAGCTACTACGACACCGTGCCCTCGAACCAGCTCGAACTGGCGCTGTGGGTCCATGCCGACCGCATGGGCTACCTGCTCGACGTGCTCGACCAGAAGGCCCTGACCAACCAGCAGGACGTGGTGCGCAACGAACGCCGCGAGACGGTGGAGAACGAACCCTACGGGATCGTCGAGGAAGCGCTGAACCACGCGCTGTTCCCGCCGGAGCACCCGTACTACGCCTCGGTGATCGGCTCGCACGCCGACATCCAGAACGCCAAGCTGGCCGACGTGCGCGAGTTCTTCACGCGCTACTACGGCCCGAACAACGCCAGCATCGTGATCGCCGGCGACATCGACAAGGTGAAAACCCGCGCCCTGGTGGCGAAGTACTTCGGCAGCCTGAAGCGCGGCCCGGCGGTGGCGCCCCCGAAGGTGACGACGCCACCGATCACGGCCGAACGCCGCCTCACGGTGCCGGACCGGGTCGAACTGGCGCGCGTCTACATGGGCTGGCTCACGCCGCCGGCCTTCCAGGACGGCGACGCCGAACTGGCGGTGGCGGCCCAGATCCTCGCCGGCGGCAAGTCGAGCCGCCTGTACAAATCGCTGGTGTACGAGCGCCAGATCGCCCAGGACGTCGATGCCGACCAGGACGCGCGCGCCCTGGTCTCGACCTTCCAGATCGAGGTGACGGCGCGCGCCGGCCACACCCCGGCGGAACTGGAAAAGGCGATCGACGCCGAACTGGCCGCGCTGCGCGACCAGGGACCATCCGAGCAGGAAGTCGAGCGCGCCAAGCGCCAGCTCGAAACCGCGATGCTCACTTCGCTCGAACAGCTCGGCGGCGACGGCCTGGCCGACCAGCTGAACCACTACAACCAGTTCACCGGCGACCCGGGCTACCTGGCCAAGGACATCGCCCAGCTGCGACGCATTACACCAGCCGACGTGCAGCGCGCCGCGCGCACCTGGCTGCAGCCGAAGAACCGGGTGGTCGTGGCAGGCGTGCCGGGGGAACCCAAGCTGCCGCATGACCCGCCGGCGCCCAAGCCGCCGAAAACGGCCAAGGGGGACAAAACCGGCATCAACGAGGCCGAAGCCTGGCGCGCCAAGGCGCCGAAAGCCGGCCCGACGCCGGAACTGAACCTGCCGCAGGGCGACGCCTTCACGCTCCCCAACGGCCTGACGGTGATCCATCACTACAATCCCGCGCTGCCGCTGGTATCGGCTGAACTGGTGATTAGGAGCGGCGCCGACAGCAACCCGCCCGAGCTGCCGGGCCTGGCCGGCTTCACCGCGCAGATGCTCACCGAAGGCACGCGCACACGCAGCGCGCCGCGCATCGCCGACGAGATCGCCCAGCTCGGCGCCTTCCTCGAAGCCGACAGCGGCACCAATGCCTCGGCGGTGTCGCTGCTGTCGCTGCGCTCGACCTTCGCCCAGGCCTTCGAGGTGCTGGCCGACGTGGCCTTGCACCCCGCCTTCCCGACCGCCGAAGTCGAGCGCCAGCGCGCCAGCCGGCTGGGCGAACTGATGCAGCAGCGCGACGAAGCCGAGGCCGTGGCCTCGGTCGCCGCCGTCGCCTCCCTGTACGGCCCGCGCCACCCCTACGG
>DEKZ01000036.1:13804-15804 GCA_002354135.1 Massilia sp. UBA2709 | reverse complement strand
CGCGCGTCGACCTGCACGCGCCGGTGATCGCTGGCGACACCCAGCGTTGCCGCGCCGGCCTCGACGTGCGCGAGCCAGGCGTCCGCGTTCGGGCTGAGCCCGTGATGGACGTGGAAGGCGAACAGCTTGACGCCGTGCTCGCGGCACCAGTTCGATGCCAGTTGCAGCAGGACCATCGAATCGAGGCCGCCGCTGCAGGCGATGGCAATGGAGGAAGGGGAAAACTGCGCGCGCAGCGCGTCGAGCGCGCGCGCGAAAGTGGCCGGGACTGACCCGGCTTCAGAACGACTCACTCGGTACGGCTCACTCTTCGCTCGGCGTGGTTTCCTTGAACTTGCCGTAGGCCATCAGCTTCTGGTGACGGGCTTCGAGCAGGTCCTTGGTCTTCATGCCCTGGAACTGGCGCAGGGTGTCGGCCAGCGCGCGCTTGAGCATCTGGGCCATGCCTTTCGGGTCGCGGTGGGCGCCGCCCAGCGGCTCGTTGATGATCTTGTCGATCAGTCCCATCGCCTTCAGGCGGTGCGCGGTCAGGCCCAGGGCGTCGGCTGCGTCGGACGCGCGTTCCGAGGTCTTCCACAGGATCGAGGCGCAGCCTTCCGGCGAAATCACCGAGTAGGTCGCGTATTGCAGCATCAGCACCGCGTCGCCGACGGCGATCGCCAGCGCGCCGCCCGAACCGCCTTCGCCGATGATGGTGGCGATCAGCGGCACTTTCAGCTCGGCCATGACGTAGAGGTTGTGGCCGATCGCTTCGGACTGGCCGCGCTCTTCGGCGTCGATGCCCGGGAAGGCGCCCGGGGTGTCGACGAAGGTGAAGATCGGCAGGTTGAACTTTTCCGCCAGCTTCATCAGGCGCATGGCCTTGCGGTAGCCTTCGGGTTTCGGCATGCCGAAGTTGCGCATTGCGCGTTCCTTCGTGTCGCGGCCCTTCTGGTGGCCGATGACCATGCAGGCCTGGCCGTTGAAGCGCGCCAGGCCGCCGATGATCGACTGGTCGTCCGCAAAGGTACGGTCGCCGTGCAGCTCATGGAAATCGGTGAAGATCGCGTTCACGTAGTCCATGGTGTAAGGACGCTGCGGGTGACGCGCGATCTGGGAAACCTGCCATGGCGTGAGCTTGGCGTAGATATCCTTCGTCAGTTGCTGGCTCTTCTTGGCCAGGCGGTCGATCTCTTCCGAGATGTCGACGGCCGAATCGTCCTGGACGAAGCGGAGCTCTTCGATTTTCGAATCGAGCTCGGCGATCGGCTGCTCAAAACTGAGGAAAGTTGTTTTAGTCATTGTACCTCCGGGGTTGTTCTTTGACCGCGCCTGCGCTGGGCTGGCGGCGGCAATTTGGCGCTATTCTACCGCAGCCTAGACCG
Organism: Massilia sp. UBA2709; assembly: GCA_002354135.1. Lineage (GTDB taxonomy): Bacteria > Pseudomonadota > Gammaproteobacteria > Burkholderiales > Burkholderiaceae_D > Telluria. Next base: position 14,440 of record DEKZ01000036.1, on the reverse strand, counting down.
TATCGGACGCGGCGTCGGCCCCATTTACGGGGTCGAGACTGCGCCACAGGTACCAGGTGGCAACGGTGCGCCAGGGCTCCCAGTTCGCCGCGACTTCGCGTGCATCGCTGCGCGAAACCGGCTCGCCGGAGAAGTAATTCTGGCTGATGCCCTGGATCAGGCCGGCGTCATCCAGGGGCAGGACGTTCGGCCGGAGCAGATTAAATATCAAAAACATCTCGGCTGTCCAGCGGCTGATGCCGCGGATCCGGACCAGCTCGGCAATCACCGCCTCGTCGTCCATCTGCGACCACAGGTTGGCGTGGACGCGCTTGGCCTTGAAATGGTCGGCCAGGTCCAGGATGTACTCGGTTTTTCGCTTGGACAAGCCACAGGCGCCGATCCCGTCGGCGCCCAGCTTGATGACCTGGCTCGGCGTCATCTTCGGGCAGGCCTGGCTGAGCTTGGCCCAGGCCGCGTCGGCCGCCTTGGGCGTGACCTGCTGGCCGACGATCGAGCGCGCCAGGGTGGTGAAAGGGTCGGGATGACCCTTGAGATGCATGTCGCCGAACTGCGGGATGAGGCGCTTCATGATGCGGTCGCGCCGCATCAGTTCCGCTTTTGCCTCTGCCCAATAGGCCGGAACCTCGAGTTCCG
>DEKZ01000036.1:416-13684 GCA_002354135.1 Massilia sp. UBA2709 | reverse complement strand
GCGGCGGCGCGGTCGGCGATCAGGGCGGCGATGCGGGCCTCGTCCAGGCCGCCCGCGCCCTCCCCTGCGCCGGCCTGCAGGAAGTCCTTCGGCGCGCGCTCGAGCAGGCCCAGCACGCCGGCCAGGGCCTTCAGCTGGCGCGCGGTCGCGACCGACTTCGTCCGGTTCGCTTCGCTTGCCAGGTCGAACAGCTCGGCCACGGCCAGCGGCGTGTTGAAGTCGTCGTCCATCGCCTCGCGGAAGCGCACGGCGTGCTCCTCGTTCCAGTCGACTTCCAGGACTTCATCGCCCAGGTAGAAGTCCGACAGCGCCGTGTACAGGCGCGTGAGCGCGCCCTTGGCGTCGTCGATGTGGACGTCCGAATAGTTCAGCGGGCTGCGGTAGTGGGCGCGCAGGATGAAGAAGCGCACCACTTCGGCGTCGTATTTCTTGAGCACGTCGCGGATCGTGAAGAAGTTGCCCAGCGACTTGGACATCTTCTCGTTATCGACGCGCACGAAACCGTTGTGGATCCAGTAGTTGACCATCGTGCCGCCGAATGCGCCTTCGCTCTGGGCAATCTCGTTCTCGTGGTGCGGGAACTGCAGGTCCTGGCCGCCACCGTGGATGTCGAAGCGTTCGCCGAGCGTGGCGCAGGACATGGCCGAGCACTCGATGTGCCAGCCCGGACGGCCGCGGCCCCATTTCGAGTCCCACTTCGCTTCAAGCGGCTCGCTTTCCTTGGCGGCCTTCCACAGCACGAAGTCGAGCGGGTCACGCTTGCCGGTATTGACGTCGACGCGCTCGCCGGCGCGCAGGTCGTCGAGCGACTTGCCCGAGAGCTTGCCGTAGCCTTCGAAGCCGCGCACCGCGTAGTTGACGTCGCCGTCCTCGCTCCTGTAGGCCAGGCCCTTCTCTTCGAGCTTCTCGATGATCGAGAGCATCTGCGGCACGTATTCGGTGGCGCGCGGGACGACGCCAGGGGGCAGGATGCCGAGGGCTTGCGTGTCCTCGTCCATGTATTTGGTGAAGCGCGTGACCAGCGAAGAGAGGGTTTCGCCGTTCTCGACCGCGCGCTTGATGATCTTGTCGTCGATGTCCGTGATGTTGCGTACGTACTTGACGTCGTAACCGGAAGCCATGAGCCAGCGATAGATGACGTCGAACGCCATCATCATGCGCGCGTGCCCGACGTGGCAGTAGTCGTAGACGGTCATGCCGCAGACATACATGCCGACCTTGCCGGCCTCCATCGGAACGAATACCTGTTTTTCGCGCGCCAGCGTGTTATAGATCTTTAATTGGCTCATTGGTGGTGATGATTCGAGAGGGGACGGGACGCCCGAGCAATGCGAATGCCGGGCACGGTTGCCAAGGAGGCGCGCGCCGGGAAGTGATGCTTTGCGTCGAGATCGTCAAGACCCTCGTTGTTGTTCTTCTTGATAGAATGGGACGTTCTGCGCAAAGTATAGCATTGATAAAATCCCGACTGGCCGCCTACGGCTCAGGTTTATTTTTCTGTAAAAGACTTGACACGGCATTGCGCCACGTCCACCGAGGAGACGCCTCCATGACCACATTCGCACGATTTCCCGCCCCGCTGCTGACGCGCCTTGCCGCCGCTGCCGTTACCACCGCCGCCCTGCTGATCCCGGGCGCCGCATGGGCTGCCGACAATCCCCAGGTCGCGCTGAAGACCACGATGGGCGAGATCGTCCTCGAACTCGACCAGGAAAAGGCGCCGAAGAGCACGGCCAACTTCCTGCAATACGTGAAATCCGGCTTCTACAAGGGCACGGTCTTCCACCGCGTGATCAGCGACTTCATGATCCAGGCCGGCGGCTACACCGAGAAGCTGGTCGACAAGCCGGGCGTGAGGAAGCCCATCCCGAGCGAATCGCAGAACGGCCTGTCGAACAAGCCCTACACGGTGGCGATGGCGCGCACCGACAACCCGAACTCGGCCACTTCGCAGTTCTTCATCAACACCAACGACAACGCCGGCCTCGATTATCCGGGCCAGGACGGCCACGGCTACACCGTGTTCGGGCGCGTCGTGAAGGGCTTCGAGACGGTCGACAAGATCAAGAACGTGGTCGTCGACGACATGCGCGGCATGCAGAACGTGCCCGTGGTCCCGGTCGTGATCCAGAACGCCACCATCCTCTCCGGCGATAAGCTTGTAAAATAGCGGTTCCACATTTCGCATCCAATCGCATTCAAACGCGCATTCCCAACAATAAGGACATCACATGACCTCCGTACTCATGACCACCAACAAGGGCAACATCACCGTCGAACTGGACGCTGAAAAAGCGCCGAAGACCGTTGCCAACTTCCTGGACTACGTGAACAAGGGTCACTTCACCAACACGATCTTCCACCGCGTGATCAAGGACTTCATGATCCAGGGCGGCGGCTTCGAACCGGGCATGAAGCAGAAACCGACCGACGCCACCGTCGAGAACGAAGCCAAGAACGGTCTGAAGAACGACAAGTACACCATCGCCATGGCCCGCACCTCGGCGCCGCACTCGGCATCGGCCCAGTTCTTCATCAACACCAAGAACAACGATTTCCTGAACTACCCGGGCCAGGACGGCTGGGGCTATGCCGTGTTCGGCAAGGTGACCTCGGGCACCGAGATCGTCGACGAAATCAACGGCGTGCGCACCTCGCGCTCGGGCATGCACTCGGACGTGCCTGTCGAGCCGGTGATCATCGAGAAAGTCGAAGTCGTCCAGTAATCCGGTAACTCAGCAAAAAAGGCGCGCGGGATCAATCACCACAGCACCACGATGACTACTCCCGCGCGCACGCTCGCGCTTTTCATTTCCGACCTGCACCTGCAGGAGTCCCACCCACGCACCGCCGAGGCTTTCTTCCGCTTCCTGGAAGCGCATGGCGCGCGCACCCGCCAGCTTTACCTGCTCGGCGACATCTTCGAATACTGGGCCGGCGACGACGACCTCGACACGCCCTTCCACGCCCGCGTGGTGCACGCCCTGCGCGCGCTCAGCGATGGCGGCGTCGAACTGTTCTGGATGGCCGGCAACCGCGACTTCCTGGTAGGCCAGGGCTTCGCCCGCGCCGCCGGCCTCACCCTGCTCTCCGAACCGCACGTCGCCATCATCGGCGCACAACGCATCGCCCTCGTGCACGGCGACGCCGAATGCACGCTCGACACGAAGTACATGGAATTTCGCGCCATGGTGCGCTCCGACGCCTGGCAGCGGCAGTTCCTGGCCATGCCGCTAACCCAGCGCAAGGCCATCATCGCCGGCCTGCGCGAAGGCAGCCGCGAAGCCCATACCACCAAGTCCTACGAGATCATGGACGTCACGCCCGCCGCCATCGAGGCGGTATTCGACGCCACCGGCGCCGATATCCTGATCCACGGCCACACCCACCGCCCCGCCCTGCACCGTCACGGCGATCGCCTGCGCTACGTGCTGCCCGACTGGGAGCTCGATGCCGGCCCCGCACGCGGCGGGTGGATCGCCGTAGCCGAGGATGGCGCCCTGCTGCGCTGCGATCTCGACGCAAACGCCGAGGCCTGACTCCCTCTAGAAATATTGCACTGCGCAATATTTCGTTAGTTTTCCGCCAAGCAAAATCCTCTATCATGCGCCCTTGAACCGTGCGCGATGGCGTCGTGCGCGGCCGCGAGGGTCGATGGTGTGTGTGCTTCTTTCCGCCCGGGCGCGGCGCGTTCCAGCGTCCAGTCCGGCGCGCCGTTTTTACCGTCCAGGGGCGCTTTTTTGCAGCTCGTCGCATTCCCGTGGTTGCCAGGAATGCTGGTGTCATACTTCACTACAACACCAACGCATTTACTCAACAGGGGAGCCAGACATGCAAGATCATGTGCCAGCGCCGGAACGACAGGGAGGCCGAGCATGAACATCGGCTGGAACGACAACGCACCCATTTACCGCCAGCTCAAGGACAGGGTGATCGGCATGATGCTGGACGGCATCCTGAAAGCCGGCGACGCCCTGCCCTCGGTCCGGCAGATCGCGGCCGAGTACCAACTGAACCCGATCACCGTCTCCAAGGCGTACCAGGAGCTGGTCGACGAAAACCTAGTAGAAAAAAGAAGGGGAATTGGCATGTATGTCACTGAAGGAGCAAGCGAGAAGCTGCTTGCGAGCGAACGCGAACGCTTCCTGAGCGAGGAATGGCCGGCGATGGTGGAGCGCATTCGCCTGCTGGGCCTGAACGTCGAGCAACTGCTGCGCAGCGCCGAACCTGGAGGTGCAGCATGAGCGCCGTCATCTCTGCCCGCGGCCTGACCAAGCGCTACGGCAAGCAGACGGCGATCGACGGCATCGACTTCGACATCCCGGCCGGACGCATCGTCGGCCTGATCGGCCCCAACGGCTCGGGCAAGACCACCACGCTGAAAGCCGCGCTGGGCCTGATCCCCTTCGAAGGCGAACTGACCGTGATGGGCTTCGACCCGCGCACCCAGCGCGACGCCCTGATGCAGGACGTCTGCTTCATCGCCGACGTGGCGATCCTGCCGCGCTGGCTGCGGGTGCGCGACGCGGTCGACTTCGTGGCCGGCATCCACCCCCGCTTCGACCGCGCCCGCGCCGAGCGCTACATCGCCAATACCAAGCTGAAGCCGGCGATGAAGGTCAAGGAGATGTCGAAGGGTATGATCGTCCAGCTGCACCTGGCCCTCGTCATGGCGATCGACGCCAAGCTGCTGGTGCTGGACGAACCCACCCTGGGCCTGGACATCATCTACCGCAAGCAGTTTTACCAGAACCTGCTGGAAGACTATTTTGACGAGAACAAGACCATCGTCATCACCACCCACCAGGTCGAGGAAGTCGAGCACATCCTGACCGACCTGATGTTCATCCGCGACGGGAAGATCGTGCTGGCGGCCTCGATGGACGAAGTCGGCGAGCGCTACATCGAAGTGATGGTGCCGGCCGAAAAGGTCAACGCCGCCAACGCGCTGCAGCCGATCGACCAGCGCACCGTGTTCGGCAAGTCGGTGATGCTGTTCGACGGCGTCTCGCGCGCCCAGCTGTCCGCCCTCGGCGAAACGCGCAACCCGAGCGTGGCCGATTTGTTCGTGGCAACGATGAAAGGAACCTACGCATGAATACGATGAAATGGCTGCTGCGCCGCGAATTCTGGGAACACAAGGGCGGCTTCGTCTGGGCGCCGCTGATCGCGGCCGTGCTCATGGTGGTGCTGGTGGGCGGCATGATCGGCTACGGCATCTCGACCGGCAAGCTGGACGGCGACAGCGTCACCATCCGGGTCGGCGGCGAGGAAGTGCACCGCTCGAGCGGCTCGAAGATCGCCAGCCTGGCCGACCGCCACACCCGCAGCGAGATCGCGAACGTGGCAGCCAATAACTACATCGCCACCGGGGCACCGATCTTCATCGTGCTGCCCATCGTCGCCTTCTTCTACTGCCTGGGGGCGCTCTACGACGACCGGCGCGACCGCAGCATCCTGTTCTGGAAGTCGCTGCCCATCTCCGACACCACGACCGTACTGTCGAAGCTGGTGACCGCCCTGGTGCTGGCGCCGGCGATCACGATCGGCATCGCCAGCGCCGCCGCCTTCCTGATCCTGATGCTGGGCGGCGTGGCCGCCAGCCACCAGGGCCTGGACCTGTACGGGCCGCTGCTCAGCAACCTCAACCTCTGGCTGTCGCCGGTCTACCTGCTGGCCATGATTCCGGTCTACATCCTGTGGGCGCTGCCGACCGCCGGTTGGCTGCTGCTGGTGTCGAGCTGGGCGAAATCGAAGGTCTTCCTCTGGGCCGTCGGCCTGCCGCTGATCGCCGCCGTGCTGCTGAAATGGATGGATTACCTGCTGGCCCTGTACGGCGCGACCATCAACGCCGACTGGATCATCAACAACGTGCTCGAAACCCTGCTGCTCGGCCTGGTCCCCGGCGCCTGGTTCATGGACGGCGGCACCGCCCTGCCGCTGCGCGCCCAGCACGGCGTGGACATGCTGTCGGTCCTCAGCGCCTCCTGGGGCAGCCTGGCGCGGCCGGAACTGTGGGTCGGTGTCGCCGCCGGCGCCAGCACGCGCGGCAAGCTGCTCGAGAGCAGCCGCGTCCAGCCGGCCGCGGAATTCGACCGCTACCGCATCGTGCTCGAATGGCAGACCGGCCAGCTGCTGCACGTGCGCGTCCAGGTCAAGGAAGAGGAAGCCCGCCCGCGCGGCAACGTCAACCTCGCCTACCGCAAGAAAATCGTCGTCACCCCCTTCCACCTGCGCAGCTCGCCCCAGCTCGACGACGTCGACAACATCGCTACCCGCCTGCCCCAGGAACTGCTGCGCCGCCTGAGCGAGAGCGGCAAGTTCCTCGGCAAGGACAGTCCTTACGTGATCGCCCCGGGCGCCAGCGGCCCGGCCACCGACATCGCCGCGGTGCGCCGCATCGCGTCCATGCACGACGCCCAGTTCGTCATCGCCGGCGAGATCATCGACGCTAGTCATTTTGACAAGCCAGCCTGGTACGGTTTGCTCAAGAAGGATGCGCGCCGCATCGAGATCGCCTTCTACGTCTACGACGGCCTGTCCGGCGCCCTGATCGCGCGCCGCACGGCGGTGGCCGAAGGCGTGGGCGAGCAGCGCGTCGGCCGCGACAAGCCATTCGGCAGCGCCAGCTTCGCCGCCACGCCTTTCGGTGGCGCGATCCTGCGCGCCCTCGACGAGGGCGCCGCCCAGATCGCCCAGGACCTGGCGCCGCTGCCCTTCATGGCCAAAGTCGTGCAGGTGCAGGGCGAGCGCATCTTCATCGACGCCGGCAGCACCTCCTCGGTGGCGCCGGGCGACCAGCTCGTGGTCTACCGGGCGGACCCGCGCCAGCAGGTCTACGGCAGCGATCCGCTGGCGCCGCTCGGCACGGTGGAAGCGCCGATCGGCACCGTGTCGATCGTGCAGGTGCAGCCGGGGTTCGCGATCGGCACCATCGATCCGCCGGCCACGGCGCGGCAGGTCAGCGCGGGGGACCTGGTGCGGTTCGATGTGGCGCTGGCGCCGGCGGAGAAGGAATCGGAGCGCTGACTGGTTTCGTAGGGTGGACACCTGTGTCCACGCGGTACGGCGGTTCCCGGTCGAACCTTCTTTGTATCGACAAGCGCTAATGTGAGGCCGCACGCGGGTTTCGTGGTTCGTAGGGTGGGTTCTTGAANNGACACAGGTGTCCACCCTACGCCTGATCCAAGACCACCTGCGAGATCACCCTCATCCATTTGCCCCTGCCATACCGCGTGGGCTCAAGAGCCACCCTACGCCTTCCTCGGCGTCGTGATTGTCAATGCCGATCGCGGGAGGCCGGCATTTAAAGCGCATCAAGCCGGCGGCTCTTCCGGCGGCCTGTCCAGCAGCGCGTGCGCCAGCTTCAGGCCGTCGACCATGACCTTGAACGCCTGCCGCTTGGCCTCTTCGTCGGGCACGCGCAGGATGTACGAGGGGTGGTAGACCGTCACCACCCACCTGCCCTCGTGCATGATCGGCTTGCCGAGCTTGTCCTTCAGCGTCACCGTCCCGCTGCCCAGCACCGACTTCAAGGCCGTCGCGCCCAGCGCCACGATGACCTTGGGTTTGATTGACGCGAGTTCCTTTTCCAGCCAGTAGCTGCAGGCCTCGATCTCGCGCTGGACAGGCGTCTTGTGCAGGCGGCGCTTGCCGCGCGGCTCCCACTTGAAGTGCTTCACGGCGTTGGTGAGATACACCTCGCGGCGCTCGACGCCGGCGGCGTCGAAGACCTTGTCGAGGAGCTTGCCGGCCGGGCCGACGAAAGGATGGCCGGCGAGGTCTTCCTGGTCGCCCGGCTGCTCGCCCACCAGCATGATCCGCGCTTTCTTCGAGCCTTCTCCGCCCACGGCCTGGGTGGCGTACTGCCACAGGTCGCAGCGCCGGCATTCGTCGAGTTTCGAGGGCTGCTGGCGTTCGGGCTGGGCGTCGGCAGGGGCGATCGGGATGGTGGCGCCGCTCTTGCGCCCAACCGCCTGGGCCTGGCCGGTGCGGCGCGCGCCGAGCGCGGCATTGGTCACCATGTCGGGCACGATCGCACCCTCCGGCAGGTTCTTCCAGTAGCGCGATGGGATATGGCTTTGCATCACCTGCGTGTTCAGGCGCGCCGGGTTGAAGATGCTGCGGTAATAGGTCAGCCAGAGCGCTTCGCCGGCATCGTCGAGCTCGGCCGCGCTGCTCATCAAGGGCCCTGCGTTGTGCAGGGTGTGACCGTCCCACAGCACGCTGGCGTCGGGCGTGGCGATCATCCAGCTCACATTGCCCATGCGGTTCACGAAATGTTCGGAGACCTGGGGCAGCACGTCGTGGCGCGGCTCGAACCAGGCGACGAAACGCGGCGGGCCGGCGGCCTCGGGACGCTCGCGGAATCGGATATAGGCATGCATGTCGTGCTCCTCGCGGTGCACCGCCTTCACCATCGAATGCAATCGCGCGCCGTCGGCGTCGGCGGCGGACTGCACGTCGTGCTCGCCCTGGGTCCAGCGCCAGATGACGCGGTAGAGAAAAGCCCAGCGGTCCGGCATGCGGCAGCAGGCCGCCGTCTGCAGCATGTCCATCAGCGAACGCGGCAAATGCGGTGGCGGTTTGGGTTCGTTCAAGCGGATGGAGGCATTATGCGTGGGCTCGGCTGGCGCCGGCGCACCCGAGAACAGGTCGGCCGCGAGCAGGTCCGGCGCACCGGGCTGGCTCCAGGTGACGCGTTCCGGCGGAACAGAGTGAATCAGCAGGTCGCGCGCGGCCTCGCGCCATTCGGCGAAGTTAAAGACCACCAGAGGCTGGCCGGCGGCAACCGCTGCGGCCGCGCTCATGCCGCCTGCAATTCCGGCCAGAGGTTCATCTGCTGGGGCGCGTCGGCCAGGTGGCGCCGCAGCAGGTCGGAGCTGGATTGCCCCTGGGCCGGTTTGTAGTCGGCCGTGACGACGAAAGGCGCGATCTTCTTCATGCTGCAGCGCAGGCGGGACAGATCTTCCCAGCGCACCCGCCGCACCCGGCGCAGCTCGACGATGCGCTTGGCGTTGCGCAGGCCGATGCCGGGGATGCGCGCGATCATCTCGGCATCGACCCGGTTCAGGTCCATCGGGAAGTGTTCGCGGTTCGCCAGCGCCCAGGCCAGCTTGGGGTCGACGTCGAGCGCCAGGTTGCCGGCCTTGGGCATCAACTCGCCTGCGGTGAAGCCATAGCCGCGCAGGAGAAAGTCGGCCTGGTAGAGGCGGTGCTCGCGCAGCAGCGGCGGCGGCGCCAGCGGCACGCTCTTCGGGCTTTGCGGGATCGGGCTGAAGGCCGAGTAGTACACCCGCTTGAGCTTGTAACTGCCGTACAGCGTCTCGGCCGTGTTCAGGATGGTGTGGTCGTCGCTGGCGTCGGCGCCGACGATCATCTGCGTGCTCTGGCCGGCCGGCGCGAAGCTGGGCGCCTTCGGTTCCTCGGCCTTTTCGTCGAGCTTGCGGCGGATCGAGCCCATCGCCAGCTTGATGGTGTGGACGTTCTTTTCCGGCGCCAGGCGCGTGACGCTGTCGTGGGTCGGCAGCTCGATGTTCACCGACAGGCGGTCGGCATAGCGGCCGGCCTTCGCGATCAGGGCCGGATCGGCGTCGGGAATGGTTTTCAGGTGGATGTAGCCGCGGAAGTTGTGCTCCTCGCGCAGGCGGCGCGCCACTTCGACCAGCTGCTCCATCGTGTAGTCGCTCGAGCGGATGATGCCGGAGCTGAGGAAGAGACCGTCGATGTAGTTGCGCAGGTAGAAATCGTGGGTGAGCTTGACCACTTCCTCGACCGAGAATCGGGCGCGCGGCACGTTCGAGCTGCGCCGGTTGACGCAGTACTGGCAGTCGTAGATGCAGAAGTTGGTGAGCAGGATCTTCAGCAGCGACACGCAGCGTCCGTCCGGCGTGTAGCTGTGGCAAATGCCCATGCCGGTGGTGGCGCCGATGCCGCCGTCGCTGCCGTCGGAGGCACGCTTGGGCGCGCCGCTGCTGGCGCAGGAGGCGTCATATTTGGCGGCATCCGCCAGGATTTCGAGCTTGTCGGTAAGTTCCATCGCGAAAGGTGGAGCTGTATGGGCATACAGTATATACCAGTCGCGTTGGGCACGGCGCGCGGGTGAGGTTGGGGGACAACAGGTTTGTTGGGCGGTGCAGGTTTGCCGTTCGATGCGTTGGCGGATGGCGTGCGGTTGGGTTGAAGTAAAGCGAACACGATTCGGCGTTTCGTGTGGGCACAGGTGTCCACCCTACGGGAAACGGTACATTGTTATCGGACATTGCGGCCGAGAAAACGACCGTAGGGTGGGCACCCCGTGCCCACGCGTTACGTGTTCACCATCAAACCCGCGGCAGCGACGCATCGCCCGCCAACGCCGCCGCGAGCCCGCACCAGACCTTAACGCACCGGCTTGCCATCCTGGTCGAGAACAACCACCTCACCCCAGCCCAGCGAACGAATCCCCGCCTCCACCTTGCGCAGGTCGCCGATCACGATCCAGGTCACCTCGTCCGGCTTGATGAATTTACCGGCAGCCTGGCCCAGCTGCTCGGGCGTCAGGGCCTTCACGTTGGCGGCATAGCGGCTCCAATAGTCCTCCGGCAGGCCCAGGTTGACGCTCGCCAGCGCCGCGCCTTCCAGCGCATTGAGGGTCTCGAAGCGGCCGGCCAGGCGCGAGGTCATGTTGCGCATGATGCTCTCGTATTCCGCGCCGACCAGCGGACGCTCGCCCGCCACGCCCTGCACTTCCTTGCGCACTTCGCGCATCGCCTCGACCGTCTTGTCGGTCTGCACCGGCGCGATGGTCACGAAACTGCGCTGGCCACGCACCTCGGCCAGGCGCGCCGTGGTGCCGTAGCTCCAGTGCTTGTCCAGGCGCAGGTTGCGGTTCAGGCGCGAGGTCGCGATGCCGCCGAAGTTCTGCATCACGGGCTCGATCGCCAGGTCTTCCGGTTGGCCATACGGCAGCGACAGGTGGGCGGCGACGATGGTCGACTGCGGCGCGTCCGGCTTGTCGACCAGGTAGAGCTTGCGGCCAGCGCCTGCGGCGGCGCCCATCTGTTTGGCCGGGGCGCTGCCCGTTGCCCACTTGCCGAACGAGGCTTCGAGCGCCGGCAGCAGCTTGTCCATGGTGGTGTCGCCGGCCACGACCAGGGTCGCGCTGCCGGGCTTGAACCAGGTCGCGTGCCACTGCGCCAGATCGTCGCGCGTGATGCCGGCGACGCTCGTCTCATAGCCGCTGGCCGGCTTGCCGTAGGCGTGCTGCTGGCCGTAGAGGAGCCCCGGCAGCAGGCGCAGCGCCAGGCTGTTCGGCTGCGCCTTTTCCTGGCCGATCTGGGCCACGCGGCGCTGCTTTTGCAGCGCGAACTGGTCCTGCGGGAAGCTCGGGGCCAGCGCGGCCTCGGCCATGATGGCCAGCGAGGGCGCCAGGTTGGCGGAGGTGGCCTGCAGGCGCACCAGCGACTGGTCGGCGCTGGTGCCGGTCGACAGGCGCGCGCCCAGGTTTTCCAGGGCATCCGAGAGCGCAAAGGCGTCGCGCGACTTCGTGCCCTTGTCGAGCAGGTCGAGCGCCATCGAGGCGGCGCCGGCCTTGGCCGTGGTGTCCGAAGCGGCGCCGGCGTCGACGGCGAGGGTCGCGTTCACGATCGGCGCGCTGTGACGCTCGAGCAGGATCACCTTCAGGCCGTTCTTCAGCTGGGCGCGCTGCAGCGCCGGGAATGTCACGTCGGGCGCCTCGCCCAGGGCCGGGAGCTGCTTGCGGTCGATGGTCGATTTTGCCGCCGCCAGCCTGGCGAAGGGACGCACTGTCATCGTGTAGTGATTGGCGCGCAGCCAGCGATTGCCAGCCGCTTTCACTTCCGCCGGGCTGGCGTTCGCCGTCTGCTCCAGGCGGGCCAGGTAGGCGTCGGGCGAACCGCCATAGGTCATGCTTTCGGCCAGCACGTCGGAGCGGCCGCCGAAGCCGCCCAGGCGCTCGATGCTGCGCGAGAAGTCGGCCAGGGTGCGCGTCTTCACGCGCGCGAGTTCCGCCGCGGTCGGCCCCTTGTCCAGCAGCCCGGCGACGATGGCGTCGACTTCGCGCTCGACCAGCTGCGGGTCGACGCCCTGCTTGACGGTGACAACGATGTTGAAGGTGCCGCCCAGCTCGGCGTCGTTGACGTAGGTGCTGACATTGGTGGCCAGGCCCTTGTCGTAGACCAGGTGCTTGTCCAGGCGCGCGCTCTTCGAGCCGGCCAGCACCTCGGCCAGCAGGGCCAGGCGCGGCGTGTCGGCATCGCGCCAGCTGGCTGCGTGCCAGCTGCGGTAGATGCGCACCTGCGGCACGTGGTCTTCCATCTCGTCGCGGATGTTGCGGTCCAACTGCGGGATCCAGGCTTCAAGACGCGGCAGCGGCGGGCCCGGCGGGATCGCGCCGAAGTATTTGTTCACCAGCTCGTACGCGCGTTCCGGCGTGATGTCGCCGGCCAGCGAGATCACCGCGTTGTTCGGGCCGTAATAGGTGCGGTACCACTCCTTGATGTCGTCCAGCGAGGCGGCCTGCAGGTCTTCCATGCTGCCGATGGTCGACCACGAATACGGGTGCGAATACGGGTACATCTTGGCCGAGATCTCCTGCCACACGCGCCCGTAGGGCTGGTTCTCGCCTTGCCGCTTCTCGTTCTGCACCACGCCGCGTTCGCGCTCGAGCATGGCCTGCGAGATGTAGTTGCCGAGGAAGCCCATGCGGTCCGATTCCAGGAACAGGGTGCGTTCCAGCGCCGACACCGGCACGTCCTCGAAGAAGTTGGTGCGGTCGGTGTTGGTGGTGCCGTTGCGGTTGTTCGCGCCAAGGTCGTCCATCGCCTCTCGGAAGCCGTGCGGGTAGTTTTCGGAACCGTTGAAGAAGAAGTGCTCGAACAGGTGGGCGAAGCCGGTCTTGCCGCGCTTCTCGTTGCGCGAGCCGACGTGGTACCACATGTTCACGCCGACCACGGGGACGCTGTGGTCCTCGTGGACGATCAGGGTCAGGCCGTTCTGCAGCACGAATTTTTTATAGTTGATGCTGTAGGCGGCGCGGTCGAAAGACGCGGCCTTGGCGGCAGTGCTGGCGGCGTTCGCGGCCGGCGCGGCATGCAGCGGCAACGTGGCGCCGGCGAAAGCGAGCGACAGCGCGGCGAGGAGCTTCTTGTTCATGGGTCTCCGAAATGGTGGTGGTTGTGAGCGGTATTTTAATGGTGGGAAGACAAGGCGTGCGGGTGCTGCAGGTCGCGATGAATCGGCCGTCAGTTGAACGCGTGGGCGGGAGA
>DEKZ01000036.1:0-366 GCA_002354135.1 Massilia sp. UBA2709 | reverse complement strand
CGCCCACGCGTTCAACCAGCGCCTGATTGAACGCATCCCTACACGTTCTCGGTATACACCTGCGCCTGCGCCAGCTGCACCGGTTCCATTCGCGCCGCAATGCGCTTCAGGTAAGGCCCCGCCGCCGGAACACCGCCCGCCGCCGCGCGGTGCAGCCAGCCATAGGCCTCGACCGGGTCGCGCTGGGCGCCCTGCCCGGTCGCATACATCACGCCGAGGTTGAACTGGGCCCGCGCATGGCCCTGGCGCGCCGCGCACAGGTACCAGAAGTGGGCCGCCTTATAGTCGCGTTCGACGCCGTGCGCGCTGTCGTAACGCAGGCCGAGGGCGAACTGGGCCAGCGCGTGGCCCTGCTCGGCCGCCTTG
>DEKZ01000459.1:416-5172 GCA_002354135.1 Massilia sp. UBA2709 | reverse complement strand
CTACCGCCGCGCGGCGCCCGACGCCGAGCGCAACCATCCGACCGAGGAACACCTGTTGCCGCTGTTCGTCGCCATGGGCGCGGCCGGGCCCGCAGCCCGCGCCACCCGGCTGCACACCAGCTTCGAGCATGGCGTGCTGGCGATGGACGCCTACGCTTTCGAATGAACCCGATTTTTTTACAAAGGACCCACCATGAAGCAACTGATCAAACTGATTTCCGCAACCGCCGTCGCGCTGGCCGTTTCCGCCCCGGCCTTCGCCGCGCCCGAGACCTATGCCCTCGACCCGGCCCACACCTACCCGCGCTTCTCGTACAACCACATGGGCTTCTCGACCCAGCTCTCGCGCTTCGACAAGACCAGCGGCAAGGTCGTGTTCGACAAGGCGGCGAAGACGGGCAGCGTCGACATCGTGATCGACATGAAGTCGGTGAACACGGGCTTCCCGCTGTTTAACGAGCACATCCAGGGCGCGGACTTCCTCGACACCGCCAAGTACCCGACGGCGACCTTCAAGTCCACCAAAGTCAACTTCGAGGGCGACAAGCCGTCGACCATCGAAGGCAAGCTGACCATCAAGGGCGTGACCAAGCCGGTGACCCTGCGCGTCACCTCGTTCCAGGCCATGCCGCACCCGATGCTGAAGAAGGACGCGATCGGCGCCAACGCCACCACCACGATCAAGCGCAGCGAATTCAACGCCGGCAAGTACGCGCCCGGCGTGAGCGACGAGGTGCAGATCGATATCGCCCTCGAAGCGATCAAGGAGTAAGTCCAGGCTTCACAAAAGCGGTCCGGCCGGCCGCGCCGCGCACATTCCCGGTCTCCGCACGACACTTCGCCTGTTCGCGCGATCAGCGCGAGCACGCTTGTGCTGCGGGCCGTGGCGACGGCGCGGTGCTGCCGCCAGCGCGCCGGTGTGGACTGCACTATCCGGCACAACCTGACGAGCCCGTCGATGCAGATCGATGGGCTTTTTGCTTTGCCGGCAAGCCGGATATCGTCCGGGTATGGACAGCCGATACTTTGACGGTCAGACGCAAAGTTTGCCCATCGGTTAAACTTGCAGACCAGATACTACTTTGCGTGGGGCTGGGCGCGGGATCTTGGGATAATATTGAATCGACCGCTCGCCCAGTCGACTGCGGCCGGTCGCCGGTGACGCTGGGATTGCCGCAGCGCCAAGTAGAGTACGGATTGCCAAATCAAATAGGAAGTAACATGAGTAGTGAAAGCAAATTCAGCGAATCCGACGACACCCAGCTGCGTGCCGATGCGCTCGAATACCATCGCTCGCCGGTGCGCGGCAAGATCGAGGTCGTCGCGACCAAACCCCTGTCCAACCAGCGCGACCTGTCGCTGGCGTATTCGCCGGGCGTCGCCTATGCCTGCGAGGAAATCGCCGCCGACCCGTCGACCGCTGCCGACTACACCTCGCGCGCCAACCTGGTCGCCGTGATCAGCAACGGCACCGCCGTCCTCGGCCTGGGCAACATCGGCCCGCTGGCCTCGAAGCCGGTCATGGAAGGCAAGGGCTGCCTGTTCAAGAAATTCGCCGGCGTCGACGTGTTCGACCTGGAACTGGCCGAGAACGACCCGGACAAGCTGGTCGACGCCATCGCCATGCTCGAGCCCACCGTCGGCGGCATCAACCTCGAGGACATCAAGGCGCCCGAGTGCTTCTACATCGAGAAGAAGCTGCGCGAGCGCATGAACATCCCGGTCTTCCACGACGACCAGCACGGCACCGCGATCATCTCGAGCGCCGCGCTGATGAACGCGCTGAAGGTGGTCGGCAAGGACATCGCCACCGTCAAGCTGGCCGCTTCGGGCGCCGGCGCCGCGGCGATCGCCTGCCTGGACATGATGGTCAGCCTGGGCGTGAAGCAGGAAAACATCTTCGTCACCGACTCCAAGGGCGTGATATGGCAGGGCCGCGAAGCCAACATGGAAGCCAACAAGGCGCGCTATGCCCAGGCTACCTCCGCGCGCACCCTGGCCGACATCGTGAACGGCGCCGACGTCTTCCTGGGCTGCTCGACCGCCGGCGTCCTCACTGCCGAGATGGTCAAGACCATGGCCGACCGTCCCGTGATCCTGGCCCTGGCCAACCCGGAACCGGAAATCCGTCCGGAAGTGGCCAAGGCCGCGCGTCCCGACTGCATCGTCGCCACCGGCCGTTCGGACTACCCGAACCAGGTGAATAACGTGCTGTGCTTCCCCTACATCTTCCGTGGCGCCCTGGACTGCGGCGCGACCCGCATCACCGAGGAGATGAAGCTGGCCTGCGTCGGCGCGATTGCGCGCCTGGCCGAGGCCGAGGCCAACGACACCGTGGCCGAAGCCTATGCCGGCCAGGACCTCACCTTCGGTCCCGAATACATCATCCCGAAGCCGTTCGACCCGCGCCTGATGGCGGCCATCGCGCCGGCCGTCGCGCAGGCTGCCGCGGACTCCGGCGTGGCCACGCGCCCGATCGCCGACATGGACGCCTACCGCGACCGCCTGGGCGAGATGATCTACCACACCGGCTTCTTCATGAAACCGGTATTCGCCAAGGCCAAGGCCAACGTGCGCCGCGTCGCCTACGCCGAAGGCAGCGACCAGCGCGTGCTGCGCGCGGTGCAGACCGTGGTCGACGAGGGCCTGGCCAAGCCGGTGCTGATCGGCACGGCGGAAGCGGTGGAGCAGGCGGTGAAGCAGTCCGGCCTGCGCCTGAAGCGCGACGTCGACTACGTGCTGGCCGAGCCGGACGGCAGCGGCGACGCCACCCTGCAGGGCACGCGCCTGCTGCAGTCGGGCCAGGTCGACGCCCTGATCTGCGGCATGCAGGGCAGCTACGACAGCCACCTGGCGCACGTGCGCGACGTGATCGGCACCGCGCCCGGCGCCGGCGCGCTGGCGGCGATGAATGCCCTGGTGCTGGACAAGCTGACCCTGTTCATCACCGACACCTACGTCAACGACAATCCCTCGGCCCAGGAACTGGCCGACATCACGCGCCTGGCCGCGACCGAACTGCGCCACTTCGGCCTGGAGCCCAAGGCCGCCCTGGTGTCGCATTCGATCTTCGGCTCGTCCGAGCGCCCGTCGGCCCGCAAGATGCGCGAAGCGCGCGAACTGCTGGCCCAAAGCGCGCCGGACCTGGCGCTGATCGGCGAGGTGCACGGCGACGCCGCGCTGTCCGAAGAGATCCGCCGCCTCTACCAGCCGGATGGCGTGACGGGCTTTGCCGGCAGCGCCAACCTGCTGGTCATGCCGTCGCTGGACGCCGCGAACATCCTGTTCAACGTGCTGAAGGTCGCGGCCGGCAAGGGCGTCACCGTCGGCCCGATCCTGCTGGGCGCCGCCAAGGCGGTGCACATCCTCAGCCCGAGCGCGACCGTGCGCCGCATCGTCAACATGACGGCGCTGGCGGTGGCCGGGGTGCGCTGACAGGCGAGCAAGCCTCAGTAGCACGCATGAAAAACGGCGGCACCACGGTGCCGCCGTTTTTTTTGGAACGGGTCCGGGAGTTAGCGTTCGCCCAGCACCAGCACGGCCCGGAAATCGTTCACGTTGGTGAGCGTCGGTCCGGTAACGACCGAATCGCCCAGGGCGCCGAAGAAGCCGTGGCCGTCGTTGTCCTGCAGGGCGTCGGCGGGGCGGATGCCGCGCTCCCAGGCGCGGGCCAGGGTGTCGGGCGCCAGCAGTGCGCCCGCGATCTCTTCCTGGCCGTCGACGCCGTCGGTGTCGCCCGCCATCGCATGGATGCCGGCGCGTCCTTCTAGCGCGAGGCCCAGGGACAGCAGGAACTCGACGTTGCGTCCGCCGCGGCCCTTGCCGCGCACCGTGACCGTCGTTTCGCCGCCCGACAGCAGCACGCAGGGCGGGGTGAAGGGCTGGCCGTATCCTGCTACCTGGCGCGCGATGCCGGCCATGGCCTTGCCGACGTCGCGCGCCTCGCCTTCGATGGCATTGCCGAGGATGTGCGGCGTGATGCCCGCTTCCCGCGCCACCGCGGCCGCCGCTTCCAGCGCCATCTGCGGGGTGGCGATCATGCGCGTTTCGCAGGACCCCAGGCGCGGGTCGTCGGGCTTCACCGATTCGCCGGCGCCGCTTTCCAGCACGGCGCGCACATTGGCAGGCAGCGCGATCCCGTAGCGCTTCACGATCGCCAGCGCGTCGGCGCAGGTGCTCGGGTCGCCCACCGTCGGCCCGGAAGCGATGTCGCATGGGTTGTCGCCGGGGACGTCGGAGATCAGCAGGGTGACCACGCGCGCCGGATGGCAGGCAGCCGCCAGCCGCCCGCCCTTGATGGCGGAGAGGTGGCGGCGCACGCAGTTCATTTCGCTGATGGTGGCGCCGGAAGCGAGCAGGGCGCGGTTCACTGCCTGCTTGTCTTCCAGCGTGATGCCTTCCAGCGGCAGCGGCAGCAGCGACGAGCCGCCGCCCGAGATCAGGCAGATCACGGTGTCGTCCGGGCCCAGGCCCTGCGCCAGTTCCATCATGCGCCGGGCGGCTTGCAGGCCGGCTTCGTCCGGCACCGGGTGCGCGGCCTCGACGATCTCGATGCGCTCGCAGGGCACGGCGTAGCCGTAGCGGGTCACGACCAGTCCGGACAGCGGCCCGGGCCAGTGCCGCTCCACCGCCTGGGCCATCGCGGCCGAGGCCTTGCCGGCGCCGATCACGACGACCCGTCCCTTGCCCGCCGCCTCATCGAATGGCGGCAGGTTCGGCGGAATGCAGTGTTCCGGCTGGGCGGCCTCGACGGCGG
>DEKZ01000459.1:0-321 GCA_002354135.1 Massilia sp. UBA2709 | reverse complement strand
TGCGGGGGCCCCCTGCACGCCCCAGGTGCTTCCCGCACGGCTCGACCGGCGTGGCCGGCGCGAAAGCCCGCCCGGCGATGCGCCCGCTGTGCGTTGCGTGGATGCCCGAAGGCCCCAAATCCGATTGCTCATTGCTTTCACTATCATTTCCTGTTTGTCAGCCGGGCACCATTACAGCAGAAATCGGACCGGCCCGCTTCGTTTCGGCAGCCAAGGGGACACAGGACGGCCGTGCGCGACGATTCCCCGGCGCCGGCCGGAGCAGCCGCGGCAGGGTAGGCGGCCCTGCCCGGGCGCGCTTCAGGGCGCCGGCCGCGGCTG
>DEKZ01000383.1:2203-14183 GCA_002354135.1 Massilia sp. UBA2709 | reverse complement strand
TTTGATGAGGGAGAGGTCGCAATCTTTGTCATAAAAAATTTTCATAGCAATCAATGTTAGCTTGTTTTGATGCAAATACTCATTGTCATCGTGTGCATGCCGCGTTCCTTAGTTGCGCCTCACAGACGACTTCAAGGCACGGGAAGCACATCAATGACCACCTGCTGAGATAGTGGTGCGCATGTCTCTGTTCATGCCAGCTCGTTCGGAGACGAATTTCAGACGCGAAAAGTCGATATTTGCGCCGCTGGCGATTGCAATCAGGGCCTTGTCGCAAACGGGCACTCCGATTGCTTCTTGATCCCTTACATATGCCTTCATGCCGGCCACTGCCAACGCTCCCGATGGTTCGAGGATCCCGCGCGTATCCTTGAACACATCCTCGATCGCTGTGCAGATATCATCGGTATCCACCACGATGACCTCGTCTACCACTTTCTGGACAATACGAAAGGTTTCCTCGCCAACGAGCTGCACAGCAGTCCCATCGGAAAAAAGTCCCACTTCTGGCAAGGTGATCCGTTTATTCGCTTTCAAGCTGCGTGCCATCGCATTGGAGTCACTTGCCTGGACGCCGATGATCCTCGTGTCTGGGCGGCATTCTTTGACGTACGCACCAACGCCGGCGATAAGCCCCCCTCCGCCGACCGGCACAAAGATTGCATGGATGGGGTCGGGGTGCTGATGCAGAATTTCCATTCCAACCGTCCCTTGTCCAGAGATGACGTCAGGATCGTCGAAAGGATGTATGAACGTTAACTTTCGTTCGGACGCCAGCGTGAAGGCGTGGTTTGCCGCGTCTGAATAGGACCGTCCATGCAGTACGATGTCGACAAAATTGCCCCCGTGCCGCTTAACCGCATCGACCTTGACGACGGGTGCTGTTACAGGCATGACAATCGTGGCGCGGCAACGCAACAGTGCGGCCGATAACGCGACGCCCTGCGCATGGTTCCCTGCTGAGGCGCAGACGACTCCGCACTGCCGCTGTACTGGCTGTAGACGTGCCATCTTGTTATAGGCACCCCGCAGCTTAAAGCTGAAGACGGGCTGCATGTCCTCACGTTTGAGATACACACGGTTTCCCGTGTGAAGAGAAAGCGATGGAGCATATTCCAACGCGGTCACCTCGGCAACGTCATAGACCCGGGCTGCGAGAATTTTTCTCAAGTAGTCAGCTGTCATCAACAGCTCCGTATAGCTCGTCTTTCGACAGCATGACCTCATGATGACCGCGACCAGCCGGGATCATTGGAAAACAGTTCTCAGTCTGCTCGACCGCCACATCGAGAAGAAATGGCCCGTCGGTTGACAAGCATTCCTCGAGTGCGGTCTCGAGATCGCGTGCATGCACGACCCGGCGTCCGCGCCAGCCGAACGCCCGCGCCAGTGCCACGAAATCAGGCAAGGCGTCTGACCAACTGTGGCTGTAGCGTCCTCCGTGATGGAGCTCCTGCCACTGGCGCACCATGCCCATGCAGCCGTTATTTGAAAGCACGATCTTGACCGGGCAACGGTGCTGGACAGCAGTCGCCAGCTCCTGAATGTTCATGAGAATGGAAGCATCGCCGCTGATGCAGGTGACTAATGCTTGAGGGTGGGCAATCTGCGCGCCGATCGCGGCCGGCAGGCCATAGCCCATCGTGCCCGCACCACCCGACGTCAGCCAGCGTCGCGGCTTGTCGAAGCCCAAGTACTGGGCAGCCCACATCTGATGTTGCCCGACGTCGGTCGAGACAATGGCGTCTTTGCCGACGAGCTGTTTTGCGAGGGTGTGCATCAGCATTTGTGGTGAAATGCTCCGTCCGGTGCGCGCGAATGCAAGACAGTTGACCTCGCGCCAACGCTGGATCCGGCGCCACCACTCCTGAGTAGGAACAAGGGCCGCTTTAGAAACGTCGAGCCACTTCTCAAGTTCGGCCAAGACCACATGACAGTCTCCGGCGAGCCCAACATCCGCTTTCACGAGCTTTCCGATCGAGGCCGGGTCGATATCGATGTGGATGATTTTTGCATGCGGACAAAACTGATCTAATCGTCCAGTTACCCGATCATCAAATCGTGCGCCGACACAGACAACCAGATCGGCCGCATTCATGGCCAGGTTCGCTTCCAGCGTTCCGTGCATGCCCAGCATGCCCAACCAACGATGATCGGAGGCCGGGAACGCGCCCAGCCCCATGAGAGTCAACGTGCAGGGGGCATCTTTCTTCCGCACGATGCTAGCGAACTTTTCACAGGCTGCGTTGCCTGCGTTGATCAGGCCTCCGCCACCATAGAAGACCGGTCTACGCGACGCCGCGATCAGAGCGGCCGCCGCTTCGAACTGGGCATCGGTATTCTCCAGCAAGCGCGCGTGCCGCCTTCGCACCGATGGAGCCGGCGCAAAAAGCGCTTCCGGCCGAAGCGCGAATTCCTGTGCCTGGATGTTTTTCGGCACATCGACCAGCACCGGACCAGGCTTGCCTTGCGTCGCCTGGCCGATTGCTTCGCGCACCGTATTCGCAATGTCGCCATAGGCTTCGATCTTCGCATTCCACTTCGTGACCGTACGCGAAATGCCGATCGCGTCGCACTCCTGGAATGCGTTCGTTCCGATGAGATGGGTGGCAACCTGGCCGCTGATGCACAGCACCGGGATCGAATCGCAGAGGGCATCGAGCAGGCCAGATGTCGTGTTCGCAATGCCTGGCCCGGAAGTGACGAACACTACACCCAAACGCCCCGTCGACCTGGCATATCCTTCGGCAGCGTGTACTGCGGCCTGCTCGTGCCTGACTAGCACGTGGCGTAGGCGAGGCTCCCGATACAAGGCGTCATACAGTGGAAGCACGGCGCCGCCGGGGTAACCGAACACAGTATCAACGCCTGCCTCTATCAATATCGACAGCAAGACCTGTGCTCCGGTAAGCGTGACACAGGGAACGACCGGCACTGGAGCGCCGGGATTATTCAATAAGGTAGTCATACGAAAATTGTATAGACGACGCCCCTGAAAGTGCTTCATAATTTCAGGAATATGCAAGCTTTCACGGAAAATTTTATGGAAAATGGGGCAGAAACAGGAAAAATATTCGACCGGCAAGATCTGGCGATATTGCGCATCCTGCTTGCAGACTCACGCACACCTCTACAGGAAATCGGTAACGTGGTCGGACTGTCGACAACGTCTTGCTGGAATCGTATAAAGCGCATGATGGATGCCGGCGCGATCCAGGCGTATACGATCAAGGTCGATCTTGCGAAGATCGGCTATCAGGACTCGGTGATCGTTCAGGTAACGCTTGGCAGCCATAGCCAGGAAACGCTGAATGCGTTTGGTAGTGCCCTTCAGTCGATTCCCGAAGTTCTCGAAGCTTTCCTTATTTCAGGAGATTACGACTACTTCATCAGAATCGCGGTAAAAGACACCAGGGATTACGAGCGTCTACTGCGCGAGAAGCTGTACATGATTCCTGGCATCCGCCACAGTAAGTCGAGCTTTGTTCTCCGCACTTTGAAGAAAGAGGACACGCCGCTTACCAGTTGAAACCCGTTGCGTGTTGATTGCGGTCTGTGCGGTCGTCAGGAATCGGCGAGATGCGGAAATAAATTTCAGTTAGATTTGCAGCTATAACAAGATCCGGATCAAGCTGGGGGTCTTTACGCGGTCGTTATGACCTTGTTCTTCGACGTTTCGGTCAGGAGAAAGTTTTCTGCATCCGCCTCATTTGAAACCCTGCGGGGGTGCGTGCCGGAACTGAACGCGTGGACGGCGCGCCTGCCGCGACCACGCGTCGACTTCGGGTGGAGCCGTCCACCCTGCGACCCACCAGACATGCTCCTCAGGCCGCCAGCTTCTCGACCCGCACGCTGCGCGGGAAACTCAGCGAATAACGCAAGCCCTGCCCGGGCGCACTATCTACCTGCACGGTGCCGCCCAGCGCTCCCGTCACCAGGTTGAACAGGATGTGCGCCCCCAGCCCGCTGCCGCCGCTGCCGCGCTTGGTGGTGAAGAAGGGATCGAACAGTTTATCCAGCGATTCCTTGTCCATGCCGGCGCCGTCGTCCGTATAGTTGAAGGCGACCGTATTGCCTTCGAGGGCGGCGCGGATCGCGATGTGGCCGGGTTGGTCGCGCTCGAAGCCGTGCACCAGCGAATTGACGACCATGTTGGTGACGATCTGCGAGACCGCGCCGGGGTAGCTGTTCATCACCAGGTCGGGCGGGCAGTCGACCTCGACCTTGATCGGGCGGCCCTTGAGCTTGGGCTGCAGCGACAGCAGGACCTCGTTCAGGTAGGCGCGCAGGTTGAAGCTGCGGATGTCGCCCGAGGACTGGTCCACCGCCACCTGCTTGAACGAACGCACCAGGGCCGCCGCGCGCTGGGTGTTGGTGGTCATGATGCGCAGCGACTGGTCGACGATGTCGAAGAAGCTGTTCAGGCTATCCTCGGTCATCTCGCCGGCCGCCAGTTCCTCGCGCGTCAGGCGCAGTTCTTCCACCAGGTGGCTCGTCGCGGTCACGCAGATGCCCAGCGGGGTGTTGATCTCGTGGGCGACGCCGGCCACCAGTTCGCCCAGCGAGGCGAGCTTTTCCTGGCGCACCAGTTCGCCCTGGGCCTGCTGCAGCTGGGTCAGCGCGGTGTTCAGGGCCGCGTTCTGTTCTTCCAGCAGCTCCTTGGTCTTGCGAATCTTGCGGTCGGCCTGCATGCGCGCGATCGCCACCGCGACGTGGCTGGCGATGAAGGCCAGCAGGTCGAGGTCGGCCTTGCCATACACGACGGCCGGGTCGTAGCTCTGCACGACCAGCACGCCATAGGGCTGGTCGTGCACCAGCATCGGCGCGCCCATCCAGCTGGCGATCCCGGTGCTGCCGGGAATCTCCGCGACCTGGCCGCTGGACAACAGGCGCGCCAGGCTGCCGGCGTCATGCAGTTGCGGCTGCTTCGAGGACAGCAGGTAGGAGCACATGCCCTTGCCGTCGTAGGGAAAGCGCGGCTCGGGCGGCGTGGCCTGTTTCTGGTTGACGAAATACGGGATGCTGATTTCCTGCGTCTCGGGGTGATACAGGCCGATCATGAAGTTTTCCGCCACCATCAGGCGGCCGATGATGCCGTGCAGGCTGGCCATCAGGGCGTTGCCATCGAGGGCGCCGGCGGAGAGGTTGGCGATTTCATACAGGGCGCGCTGCACCTGCTCGGCGCGGCGGCGCTCGGCCACCTCGTGCGCCAGGCGCGCGGTGCGCTCCTGCACGGCGCGCTCGAGCCGGTCCATGCTCTGCAGGCTCTGCAGCGCCACCGAGACGTGGTTCGCGATCACGGCGAACAGCGCCTGGTCCTCGTCGCTATAGGTGTGCTCCGGGGTATAGCTCTGGATGACGATGGCGCCCAGCGGCAGGTGCTGCTGGTCGAGCAGCGGGCAACCAATCCAATGCTCGGCCGCACTGCCTGCGCCGAAGCGCGAACCGCTGCGCTCGCGGGCATGGAAGTCCTCGGCCGTCATGGTCAGGGACTGGCGGTTCAAAATCACCCAGGCGGTCGGCGATTCGTCGGGCGAGGCCAGGCGCACCGGCTGGTTCAGCACCGGGCCCTCGTCCGATTCGTCCACGAAATACACGAAGCGTACCGTCCCTTCGTCGCGGTCCGACAGCGCCACGTAGAAATTGGCCGCGTACATGATGCGGCCGAGGGCGCGGTGCACCCCGCGGATGAATTCGGTGATATCGCTGCAACTGGTCGAGGTCTGCCCGATTTCGAGCAGCATCGACTGGACCGCTTCCAGCCGGTCGAGACGTTCCATGGCTTTTCCCAGTGAGTTAATGCGCTTGGGAAATATTAGCAGTAGTTGCGCTGTATCAATAGCTCTTTCACCGCACCCTGACCAGGGCGCGGCGGGAAGACAACGGTCACCTCGTTATGGCGCACAAGAATCGCAAGCCCCCGCTGCCCGACATGTAGTTCAACCTGAACAGAAAAGTATCTTGGCAGTAAGCACAGCCATCTACTCAACTATACAATGGCCGTTTTCACAACACGAGGAATGTGAATGCGACAGGCTATCCGCCTCCTGATCATCGGCATGCTGGCCGGCGCCGCCCATGCGGCCGAGCCGGTGCTGACGGTCGAGCAACTCCAGCAGGATGTGCAATACATGCGCCAGGCGATCGCCGAGATCCACCCCGACCCGGGCGTATCGATCGCGCCGGCGCAACTGGAGGCGGCCTTGAACGCGGCGCAGCAGCAGCTGTCGACACCGATGGAGCGCGATGCAGCCTGGCGCGTGCTGGCGAAGCTCAATTCCCAGTTCGCCGACGCACACCTGGCCCTGCTGCAGCCGGACCGGGACCAGCAAGTCGGGGCGCATTTGGCGGCGGGCGGCGGTTTTTTCCCTTACGAGGTGCGCGTCTCGCCTGAAGGGCAATTGTTCATTCGTGCCGAGCTGGGCGGGAATGCGAGCAAGCTGGCCGGCGCCCGCATCGAGCAGCTCAACGGCGTGCCGGCAACCCGGGTCGTGCAGGAACTCCTGCAATTGGTGCACGGCGACACGGCCGCGTTCCGGGCCGAAGTGCTGTCGCGCCGCTTCTGGTTCTATTACTGGAAAACCTATGGTGCGCCCGCGACCTACACGCTGGTGCGGCTGGGCAAGCCGGTCCATGTTGCGGCCAGCACCGCGCGTCCCGAATGGCTCGTCGGCACGGAGGCGGCGGACTTCGACCGGGTCTACCGCTTCGAGCTGCTCGGCAAGCATGCCGCCCTGCTGTCCATCAACCAGTTCGCCTGGCCGGACAAGGACACGTTTTATGCCTTCACGGCGGATGCCTTTGCCCGCATGCGCGCAGCCGGCGTCACGGATTTGCTGATCGACGTGCGCGAGAATGGCGGCGGCGACGACGACATGTGGAAGAAAGGTGTGCTGCCCTACATCGCCACCCGTCCCTACCGCCATGCCTCGACCTATATCAAGAAGGTGATCCCGGGCCGGGGCAGCGCGACGGAAAAGGTGGGCGATGTGGTGAACGGGACGCTCGCGAGCTGGGAGCAGCCGCAGCCGGATAATCCCCTGCTGTTCAAGGGCCGCGTCTACGTGCTGGTGGGCGGGATGACCTATTCATCGGCAGTGCTGTTCAGCAACACGATGCAGGATTTCGGGTTCGGCCAACTGGTCGGCGCACGCGGCTACGCCCGTGCACGCCAGAGCGGCGGTATCCAGGTGCGGCCGCTGCCGAACACGAAACTCGACATGGTCGTGCCGCGTTTCGTGCTGGACCGCCCGTCGGGCGCACGCACGCCGGAGCTGGTGACGCCCGACATCGTGCTGGCCGACGATCCCTACGACCGGCGCGCCCTGGTCGATGCGCTGTTGCGGCGCATCGACCAGACGCAGCAATAAAGAAGCGAATCAGCGCGGCGCGCGGAAGTCGTTCTCGATCCAGGCGGTGGCCGAGGCCGGGGTCAGCTTGAAGGTCGCGGCCACGCGCGCCTGGGCGACCTGCTCGCCCATCTCGTCGATGGCGGCCAGGATCGCATAAGGATCGTCGTCGTCGGGCACAATGTCGAGCGTGACCTTCAGCTCGCCCTGCTCGGTCGAGACCACGGTGCTCTTGTGCAGCATCGCGTGCAGGTGCTGCTCGTGACGGCGGATGACCTCCGAAGCCGTCTTGACCAAGGTATTGAAGGCGTTGGTATCGAGCGGCTTCGGGTTCTTCTTGTCGCGGCCCATGGTCCAGGGCCCGACCAGCGCCGGTTCCGGCTCGCCATCCTTGTACATGGCGACCGCCCAGCCCTCGTCGTCCTCGTTCTTGATCACGCGCGCGGTCCAGCCGTTGCCCTTCCACAGGCGCGGTTCCTGGACCGGCGCATCGTCGTCGGCCGGTTCCAGATCGTTCACATCGTCATTCATTGCTTGCTGCTTCCATCTGCCGGGCTCGCGCCCAAAGCAAGATCATAGAGGAAATCACGCAAGCAAGTACAGGGGGCGGCAATTGGCGAGCCGGGGCGAATCATATCCGGCTCATATGCGCATGCCGGGTTGGCGCGGCGGACGCACCGGCGGCGGCAAGGGGGTGCGCAGCGGATCGATGTTCGGCTGCCGCGGCGCTTCGCGATTGAAAGGGTTGATGATGATCGGCGGTATGGTAGGCGGTGCCGATGGCGGTCCCTTCGGTCCACCACCCGCCCAGGCCGGATGGTCGGTGTCGTGCTGCAAGATCGTCGTCCGTTTGACAGGATGCATGGGAGCCCTCCTACAACAAAAGCAGGCTGTCAGTATAGGTGGCGAGCCGCGCAATGCAAGGTCAGAAGAACATCGAGAAATGCGCCCGCGCGCCGGCCGTCGCCCTCTCCGAAAAGGCCGCGCTCGCGCGCCGCCCTTTCTCCACGGACAGGTCTTGCCATGGTATCGGGACAGCGTTTATCGCCGCCAGATGCGCTCCGGCCCGCCGAAAATGCAGATCGTCGCAGGCGGCTGGCCCGGTGGTCCGCGCGAGCCTACAGTAGGGCCATACCACCTGACTTCACGAGGAAAACATCATGAAAAAGATCGTCCCCTACATCGTCCTGATCCTGTGCGCGTTGCTGCTGTGGGATCTGCTGTTCACCTTCGGCGACGCCAGCTTCCATATCGACGGCGACGAGGTCGGCGGCCCGCTGGGCGCGGCGCTGGCGCTGCTGTTCGGGGCCGGGGGCACGATCATCGGTGTGCTGGTGACGGTCGTCGTGGGGGCGGTGCTGGCGGTGGTGTTCGCCGGCGTCGGGGTGGTGCTGGTCGGCGCGCTGGCGGTGGCGGCATTCGCCGTGACGGCCGCGATCGTGCCCTTCTTCCTGCCCCTGCTGCTGCCGCTGGCCGTGATCTGGTACCTGGTGCACCGCTCGCGCAGGAGCCGCCTGCAGCGCGAGGCGGCGGTGTAATCCTTGCTTTCGAACGAAAGGCGCCGCTCATCCGGCGCCTTTTTACTCTCCGTACGCAGCATCGTAGGGTGTGCAGGGAGTGCCCACCCTACGTCAAAGGCCGCTCCAAGCTTAACTGAACGGCATTACCGGTCATCCAGCGCCTTTTTATTCCCCGCGCGCGGCCTTCTCCGCGGCGAACTGTTCATAGCCGCGGGCGCGCAACGCGCATGCCGGGCAGGTGCCGCAACCGTAGCCCCAGTCGTGGCGCGCGCCGCGCTCGCCCAGGTAGCAGGTATGCGTCTCGAAGCGGACCAGGTCGACCAGGGCCTGGCCGCCGGCCTGCTCCGCCAGTTCCCAGGTCTGCTTCTTGTCGATCCACATCAGCGGCGTTTCCACCTTCAGGCGCGTCGCCATGCCCAGGTTGAGCGCCACCTGCAGCGCCTTCATCGTGTCGTCGCGGCAATCCGGATAACCCGAGAAATCGGTCTCGCACATGCCGCCCACCAGCACGGTCAGGCCGCGCCGGTAAGCCACGGTCGCCGCCACCGTCATGAACAGCAGGTTACGGCCCGGCACGAAGGTGTTCGGCAGGCCGTTCGCCTGCATCTCGATGGCGACATTGCTGGTGAGGGCCGTGTCCGAAATGCGCGAGATCAGCGAGAGGTCGATCATGTGATCCTCGCCCAGGCGCGCGTTCCACTCGGGCGACAACGCACGCATCTTCTGCAGGACCGTCGGACGGACTGCGAGTTCGATCGCGTGGCGCTGGCCATAGTCGAAACCGATGGTCTCGACGCGTGCATATCGCTGCAGGGCCCAGGCCAGGCAGGTGGTGGAATCTTGCCCGCCACTGAAGAGGACGAGTGCGGTATCGGATGCGTGCATAAAGGGTCTTTTCGGGAGTTAAACGTTCGCCAGCTTTTTTGCAATTCCGTTAAGATGACCTCAGCATTGACACTGAATGGAGAGACATGACTCTCGCAACATCCGACCGGACCATCGCGGCGCCAGGGCGATTGCGGATTTTGGCACAAATCGTGCTATCCGTGTACGCCGTACTGGGCGCCCAGGCCGCGTTCGCCCAAGGCATCGACTACAACGTGCGCATCGACGCGCCGGGACAACTCGACGATCTGCTCGAAGAAAACCTCGACCTGCTGCGCTGGCGCGGCAATTCGCGGGTCGACCTCGAACAATTGCAGCGCCTGGTGCGCGATGCGCCCGAACAGGCCAAGACCCTGATCGCCACCGAAGGCTACTACTCGCCGAAGATCTCGGCCGGACTCGACACCAGCGGGGCGACGCCGGTCGCGCGCATCATCGTCGAACCGGGCGAACCCACCGTCGTATCCGACGTCGACCTGGTGCTGCAGGGCTTCGTGCCCTTCGAGGAAGGCGGCGCCCCCTACGACGCGGCGGCGCTGCGCAACCGCTGGTCGCTGCCGGTGGGCGCGCGTTTCCGCCAGGCCGACTGGGAAGGCGCCAAGCGCGACCTGCTGCGCGAAGTGATGCAGTCGCGCTTTCCGCGCGCGCAGCTGGTCGAGACCAGCGCCACGGTCGATCCCGACACCCGCCGCGCTTCGCTGCGCGTGGTGATCGACAGCGGCCCGGAAATGCGCTTCGGCGAACTGCGCATCCGCGGCCTGAAGCGCTATCCGCCGACCGTCATCACCAACCTGAACAAGATCAAGCCGGGCGACGAATACAGCGAGGCGGCGCTGCAGGCACTGCAGTCGCGCCTGCAGGAGACCGGCTACTTCGCGACCGTGGAAGTGAGCGCCGACATGCGCGCCGTGCTCGCCGCCGAGCTGCAGGAAATGAAGGAAGACAACGACGATGGGTCGAGTGCGGCGCCGGCGGCTGGCGCGCAAGCTGCCGATCCCGGCGCATCCGCCGTCCCCGGCCAGGCCGCGACCGGCGTGAAGCCGCCGACGCCCGGCCCGACCGTGCTGCCGGTGCTGGTGCGCGTCACCGAGAACAAGCAGAAGAACGTCGAGGTCGGCCTCGGCTTCTCGACCAATACCGGCGGCCGCGCCCAGCTGAGCTACGACGACCTGAACGTGTTCGGCAAGCGCATGAAGAGCGACCTCATCTATGAGCAGAAGCGCCAGAACGCGCGCGTCGACTTCTATTGGCCGACCACGCCCGACGGCTACAACGACAGCGTCGGCGGCGGCATCGAGCGCGAGGACGTGCGCGGCGAGATCACCACCACCGCCAGCGTTTCCGCGCGCCGCGCCTGGGGCACGCCCGAACTCGAACGCAGCCTCACCCTCGAAGTGCTGGCCGAGAAACGCGAAGTCGCCGGCATCGAGAATACCTACAGCAAGAGCCTGCCGCTCACCTACAGCGTCACCCGCCGCAAGCTCGACAACCTGATCCTGCCGACCCGCGGCTACGCCCTGAACTGGCAGGTCGGCGTGGCGCCGCTGCCGCTCTTCACCGACGAGAAATTCATTCGCGCCTATACCCGCGGCGTGTATTACCGCCCGGTCGGCGAGAGCGGGACCCTGATCCTGCGCGGCGAGCTCGGCGGCGTGTTCTCGAAGGACAAGGAAGGCGTGCCGAGCAGCTTCCTGTTCCGCGCCGGCGGCGACCAGTCGGTGCGCGGCTACGGCTACCAGCAGCTCGGCGTGCGCGAAGGCGACGCCATCGTCGGCGGACGCTACCTGCTCACCGCCGGCGCCGAATACCAGTACTGGTTCCGTCCGCCCTGGGGCGTGGCCGTGTTCTACGACGCCGGCAATGCCGGCGACAAGTTCAGCGACCTGCACCCGAAATCGGGCTACGGCATCGGCGCGCGCTGGCGCAGTCCGGTCGGCCCGATCAATGTCGATGTCGCCTACGGCCACGCGGTCAAGAAGGCGCGCCTGCACTTCTCACTTGGATTTACGTTCTGATGGACGCCGACAACAACCCCACCCCACAGACCCCGGCCAAGGCGCCCGCACCCAAGCCGCGGCGCTGGCCGCGCCGGGTCGCCATCGGGCTGGTCGCAACCGGCGTCGTGATCGGCGGCGCGCTCTGGTACCTGGGCCGCGAAACCACGCTGCAGATGATCGCCGAACGCGCCGCCCGCGCCACCGGCGGCAAGCTCACCCTGACCGGCAT
>DEKZ01000383.1:1065-2186 GCA_002354135.1 Massilia sp. UBA2709 | reverse complement strand
TCGATCTACGGCGCGATGCACATCGACCGCATGGTCTGGCGCACCGACGAGCAACTGATCGTGGCGACGAATATCGACCTCGACTGGTCGCCGCGCCAGTTGCTCTCGAGCGGCATCGAGGTCAGCAAGCTGTACGCGGCCGACCTGCGCATGGAGACCCTGCGCGAGAGCGAAGAGCCCACCAAGATGCCGACCTCGCTCGCCTCGCCCTTCCCGATCTCGCTCGACGATGCGCGCCTGGCCAAGGCCACTTTCGTCAGCAAGGGCGCGGCCACCGAAATCACGAACATCCGCATGCGCCTGCACGGCGACAAGGTGCAGTGGCAACTGCGCGACGCGGCCGCCAGCACGCCCTGGGGCCAGCTGGCCGCCAACGGCAGCATCGGCGCAGTGCGCCCGTTCAAGCTCGACGCCAACGCCAGCCTCTCGGGCACCCCGGTGGGCTCGGCCGGCACGCCGGCGCAACTGAAGCTGCACGCCGGCGGCGACCTGAATTTGACCACCCTGGATGCGAGCGGCCAGGCCGGACGCGCCGGCGGCGAAGCGCGCATCGCGCTGTCGCCGTTCGCCGAGATTCCGCTGCGCAGCATGAACCTGAACGCGCGCAACATCGATCCGGGCTTCTTCGATCCGTCGCTGCCGACCGCCGACATGACCCTGGCGATCGCGGCGCGCCTGGACGACAAGCGCAACATCTCGGGCAGCGTCAACCTGGTTAACGACGGCCCGGCCGGCACCATCGACCAGCAGCGCCTGCCGCTGCGCGCGATGCGCGGCCAGCTCGGCGGCAACCTGAACGCCATGCAGCTGGGCGACGTGCTGGTCGACCTGGGCGGCGCCGGGCGCTTCACCGGCAGCGGCAGCGTGCAGCGCGGTGAGGACGAGGAAGGCCTGGGCACCGCGAAGTTCGCCCTGCACACCGACCGCCTCGACCTGCGGCAGATCCACGGCAGCATGAAGCCGACGAAGATCGCCGGCGACATCGCAGTCAGCAACGTCGGCACCACCCAGACGCTGGACCTGAAGCTGCTGGACGCCGGCCTGCGCCTGGCCGCGCGCGCAAAACTCGCGAACAACGTGCTCGACGTGCCGGAGGCGCGGCTGTCGGCCGGCAGCGGCAG
>DEKZ01000383.1:447-988 GCA_002354135.1 Massilia sp. UBA2709 | reverse complement strand
CGCCGAAGACAAGGCCTTCAAGGTGAACGCCAACGCCAGCCGCTTCAACCCGGCCGCGCTGGGCGACTATCCGCAGGCCGACATCAACGCCAACATCAACGCGGCCGGCGTGCTGTCGCCCGCGTGGAAGGTCAACGCCGACTTCGCGCTGCGCCCGAGCCGCCTGTTCGACCAGCCGCTGTCCGGACGCGGCAAGCTCGCGGCCGACGACAAGCACGTGAGCGGCGTCGACGCGACGCTCTCCCTGGGCCAGAACAGCGTCGACCTGCGCGGCGCCTTCGGCGCCCCCGGCGAAAAGCTGACTGGCGCGTCGACGGCCGCCAGCTCGCCGCGCTGCGGCGCGACCTGTATGGCGCCGTGGTTGCCAGCGGCGTCGTCACGGGCAGCATGGAGGCGCCGCGCACCAGCTTCGAGCTCGATGCCAACGGCCTGGGCTGGGTCGCGGCCCAGCGCAAGGCCAACAACAGCAACCTGCACGTGAACGGCGAAGCCTGGCTCGCGGGCGGCAAGGAGGCGCGCTTCGTCGAGGTCAAGGCCAACG
>DEKZ01000383.1:0-350 GCA_002354135.1 Massilia sp. UBA2709 | reverse complement strand
GGCGCGCTTCAATCCGGCCTCCTTCGGCAGCCCTCTCCCCGGCAGCATCAACGGCGCCTTTGCCGCCAGCGGCCGCTCGGGCGCCGACTGGCGCGGCGCGCTCGACCTCAAGGTGGTGGACTCGACGCTGGCAAAGTCACCGTTCTGGGGCCACGCCCGTTTGAACGCCGACCGCCGTCACATTTCGAACGCCGACGTCGACCTGCACGTGGGCCCGAACGTCATCGCGGCCAACGGCAGCTTCGGCGCCGGCCGCGACGTGCTCGACTGGCGCATCGACGCGACCCAGCTCGCCGCCCTCGGTCCCGACTTCGGCGGCGCCCTGCGCGGCAACGGCAAGCTCACCGGCA
>DEKZ01000450.1:15416-15712 GCA_002354135.1 Massilia sp. UBA2709 | reverse complement strand
CGGCCTCGGCGGAAGCGGCGCAGTGGAAGCCGCATCGGCGAGCGCCTCTTGTTTCAGGTGAACGCTCATGCGCAGCCCTCCCCTGCGATCACGTGCAGCACCGAGGTCTCGTCCAGCTCGCCGCGGCGGTACTCGCCGCAGGCCTTGCGGTCGCGCATGACGACGATGCGGTCGCTCACACGCAGCACCTCCGGCAGTTCGGACGAGATGAAGAGGATGGACATGCCCTTGCGGCACAGTGCGGAAACGTAATCCATGATTTCCTGCTTGGCGCGCACGTCGATGCCGCGCGTCGG
>DEKZ01000450.1:0-15346 GCA_002354135.1 Massilia sp. UBA2709 | reverse complement strand
GACGACCTTCTGCTGGTTGCCGCCCGAGAGCGTGCCGATCGGCGTCTCGATGCTGGCGGTCTTGATGCCGAGCTGCTTGACGTAATAGTGGGCCAGCTCCTGCTGGCGTCGCAGCGGAATCGCGCGCAGGATCCCCTGGCGCGCCTGCAGGGCGAGGATCAGGTTCTCGCGCACCGACAGCGACAGGATCGCCCCCTCGTGCTTGCGGTCTTCCGAGCAGAAGCCGATACCCTCATTGATGGCGTCGCGCGGCGTCGCGAGCGGGCGCGTGCCCCCGCCAATCTCGATCGCGCCGCTGTCGGCCTTGTCGGCGCCGAACAGCAGGCGTGCGGTTTCGGTGCGGCCCGAACCGAGCAGGCCGGCCAGGCCCAGCAGCTCGCCCTGCTTCACGTCGAGGTCGACCGGCGCCAGCACGCCCTTGCGGGCGAGCCCCCGCGTGTGCAGCAGCGTCTCCTTGTGCGCCGGGTCGCTGGCTGCCTGCGTCGGCATCTGCTCCGGCGCCTCGGCCGGCGCACCGATCATCTTGTTCACCAGGGCCAGGCGCGACAGCGCGCTGCAGGCGTACTCGCCTTCGCGCTCGCCGTTGCGCATCACCGTGATGCGATCCGAGATCGCATAGGTCTGGTCGAGGAAGTGGGTGACGAACAGGATCGCCATGCCTTGACCCCGCAGCGAACGCAGCACCGAGAACAGCAGCTGGACCTCGTTCTCGTCCAGGCTGGAGGTGGGCTCGTCGAGAATCAGCACGCGCGCCGAGATGCTCAGGGCGCGGGCAATGGCCACCATCTGCTGGATCGCCAGCGGATAGCTCGCCAGGGGTTTCGCTACATCGACGTTGATCTGCAGCCGCGCCAGCAGTTCGCCGGCTTCCTTGCGCATCCTGCGCCAATCGATGATGCCGAAGCGGCGCGGGTAGCGTCCGATGAAGATGTTCTCCGCGACCGAGAGATTCGGACACAGGTTCACTTCCTGGTAGACCGTGCTGATCCCCAGCGCCTGCGCATCCTGGGTCGAGCGCGGCGCGATGCGCTGGCCGTCCAGGACGATGCTGCCGCTGTCGGGCTGGTGGACGCCGGTGAGGACCTTGATCAGCGTGGATTTACCTGCGCCGTTCTGGCCCATCAGCGTGTGGACTTCGCCGGGGAAGAGGCGCAGGCCGGCATCGGTCAGCGCCTTCACGCCCGGGAACTGCATGTGGATGCCTGCCATCTCGAGGACGGGCATCGCTTGTACTGGAGCGGCCATGAGCGCCTCAGTAGCGACGGTTCGGGAATTCCTTGGCCGCGACCTCGGCGGGGAAGACACCCTCGTTGACCACGATCCGCTTGGCCACCGGCTGCCCGGCCTTGATCGCCTGCGCGGTCTGGATCAGCTGCGGGCCGAGGAGCGGATTGCATTCGACGGTCACGTTCAGCTTACCCTGCATCATGGCTTCGAAGGCACCGCGCACGCCGTCGATGGAGACGACCAGGATGTCCTTGCCGGGTTTCAGGCCCGCTTCCTCGATGGCCTGGATCGCGCCGATCGCCATGTCGTCGTTGTGCGCGTAGAGCACGCCGATGTTCTTGCCCTCGGACTTCAGGAAGGCTTCCATCACCTCCTTGCCCTTGGCGCGGGTGAAGTCGCCGGTCTGCGAGCGGATGATCTTCAGCTTCGGTTCGGCCTTGATGACTTCCGCAAAACCGGCCTTGCGGTCGTTCGCCGGCGCCGAGCCGACCGTGCCCTGCAGCTCGACGATGTTGTAGCTGCGGTTCGGGTTCTTCTTCGCCTGCTCCACCAGCCAGCGTCCGGCGCGGCGCCCCTCTTCCACGAAGTCCGAGCCGATGAAGCTCGTGTACAGCGACTTGTCGGCCACGTTCACGGCGCGGTCGGTGAGGATGACGGGAATCTTCGCATTCTTCGCTTCGCGCAGGACGGTGTCCCAGCCGGATTCGACCACCGGCGAAAAGGCGATCACGTCGACGCGCTGGGCGATGAAGGAGCGGATCGCCTTGACCTGGTTTTCCTGGCGCTGCTGGGCATCGGCGAACTTGAGGTTGACGCCGGCCTTTTTGGCAGCGTCCTTGATCGAGGCGGTATTCGCGGTGCGCCACTCGGATTCGGCGCCGACCTGGGAAAAGCCGATGGTCAGCGGCTTGGCGGCAAAGGCTGGGGCGGCGGCGAGCATGGCAAGCATGCCCGCGCCCAGGAGGGTGCGGCGGGTGAGGGTCATCACTGTCTCCGGTATTGTTGTGTGCCAATACTAGCGATGATCCCGATACTAAACCAATCAATTTTTCGCAGTCATCGATATCGTTTTTAGCATCAATCGCCCCTCATGCAATTAGAATATTTCGCTGATTTCGATAATTATAGTTTCTTATCAGCTACAATCATTCTCGTGCCTTCCTACCGTAATTGTCTGTCAAGGCCGTCCAACAAGGTTAACGAAACGGCAGCATATACATCCTTCCTCTACTGATCGCAACGCATGAGCACAATTCTTACAACTCGTTTAAAAAATCACATTGATTCAAATTTAGTTGAGCTAATGTCCTTAGAAGACTGCCATGGTGACGCGGTCAAAGCATATTCACGCGGCCTCGTCGGTATCTGCTTGGCTGGACTATCCGGGCAACCGTATTCAAACATTGTTGACTACATTACTGACGGCGCCAAAGATAATGGCATTGACGGCGTGTTTTTTGATTCAGCTCGCAATAAGCTTTACATCGTTCAGTCGAAATGGTCCAGCAAGGGAACCGGAACTATTGAGACAGGCGAACTGCGGAAATTTACTGCTGGAGTATATGATTTGCTTAATGAGGAATGGGGCAAATTCAACGCGCGCTTTAGTTCGATCTCCTCATCAATTTCAAGTGGCATTCGCAAAGACCCGGAAATCGTCCTTATTGCAGCATACAATAGTGACAATCCTCTCAGCGGAGATTGCCAAGCCATTGTTGATGAATTCCTTAAAGAGAACAACTCTGAATCTCAAGAGGTTGTTTCCTTCAAAACATTCGGTTTAAAACATCTGGTTAGAACAATTAAAGCTGTAAAATCTGGCGCCAAGTCAGACGTTGAGATCAACTTACTCCAGTGGGGAGAGCAGAAAGATCCCTACTATGCAGTGTATGGGAAAGTTTCGTGCGCTGACGTAGCCGAGTGGTATAAAACGCATGACGAGTTGCTTTTTTCTGAAAATATTCGCGGAACCTTATCAGATAGCGATATTAACTCTCAAATTGAATCAGCCATCCTAAAAAGTCCGCAGGATTTTTGGTACCTAAACAATGGCATTACGGCTATTGCCGATGAGATTCGAAGGAAGCCCGTCGGCTTAGGGGATCAGAAAGAGAGCTCCTATTGGAACGTATCTAACATTAAGATTGTAAACGGAGCTCAGACCACTGGGTCAATTGCAAAAGCCTATGGAAAGAATGCACGTGCAGTAGAAGGTGCTTATGTTCAGATCAAGGTGATATCTCTTGACAAAGCCCCGCTGGATATCGCAAATCGCATTACTACCGCTACTAATACTCAGAATCGAGTTGAACCTAAAGATTTCCTTGCACTCGATGCTATGCAAGACGGCATTGCCGAGTCGTTCAAAAAGATGGGGATACAGTATTGCTATCGCCGTGGTGAGAAAGTTTTGGACTCGAGTAAAGGGGTAGACGTCCAAGAGCTCGCAATGGTTCTAGCTGTGTCAGGTGCGAACATTGCAAATGTCGTTGTTGCAAAACGAAATGCGGGTTCACTTACCGACCCAAATGGACATTACCAAAAATTATTCGAACAACCGGTAATTGCTCCGCAAGCTTGGGAAGCAGTAAAGCGCTGGAGATGCGCAAATGAAGCGGTCGCCGCATATGGAACAACTATCAACGGTCGCGCTGCACAACTTGCAGTGCATGGAAATCGATTCCTCGAACATTTGCTCGTTAGATCTGCGCATAAGAATATTGATGAAAACACCGTTAAAACGTATCATGAAGCCTTAAATAACGTTATTGAGGAGCTTTACTCGACCGATTGCTACTTGGCCGTTCTTTTTAAGAATGCAAAAAAATGCCAGGAATTGCGAGATAGAATTTCAAACCAAATTACCTTACCTCTAGACTCAAAACCACCGCGACGGGCACGCACGACAAAAAAGAAGATCGATTGATCCATCCTCTATTTGCGGCTCAAGAATCGCAATCGCTTTTGAGCCGTATCGAAAAGGACGAAAGACAGGTCTAAGATTGCCACCATGTCGCAAGCCCTCCACGTTATCAACCTGGCTGTTTCCAGCCATAAATAGCAATTTCTTGACATAATAGATACTAAAACGTTTATTAATCAGCGCAATAGTCTTAGTCCGTATATTTTTCCTGCGACAGAGTTTGAATGATTATAAAACTTTACATTTAACACTCCGCCCGCTCTTCTTGGGAGCTCTGCCGGCAAATTAAACTCGTGTGTATAGAACGGCTCTGAGCTGTCAGCATTTAGCTCGATCACTGCAACTTGCTGTTCGTTGATATCTATGGAAAATCGATGCCCTGCATCGGCTTGTGCAAAAGTTAATTGGATAACTTTTGCTTCCGATTTTGGATCACTCAACTCGTAACTGAACCACTTCGTCGCACTCCGCCATCGCCGTCCATTCGTTATACCAGTTTCGACGCCCTCTCCCTTGAGCGAATGATCCGCCTCCGGCTGCTGCTCCCCCGGCGCCACCGAATCGATCGTCCGCGCATCCAGCGCCAGCCGCTCCGCCTCGCGCGCCGCGTTATCAAGCTGCATGCGCTCCAGGTTCGCCGGCGTCGAATGCTGCCAATACATCGTGTAACGCGAATCGTGCAACCGGAAAAAGGGAATGAACTCCGTCGCCGCGCCAGCGGCCCCATGCACCAGCCCCGGCGCCCTGAAGGTCAGCGGCTTGCCCGGCACAGGCTGGAATTTGCGTACGAAATCCTGGGCATCGCTGACGAGCATCGGCGCCGACTCCAGCGGACACACCGGCCCCTGCGCGATATGCCCCATGCGCGACTCGTCGGCCAGGAAGTTGAGCTGCTCGTCCGCGAACAGCTTCGTCTTCGCCGCGAGCACGATCGGCCCGTGCAGCACGGCGTAGTAGTTCTTCATGCTCGGCATCGGTTCAAGGCGGGTGCTCATCGGTAGCGAGACGTCGACCCGGTCGCCCTTGCGCCATTGGCGCTCCAAACTGACGTAGCCGCCCGACTCCCCGGACAGCTTCACCGGCTTCCCATTCACCCGCACCTGCATCGCGCCCTTCGCCACCCAGGCCGGGTAGCGAACCTTCATCGCGAAGCGATCACCAGAACCCGCCACCGCATCGACGGTGATGCGCGTGCTGCCCTGATCCGGAAAACGCGTACTCTGCGTGATACGCACACCCTTCTTGCGCCAATCCAGCGTCGACGGGATGAACAGGTTGACGAACAGGGCATCGTTCTCGTGGGCGTAGATGAACTCGCCGTACTTGGCATGGCTCTCGATCCCCGACCCCACGCAGCACCACATGCCCTTGTCGACCTGCGAATACACGCGGTAGTGGTTCGGCCGCATCGGGGTGAAGTAGACGAAGCCGCCGGTGCCGGGCCGCTGCGAGGACAGGATGTGGTTGTACAGCGCGCGCTCGTAGTAGTCGCCGTAGTTACCCCTCTGCTTGCCCTTCTGCTCCGCCCGGAACAGCATCTCGGTCAGCTTCAGCATGTTGTAGGTGTTGCAGGTCTCGGGGCCCTCGACCTCGTTGATCATCGGGCTGAAGTCCTCGGTGTCGTGGAAGTGCTCCTTGACGCTGTTGCCGCCAATCGCCACCGTGCGCTTGTCGTGCACGTTCTGCCAGAAGAAGCGCGCCGCCTGCCGCAGGTCCTCGCGCCCCGTCATCTCGGCGATGCGCTGGAAGCCGATGACCTTGGGGATCTGGGTGTTGGCGTGCAGGCCGGTGAGCTTGTCTTCGCGTTTGGCCAGCGGCTGCAGCACCGACTGGTGCGAGAAGCGCAGGGCCAGGGCGAGGTAGCGCTGGTCTCCGGTCATCTCGAACACGTCGGCGAAGATTTCGTTCATGCCGCCATGCTCGCTCTTGAGCATGGTCTGCATCTGTTCGTCGCTGAGTTTCGAGCTCAAGCGCAGCGCCCAGTCGGACAGCGCGATCAACATGACGCGCGCGTCCTCGTTGCCTGCGTAGCGGTACGCGTCGCGCAGGCCGGCATAGACCTTGTGCAGGTTATACCAGGGCACCCACTTGCCGTTCACCGAGAAGGTGTCGGCCTCGAGCTTGCCGGCGGCGACGTCGCGCCAGGCCTGGCGGCCGCCGGGGATGCCGCCCAGGTAGCCGTCGCCGTTCGCCTGTTGCGCGCGCTTGAGTTCGGCCACAACATAATTCAGGCGGCGCAGCACCTCGGCGTCGCCGGTCGAGGCATGCATCAGCGCCAGCGCAGACAGGTAGTGGCCGCCCATGTGGCCGTCCAGGCCCGTGGACTCCCAGTTGCCGTAGCTCGGCTTGCGCGGCTCCAGTCCGGCCTCGCGCAGGAAAGGCGCGAGCAGGCGGTCCGGCTCCATCGCCAGCATGTAGTGCAGGGCGGTGGTCTGGGCGTCCAGGAAGGGGCCGGGGCCGAGGCGCACGTCGCGCAGCGGGAAGAGCTCCGCTGCCTGCGCCCAGGCGCTCGCCACCAGCAAACCGAAGGCAGCGAGACGGGTCTTCATCGTGCGACCTGGCTCTGGTAGCGGTTCAGGTCTTTCTGGTCCAGCACGGGCCAGCCGTCGCGGTCCCAGCGCATCTCCATGACCTTCAGCTTCTGCAGGTACTTGTCGGCGGTCTCGTAGGCGTGCAGGACCATGTAGTCCTT
Source organism: Massilia sp. UBA2709 (assembly GCA_002354135.1). Taxonomy (GTDB): domain Bacteria; phylum Pseudomonadota; class Gammaproteobacteria; order Burkholderiales; family Burkholderiaceae_D; genus Telluria. Next base: position 8,504 of record DEKZ01000450.1, on the reverse strand, counting down.
GCCGTCGAAGGTATAGGCGCTGTTGTGGCCGACGCCTTTCCAGTCCTGGTCGCCTGCGATGACGAGCGAGCCGCCGCCCTTGGCCATGTCCACGCCCTTGCGGTCGAGGTAGGGGCCGGTCACGCTCTTCGCGCGGCCGACGACGACTTTATAGGTGCTCTTCTCCTTCTGGCAGCACAGGTCCCAGGACGCGAACAGGTAGTACCAGCCGTTCTTCCTGAAGATGAACGGGGCCTCGATGTGGCCGGCGCCGGGTTCCTCGTCGGGCGTGAAGGCCGGGCGGTCGCGGCGGGCGATGGTGTGCCATTCCTGGGGTTCGGCCAGTTTCGTGCGGTTGGCGTCGAGCTTCACCAGCTTCAGGCCGCTCCAGAAGGAGCCGAAGGACATCCAGGGCGTGCCGTTCTCGTCGTCGATCACGTTGGGATCGATGGCGTTCCACAGGTCGCGGCCCGGAATCGATTGCAGCACCATGCCCTGATCTTCCCAGCGGTAGTTGGGCGAGCGCGGGTCCAGCGTGGTGTTGGTGGTGACGCCGATGCCGGAGGTGTTCTTGCCGAAGCCGGAGACGGAGTAGTACAGGTAGTACTTGCCGTCGTGGTGGTAGATGTCGGGGGCCCAGATGTGGTCCTGGAAGGTGGGCGCGGCCTTCCAGGACCAGGTGGGTTCGCCGGCGAAGACGCGGCCCTCGGGCTTCCAGGTCTTCATATCGGTGGAGCTGTAGAAGCTGATGCCGGGGCCGGTGCTGAAGAGGTAGTAGGTGTTGCCCTCTTTCGCCATGACGGGGTCGTGGACGTCGACCTGGGTGGCATGGGACGGAGCCGGCAACAATGCCAGCGCTGTCGCGAGCGCTGGGACTGCGAACGCGAATGAGCCGAAGGTGCGTATCGCCGTGTGGGCACGGGGGGCCCACCCNNGGGTGCCCACCCTACGGGTTGCGTAGGGGCGATGCGCGCTGGCCTGGTGGAAGTCAGCGCGCGCATGGCTCAGCCCTCCACGGCGACGACCATCACCGACTTGGCAGGCAGGTTGACCGACATCCTGCCGCCGCTGGCGCGGGCGCTGTAGGGCGTCGGCTTGACGGCCTGCTTGTTCTCGAAGGTGTTGTGGGCGTCCATGGCGTCGGCGGTGAGCACCTGGCCGCTGACGGCGTTGATGGCCTGGCCCGGCACGTTCAGCACGACGTCGGTGGCCTGGCGCGGATTGGTGTTCACCAGCGCCACATACAGCTTGCCGTCCTTGCCGCGCGCGGCCGAAGCACTCACTCCCGGCACCACGCTGCTGCCCGAGACGTAAGGCTTGTCGTTCGTGACCGCCACCGGCAGCGAGGTCGCATCCTGAAAGGGGATGTACATCTTGTAGGCGTGGTAGGTCGGCGTCAGCAGCATCTTCTCCTTGTCGGTGATGATCATCGCCTGCAGCACGTTCACCATCTGCGCAATGTTGGTCATGCGCACGCGGTCGGCGTGGGCGTGGAAGATGTTGAAGTTGAGCGCCGCGACCACGGCGTCGCGGATGGTGTTGCGCTGGAACAGGAAGCCCGGGTTGGTGCCCGGCTCGACGTCGTACCAGGTGCCCCATTCGTCGACGTAGAAGCCAAGCTTCTTCTCGGGGTCGTTCTTGTCGAGGATGGCGACGTTGTTCTTGATATGGCTCTCCATGCGCAGGGTCTGCGCCATGGTCGAATTCCATTCCGCTTCGTCGAAGCCGGTGGCGGCGCCCTTCTTCTCCCACACGCCGGTCGGCAGCGTGTAGTAGTGGAAGCTGATGCCGTCGGTACCGCGCGCGGCTTCCTTGCTCAACACTTCGGTCCACCTGGTGTCGTTGTCGTTGCCGCCGCTGGCGATCATCTTCGGGCGCGCGTTCGGCGGCGTCTTCAGGAAGGTGGCGTAGTGGTTGTACAGGTGGGCATAGTATTCCGGCTTCATGTTGCCGCCGCAGCCCCAGGCCTCGTTGCCGATGCCGAAGTAGTCGACCTTGAAAGGCTGGGCGCGGCCGTTCTTGCGGCGCTGCTCGGCCAGGGTCGACTTCGTGTCCGAGGTCATGTATTCCAGCCACTCGGCCATCTCCTGGGGCGTGCCCGAGCCCAGGTTGCCGTTGACGTAGGTCTGGGCGCCGAGCATCTCGGCCAGGTCGAAGAATTCGTGGGTGCCGACCGCATTGTCCTCGGCCACGCCGCCCCAATGGGTATTGACCTTCACCGGACGCTTGTTGCGCGGACCGATGCCGTCGCGCCAGTGGTATTCGTCGGCGAAGCAGCCGCCCGGCCAGCGCACCAGCGGCACCTTCAGCTCCTTCAGCGCGCCCACGACGTCGTTGCGCCAGCCCTTGGTGTTCGGGATCTTCGATTGCGGGCCGACCCACAGGCCCTCGTAGATGCCGGTGCCGAGGTGCTCGGCGAACTGGCCGTACACGTTCTTGTTGATGACCGGACCGGGCTTGGCCGCGTCGATGGTCACGTTCACCTGGGCGTATGCCGGGATGGCGAGGATGCCGAGCGCAATCGCGCCGAGTTTGAGTGCCTTCATGTTGTCTCCTTTGTTATTGGATTCTGTAGCGGCGTGCAGAGGCGCGCCCCGGACATGGGGCGGTGCGCCGAGGTACTGCGGATCAGGTCATTCAGGTCCAGCCGGCGTCGACGACGAAGTCTTGTGCGGTGCACATCCTGCTGTCGTCGGCGGCGAGGAAGAGCACCATGGCGGCGATATCGTCCGGCATGAGCTTGCCCGGCAGGCACTGGGCCTTCTTGATCTCTTCCTCGGCGGCCTCGTTCACCCACAGTTCGATCTGGCGCTGGGTCATGACCCAGCCCGGCGTGACGGTGTTGACGCGGATGCCGAAAGGCCCGAGGTCGCGCGCCAGGCTGCGCGTGAGGCCGATGACGGCCGCCTTGGTGGTGGCGTAGACGGGGTAGCCCGCGCCCTTGGCGTGCCAGGACATCGAGCTGAAGTTGATGATGGAGCCGCCGCCCTTCTTCTTCATGCCCGGCAGGACCGCCTGGCAGGTGAAGAACATCGGCCGCTGGTTGATGGCGATGCGCTCGTTCCAGTAGTCGAGCGAGACGTCGGCGATGTCGTGGCGCTGGTCGTTGGCGGCGTTGTTGACCAGGACGTCGAAGTCGCCCAGCTCTCCGGCCACTTCGGCCATCGTGCGCTGCAGGGCCGGGATGTCCGTGATGTCGCAATGGCGGAATACCGGCGCGGCGCCGCCTGCGTCCTTCAACCGCGCCACCAGCTGCTCGCTGGCCTCGCGCGCGATGTCGACAAAGGCGACGATGGCGCCCTGCGCCACGAAGGCGGAGACGATGGCTTCGCCGATGCCCGTGCCGCCGCCTGTTACGAATACCCGCTTGCCTTGCAGGCTGCCATACTTCGCCAACTGATTCATGCTTGTCTCCATCTGCTTATGTTTTTACGCTGCGCCTGCTGTCCGTAGGGTGGGCGGCTTCGCCGCCCACGCGGTGATAGTTTGCAGCGAGATCATCCGGCTCGTTGCCGGAGCCGATAACGATCACCGCGTGGGCGGGAGACCCGCCNNCCGCCCACCCTACGTCCCTCCAGATACGCCGCGTTATTCCTTCGTCAGCGCCCCGTCGCGGCGGCGCCAGATGCCGAGGGGATTATGATCGCGCAGCGCCTCCGGCAGCAATGCCTGCGGCAGGTTCTGGTAGCACACCGGACGCAGGAAGCGGTTGATCGCGCCCGTGCCCACCGAGGTGCTGCGCCCGTCCGCCGTAGCCGGGAATGGGCCGCCGTGCACCATCGCGGTCGAGACCTCGACACCGGTCGGGAAACCGTTCGCCAGGATGCGGCCGACCTTGCGCTCCAATACCGGCAGCAGCGCCCTGGCTGCTTCGTAGTCGCCTTCGTCGATCTGCAGCGTCGCGGTCAGCTGCCCTTCCAGCACCTCGGTCACGGCGCGCAGCTCGGCCAGGTCGCGGCAGGCCACCACCACCGACGAAGGCCCGAAGACTTCGCCGTGCAGCTCGTGGTGCGCCAGGAAGTGCTCGGCGCTGGTGCGGAACAGCGCGGCGGCGCCCTTGCCTTCCACGTGCTCGAGGCAGGCCAGCGTGGTCACGGCGTGGTGGCCGCGCAGCAGCTCCACGCCCTTGCGGTAGCTCTGCGCGATGCCCTGGGTGAGCATGGTCGCGGCCTGGGTATCAAGCAGCGCGCGGCTCGCGGCCTCGCAGAAGGTGTCGAGGCCGGGACCGTCGATGGCCAGCACCAGGCCGGGATTGGTGCAGAACTGGCCGACGCCCAGCACCAGCGACGCGGCAAAGCCCTTGCCGATCTCGTCGGCGCGCGCGGCCAGCGCCTGCGGCATCAGGATCAGCGGATTAATGCTGCTCATCTCGGCGTAGACGGGAATCGGCTGCGGACGCGCCGCGGCCACCGCCATCAGGGCCGTGCCGCCCGAGCGCGAGCCGGTGAAGCCGACCGCCTGGATGGCCGGATGGGCCACCAGCGCCTGGCCGATGCCGTTGCCGGTGCCGGTCAGGAGCGCGAACACGCCGGCCGGCAGGCCGCACTGCTCGACTGCGCGGACGACGGCGCGCGCCACCAGTTCCGAGGTGCCCGGGTGCGCCGAGTGCGCCTTGAGCACGACCGGGCAGCCGGCGGCGAAGGCCGACGCGGTGTCGCCGCCCGCGACCGAGAAGGCCAGCGGGAAGTTACTGGCCGCGAACACGGCGACCGGGCCGAGGCCGGTCATCTGCATGCGCAAGTCCGGGCGCGGCGGCGTGCGCTCGGGCAGCGCGGTATCGATGCGGACGTCGCGCCAGGAACCTTCGCGCAGCAGTTCGGCGAACAGGCGCAACTGGCCGACCGTGCGGCCACGCTCGCCTTCCAGGCGCATGCGCGGCAGACCCGATTCGGCCATCGCGCGCACGATCAACTCGTCGCCGATGGCCAGGATCTGCTCGGCCACGGTCTCCAGGAAGTGCGCGCGCTCGGCGTCGCTGGTCGCGCGGAAGATGTCGAAGGCTTCGCCCGCCAGGCGGCAGGCGCGGTCGATCTGGTCCCTGTCGACCATGTTGAAGGCGGGCGCGATGTGCTGCTGCAGGTTCGGGTCCCAGGCCTGGAAGGATCCTGCGCTGCCGCGCTCGGCGATGCCGCCGATGAGGGCTTCTCCGGTAATGTTCATAAGCTCTTCACTTTCACGTAAGGGGTGTCGACGACGGCGAGGCGGTTGCGCAGGGCCGGGCCGAACTGGGGCGAGACGATCTCGAAGGACTCGCCCGGCTTGACGACGATGTTGTCGGCGACGCTCAGCGTGGCGGTGCCGAAGAAGTGGATGTGCACGTCGCCGGGGCGCCGGAACAGGCCGTACTTGAAGTGGTGGTACTCGAGGTTGGCGATGGAATGCGACATGTTCTGCTCGCCGCTCACGAAGGCCTTTTCCCAGCGCACCTGGCCGGCTTCGTCGAGGATGCGCGAGACGCCTTCGACGTGCTGCGGCAGTTCGCCAACCAGCAGCGCCGGGCCCAGGCCGCAGCTGCGCAGCTTCGAGTGGGCGAGATACAGGTAATTCTGGCGCTCGGTGACGTGGTCGGAGAACTCGTTGCCGATGGCGTAGCCGAGGCGGTAAGGCTGGCCGTCCTCGCCGATGACGTAGAGGCCGGCGATCTCCGGTTCTTCGCCGCCGTCGAGCGCAAAGGCCGGCATGTCGAGGTCCTGGCCGGTGGCGCGCACGATGGCGCCGTCGCCCTTGTAGAACCATTCGGGCTGCACGCCCGGCCCGCCATCGGCAGGCTTGCCGCCTTCGACACCCATGCGGAACATCTTCATGCTGTCGCTCAGGGTCTCGACTTCGCCGCCGATCTTCTTGTGCATCGCGTCGCGGGTGTCGGCGCTCCCCAGGTGGGTCAGGCCGGTGCCGGTGACGTAGCAGTGGGCGGCGTCAGGGTGGTCGAGCGGGGGCAGGATGCGGCCGGATGCGGCCAGCGTTGCATACGGGATCAGTTCGTCGCCGGCGCTGGTGGCGGCCAGTTGCGCGAGCGTTTGCTTGCCCGCGATGGCGGCCTGGGCGAGTTCCAGCGTGGTGGCGTAGCCGTCGATGACGCGGACGGTGTCGGTGTCGAGGATGCCGATGCGGCGGGCGCCGGCGTCGGTGTGGAATTGGATGAGAAGCATGGTTGTGGTCTCCAATGTTGTTTTGGGGCGCGGAGCGGGATGCCGGCGTTCCGGGCCGAGGTGTTGCGTGCGTGGCGCGTGGGCAGTGGTGCTGGCTAGACGCCAGCACCACTGCCCACCCTACGGGGCGTTGCGGTTGATCGGACGTTCGTAGAACGCGTGGGCGGGAGACCCGCCCACCCTACGTCCCTTCGATAGCCGTTACCGGTGGAGCTTGACCCGTAGGGTGGGCGGCTCTGCCGCCCACGCGTTCAAGCGGCGTTCGAATAAACGCGACGCCGATCGCGCACACCGATCAATGCGAATGCTTCGGCACCGCCGAGCCGCGGCAGCCGACCAGGAAGTCGAAGTCGCAGCCTTCGTCGGCCTGCAGCACGTGGTCGAGGTAGAGCTGCTGGTAACCCGAACGGGTCTCCGGCTTCTGGTTCTCGGCGCGGTCGGCCAGGCGGTTGCGGATTTCCTCGTCCGACAGTTCGACGTTCAGCGCGCCGTTCTTGCAGTCGAGCTGGATCCAGTCGCCGTCGCGCACGATGCCCAGCGGGCCGCCGGCCATCGCTTCCGGCGCCACGTGCAGCACCACGGTGCCGTAGGCGGTGCCGCTCATGCGCGCGTCGGAGATGCGCACCATGTCGGTGATGCCCTGGGCCAGCAGCTTGGGCGGCAGGCCCATGTTGCCCACTTCGGCCATGCCCGGGTAGCCCTTGGGGCCGCAGTTCTTCATCAGCAGCACCGAGTTGGCGTCGACGTCCAGGTCGGGGTCGTTGATGCGCGCCTTGTAGTGGTCGAAGTCCTCGAACACGACCGCCTTGCCGCGGTGCTGCATCAGGTGCGGCGAAGCGGCGGAAGGTTTCAGCACGGCGCCGCGGGGCGCCAGGTTGCCGCGCAGGATGCAGATGCCGCCGTCCTCGATCAGCGGGGTCTCCAGCTTGCGGATCACTTCGTCGTTGTAGATGGGCGCGTCCTGGCAGTTCTGCCACAGCGACTGGCCGTTCACCGTGAGCGCGTCCTTGTGCGGCAGCAGGCCGCCTTCGCCCAGGCGGCGGATCACGCCCGGCAGGCCGCCGGCGTAATAGAACTCTTCCATCAGGTAGCGGCCCGAGGGCAGCAGGTCGACGATGGTCGGCGTACCCTTGCCGATCTTCGTCCAATCTTCCAGCTCGAGCGGCACGCCGACCCGGCCGGCGATCGCCTTCAGGTGGATCACGGCGTTGGTCGAACCGCCGATGGCCGCGTTCACGCGGATCGCGTTCTCGAAATTCTCGCGGGTGAGGATCTTCGACAGCTTCAGGTCTTCGTGCACCATCTCGACGATGCGGATGCCCGACATGTGGGCCAGCACGTAGCGGCGCGCATCCACCGCCGGAATGGCGGCATTGTGCGGCAGCGAGGTGCCGAGCGACTCGGCCATGCAGGCCATGGTCGAGGCGGTGCCCATGGTGTTGCAGGTGCCGGCCGAGCGCGAGTGCCCGGCTTCGGCCGCGAGGAAATCGTGCATCGTGATCTGGCCGCCCTTGGCCTGCTCGTGCAGCTGCCAGACGGCGGTGCCGGAGCCGATGTCCTTGCCGTTCAGCTTACCGTTGAGCATGGGGCCGCCGGTGACGACGATGGTCGGCAGGTCGACGCTGGCCGCGCCCATCAGGAGGGCCGGCGTGGTCTTGTCGCAGCCGACCAGCAGCACGACCGCGTCCATCGGATTGCCGCGGATCGACTCCTCGACGTCCATGCTGGCCAGGTTACGGGTCAGCATGGCGGTCGGGCGCAGGTTCGATTCGCCGTTCGAGAACACCGGGAACTCGACCGGGAAGCCGCCGGCTTCCAGGATGCCGCGCTTGACGTGTTCGGCCAGCTTGCGGAAGTGGGCGTTGCAGGGAGTCAGTTCGGACCAGGTATTGCAGATGCCGATGATCGGCTTGCCCTGGAATTCATGATCGGGGATACCCTGGTTCTTCATCCAGCTCCGGTACATGAAGCCGTTCTTGTCCTGGGTGCCGAACCACGCAGCGGAACGCAGCGGGGTCTTGTTCTTTGTCTCGGACATCTACTCCTCCTCGTTGTTCTTGGCTCCCGGGTGGAGCGCCACCCGTCGAGCTGATGAGGAAGTCTAAATTCCGATCAGATAACTTTCCAATCAATTTTTAATCGATATCGATATCGATTTTCATATCGATTTCTACACCGATAAGCGGCCGAGAAAGCGCTGTTCCGGCAGGCCGCACACGCCCATGCCACGCGCGAACACACTGCCGGACTGCGGCGCCGCCGCGAGCTGCTCCGGCGACATCCACTGGCGCGCGCTCGTCACGTACAGCACGTCCAGGCCGGCCCCACCGAAGGACGGGCAGGTCGGCTGCGGCGCCGGCAGCGCCAGCACCCGGT
>DEKZ01000452.1 GCA_002354135.1 Massilia sp. UBA2709 | reverse complement strand
CGGCCGGCGCCATCGGCGTGGCCGGCGGTGGCGGCGCCGTCAACGATCACGCCTGCGCACTGGCGGCATTGAGCGCCGTGCCGGAACTCGACCAACCATCCCCTTAATCGAAAGAGAACACCATGCAAGCTTTCAAACACCTGATCCTGGCCGGCGCCCTCGCCCTTTCCACGGGCATCGCCGCCGCCGCACCCAATCCGCTCAGCGTCCACGTGCTCGACCTGCAGAGCGGCCAGCCCACGGCCGGCATCGGGGGGACGCTGGAACAGCGCGCCGGCGAAGGCTGGCGCGAGCTGGCTTCCGGCGTCACCAATGCGCAGGGCCGCATCGCCGCCCTCTACCCGGAAGGCAAACCGATCGCGGCCGGCGAATACCGCATCGTCTTCAAGACCGGCGAACACTTCGCGCGCCAGGGCCAGGCCACCTTCTTCCCGCGCATCCCGGTCGAGTTCAAGGTCGACAATCCGGCGCAGCACTACCACATCCCCCTGCTCCTGAGCCCCTTCGGCTACTCGACCTACCGCGGCAACTGAAAAAGGGGGCAAGCGCAAAAGGTCTACCATGAGGGATCGCTTTCACCGAACATGAACGAGGTCCCTCATGCTGAACCTGAAAGACCCTTCCCTGCTGCGCCAGCAGGCCTACATCGACGGCGCGTGGTGCGACGCCCTGGAAGGCGCCACGGTCGACGTCATCAACCCCGCCACCGGCGAGAAGCTGGGCAGCGTGCCTCACATGGGCGCCCAGGAAACCCGCCGCGCGATCGAGGCCGCCAACGCCGCCTGGCCGGCATGGCGCAAAAAAACGGCGCGCGAGCGCAGCCTCATCCTGCGCAAGTGGAACGACCTGATGCTGGAGAACGCCGACGACCTGGCGCTCCTGATGACCGCCGAACAGGGCAAGCCGCTGGCGGAAGCCAAAGGCGAAGTGGCCTATGCCGCCTCCTTTTTCGAATGGTTCGCCGAAGAAGCCAAGCGCGTCGCCGGCGACACGATCCAGTCGCCCTGGCCCGACCGCCGCATCGTGGTCACCAAGGAACCGATCGGCGTCTGCGCGGCGATCACGCCCTGGAACTTCCCTGCGGCGATGATCACGAGAAAAGTGGCGCCGGCCCTGGCCGCGGGCTGCCCCATCGTCCTGAAACCGGCCGAGCTGACGCCTTATTCGGCGCTCGCGCTGGCCGAACTGGGCGAGCGCGCCGGGGTGCCGAAGGGCGTGTTCAGCGTCGTCATCGGCGATTCGAAAGCAATCGGCGGCGAAATGACGAGCAACCCGGTGGTCCGCAAGCTCAGCTTTACCGGCTCGACCCAGGTCGGCCGTTTGCTGATGGAACAATGCGCGCCGACGGTCAAGAAGCTGTCGCTGGAGCTGGGCGGGAATGCCTCCTTCATCGTCTTCGACGACGCCGACATCGACGCCGCCGTCGAGGGCGCCATCGCCTCGAAATACCGCAACGCCGGCCAGACCTGCGTGTGCGCCAATCGCATCTACGTGCAGGACGGCGTCTACGACGCGTTCGCCAAAAAACTGGTGGCGGCGGTCGGCAAGCTGAAGGTCGGCAATGGTGTCGAACCGGACGTGAACCAGGGACCGCTGATCGATGAAAAAGCGGTGCAGAAGGTCGAGGAACACATCGCCGATGCCTTGTCGAAAGGCGCGCGCCTGATGCTGGGCGGCCAGCGCCACGCGCTCGGCCACAGTTTCTTCCAGCCCACCGTGGTGGCCGACGCCACTGCCGACATGAAGCTCGCGCGCGAGGAAAGCTTCGGCCCGCTGGCGCCGCTGTTCCGCTTCCGGACCGAGGACGAGGTGATCGCCATGGCCAACAATACCGAGTTCGGCCTGGCGTCCTACTTCTACTCGCGCGACATCGGCCGCGTCTGGCGCGTGGCCGAACAGATCGAAACCGGCATGGTCGGCGTGAACACCGGCCTGATCTCGACCGAGGTCGCGCCCTTCGGTGGCGTCAAGCAGTCGGGCCTGGGCCGCGAGGGTTCCATCTACGGCATCGAGGACTACCTGGTCATCAAGTACATCTGCATGGGCGGCATCTGATGGGACGCGGCCCGCTGGACACGATGGCGGATGCGCCGCTGTTCGTCGTGCCGCGGGTGATCGATGGCTTGCGGGCGTTCAGCCCCACGTTTGACGGCCTGCCGGACGCAGAACGTGCCCGCCTGTCGGCCGAGATCGACCGCTTGCGCAGTCGGCTGCTCGAAGGGATCGAAGGTCATCCGACCAAGTTCTGGGTGATGAAGCAGTTCCAGCGTTCGCTGGAGGTGGTGAAGGATGAGGATGGCGCCGCGCGCAAGCATTTCCGCGTGGCGCTCGACGAGCTGATGGGTATTCTCGGCGTGGAGGACAGGTCCGGCGTCATCGAGCACTACCTTGGATCGTAGGGTGGGCACCCCGTNNCCGTGCCCACGCGTTACGGGCGTCATTTTTGGCCAGAAATGGTGACGCTTCGTCCGCAAACGCATGCTATCACCGCTCAAAGCGATAATCACCCTGGCTTGACCAGAAAAGCACGCTCGCGCGCCGGGCAAGCTTGGCGCTGCGTGGCAATAAGCAACGGCCAACGAAAACGGATACGCACGTAACGCGTGGGCACGGAGTGCCCACCCTACGAGTTCGGCGCCGCCGTCAGGCGTCCCTGGACTCGTCGCTTTTGTACTCGTAGTATTTGCGCGCATCCCCGCGCACCTTATCCGCCGGGTATTTCGCCCGGTTGAGCACCATCTTCTCCTCGACCGCCGCCATCAGGTCGACGTCGAGCTTGTCGGCCAGGCGCACGAGATAGACCAGCACATCGGCCATCTCGTGGCGCACCTGCACCAGCTTCTCGGGACCGAGCTCCTCGGGCTGGCCGGTCTGCAGCCACTGGAAGTGCTCCAGCAGCTCGGCCGCCTCGACGCTCAAGGCCGAAGACAAATTCTTCGGCGAATGGAACTGGTCCCAGTCGCGTTCAATCACGAACGCGCGGACGATCGCGCGCAGCCGGGCCAGTTCGCCGTCGGGGTTCACTTCGCCTGTCCTTCGAGGTAGCCCTGCAGCACGACTTCGAGCTTGGGCGCGATTTCCGCGAAGCTGCTGACCGTGATGCCCAGGTCGCGCAGCAGGCCGTCGTGCACGCCGTAGACCCAGCTGTGGATGGTCAGCGGCTGGCCGCGTTCCCAGGCGTCGCGCACGATGGTCGTCTGCGCCACGTTGATCACCTGCTCGGCCACGTTCAGTTCGACCAGGCGGTCGCTGGCGGCCTTGCCGGCCACGTTGCCGAGGTATTTGCCGTGCTTGTCGCGCACGTCGCGCACGTGGCCCAGCCAGTTGTCGGCCAGGCCGACGCGGGTATTCGTGAGCGCGGCGTGCACGCCCGAGCAACCGTAGTGGCCGCAGATGATGATGTGCTTGACCTTCAGCACGTCGATCGCGAACTGCAGCACGGAGAGGCTGTTCAGGTCCGAATGGACGACGACGTTGGCGATGTTGCGGTGGACGAAGAGCTCGCCCGGCGCCATGCCCAGCAGCTCATTCGCGGGAACGCGGCTGTCCGAGCAGCCGATCCACAGGTATTCCGGGGCCTGTTGCGAAGCCAGGTCGTTGAAGAAGTCCGGGTCTTCCTTGACCATCTCGGCCGCCCATTCGCGGTTGCGTGCGAACAGGTCGGAGGCCGTCAGGCCGGTTGGCGTTTTTGCCATCTTGATTTTCTCCCTTGCTGCGGGCGGCGCGGCGAACGGCGCCAGCCCGTGATTTTTCGTGAGTTTTCCGTATTGTAAGCCTAGCCGCGTACAGACGAAAAAAAACCGCCGGGAACTCGCGCTCCCGGCGGTTGGATGCTTCTTACTCGAAGAAGTCCTTGACCTTGTCCATCCAGCCCTTGCTTTGCGGGCTGTGCTTGGCGCCGCCTTCGTTGGTCATGCGTTCGAACTCGCGCAGCAGGTCCTTCTGCTTCTCGGTCAGCTTGACCGGGGTCTCGACGACCACGTGGCAGAACAGGTCGCCGGCGTAGCCCGAACGCACGCCCTTGATGCCCTTGCCTTTCAGGCGGAAGGTCTTGCCGGTCTGGGTGCCTTCCGGCACGGTGAACGAAACCTTGCCGGTGAGGGTCGGCACCTCGATCTCGCCGCCCAGGGCAGCCTTCGAGAACGAGATCGGCATCTCGCAATGCAGGTCGTCGCCTTCGCGCTGGAACACCGGGTGCGGCTTGATGTGGATTTCGACGTACAGGTCGCCCGACGGACCGCCATTCGTGCCCGGCTCGCCGTTGCCGGTCGAGCGGATGCGCATGCCGTTGTCGATACCGGCAGGAATCTTGACTTCCAGCGTCTTGTTGCGCTTGATGCGACCGGCGCCGCTGCACGATGGGCAGGGTTCCGGAATCATCTTGCCGCTGCCGTGGCACTTCGGGCAGGTCTGCTGGATGCTGAAGAAGCCCTGCTGCATGCGCACCTGGCCATGGCCGTGGCAGGTGGTGCAGGTGACCGGCTGCGTGCCCGGCTTGGCCCCGCTGCCGTGGCAGGTGTCGCACTTGTCCCAGCTCGGCACGCGGATCGTGGTGTCGAAGCCGTTGGCGGCCTGTTCCAGCGTGATCTCGAGGTTGTAGCGCAGGTCGGCGCCGCGGTAGACCTGGGGCCCCGCGCTGCGCGAACGCCCGCCACCGAAGATGTCGCCGAAGATGTCGCCAAAGGCATCGCCAAATCCACCTGCGCCGCCGCCAAAGCCGCCGCCGCCCATGTTCGGGTCGACGCCGGCATGACCGTAGCGGTCGTAGGCCTCGCGCTTCTCCGGATTGGTCAGCATCTCGTAGGCTTCCTTCACCTCCTTGAACTTCTCCTCCGCTTCCTTGTTGTCAGGGTTGCGGTCGGGGTGGTACTTCATCGCCAGCTTGCGATAGGCCTTCTTGATGTCTTCTTCCGAAGCATTCTTCGCGACCCCGAGGATCTCGTAAAAATCACGCTTTGCCATTTGGCACCTTGCTGTTATCTACTGAACAAAACTGTCTGTTTGAGCAAAAAAACCGAGCCGGCACCTTTTCGGCTGCAGCGGCTCGGTTCATGACGCGGTCAAGGATTACTTCGCGTCCTTCACTTCCTTGAAGTCGGCGTCGACGACGTCGTCGGCCTTGGCCGAAGCGTCGGCGCCACCTGCTGCCTGGGCGCCGGCGGCGGCATCAGCACCGCCCTGCTGCGCCTGCATGTCGGCATACATCTTCTCGCCGAGCTTCTGGGCAGCGGTCGACAGGGCTGCGACCTTGGCGTCGATGTCGGCCTTGTCGCCCGACTTGATCGAGCCTTCCAGGTCGGTGATCGCCGCTTCGATCTTTTCCTTCTCGCCGGCTTCCAGCTTGTCGCCATATTCCGTCAGCGACTTGCGGGTCGAGTGGACCAGCGCGTCGGCCTGGTTGCGCGACTCGGCCAGTTCCTTCACGCGCTTGTCTTCTTCCGCGTTCAGTTCGGCGTCCTTCACCATCTTCTGGATTTCCTCTTCGGTCAGACCCGAGTTGGCCTTGATGGTGATCTTGTTTTCCTTGCCGGTGGCCTTGTCCTTCGCGCCCACGTGCAGGATGCCGTTGGCGTCGATGTCGAAGGTCACTTCGATCTGCGGGGTGCCGCGCGGCGCCGGCGGGATGCCCTCGAGGTTGAACTCGCCCAGGCCCTTGTTGCCCGCTGCGATTTCACGCTCGCCCTGGTAGACCTTGATGGTCACGGCCGGCTGGTTGTCGTCGGCGGTCGAGAACACCTGCGAGAACTTGGTCGGGATCGTGGTGTTCTTGTGGATCATCTTGGTCATCACGCCGCCCAGGGTTTCGATACCCAGCGACAGCGGGGTCACGTCCAGCAGCAGCAGGTCCTTGCGGTCGCCGGCCAGCACCGAGCCCTGGATCGCCGCGCCAACCGCCACGGCTTCGTCCGGGTTCACGTCCTTGCGCGGATCCTTGCCGAAGAACTCTTTCACTTTTTCCTGCACCTTCGGCATGCGGGTCATGCCGCCGACCAGGATGATGTCGTCGATGTCCGAGACCTTGACGCCGGCGTCCTTGATGGCGACGCGGCACGGCTCGATGGTCTTGGCGACCAGTTCCTCGACCAGCGATTCCAGCTTGGCGCGGGTGATCTTCAGGTTCAGGTGGACCGGCGCGCCGTTCGCCATGGCGATGTACGGCTCGTTGATTTCGGTCTGCTGCGCCGACGACAGTTCGATCTTCGCGCGCTCGGCCGAGGCCTTGATGCGCTGCAGGGCGATCGGGTCCTTCGACAGGTCGAGGCCGTTGATCTTCTTGAACTCGTCGATGATGTAGTCGATCACGCGCTGGTCGAAGTCTTCGCCGCCCAGGAAGGTGTCGCCGTTGGTCGACAGCACTTCGAACTGCTTCTCGCCGTCCACGTCCGCGATCTCGATGATCGAGACGTCGAAGGTGCCGCCGCCGAGGTCATACACGGCGATCTTGCGGTCGCCCTTGTCGGTCTTGTCCAGGCCGAATGCCAGCGCAGCCGCGGTCGGCTCGTTGATGATGCGCTTGACGTCCAGGCCGGCGATGCGGCCGGCGTCCTTGGTTGCCTGGCGCTGCGAGTCGTTGAAATAGGCCGGCACGGTGATGACGGCTTCGGTCACTTCTTCGCCGAGGTAGTCTTCGGCGGTCTTCTTCATCTTGCGCAGCACTTCGGCCGAGATCTGCGGCGGCGCCAGCTTCTTGTCGCGCACGCCGACCCACGCGTCGCCGTTGTCGGCTTTCGTGATCTGGTAAGGCATCAGCGCGATGTCTTTCTGGACTTCCTTCTCGTCGAACTTACGGCCGATCAGGCGCTTGACCGCGAACAGGGTGTTCTTCGGGTTGGTGACAGCCTGGCGCTTGGCAGGCGCGCCGACGAGGATCTCGCCGTCTTCCTGGTAGGCGATGATCGACGGCGTGGTGCGCGCGCCTTCGGCGTTCTCGATCACCTTAGGCTGGCCGTTTTCCATGATCGCGACGCAGGAGTTGGTGGTTCCCAGGTCGATACCGATAATTTTGCCCATGATTTATTTTCCTTTGAATGCTGAAATGTTCTGATGTTTCGGATATGGGGAAAAACCTGACTGCTTTCAAGGCCTTTTGCCAAGCAGCACGTTACTTTTTCTTATTTCGGCTGTGCTACCGTGACGATGGCCGGACGCAGCAGGCGGTCGGCGATCATGTAACCCTTTTGCAACACGTTGACCACGGTGTTGGCTTCCTGGTCGGCCGGCACCATCGACACGGCCTGGTGCTTCATCGGGTCCAGCTTCTCGCCCTGCGCCGGCATGACTTCGACCAGGCGGTTCTTTTCAAAAGCGGACGTGAGCTGCTTGAGGGTCATCTCGACGCCTTCGCGGATCGCTTCGACGGTCTGGGTTTCGACCTTCAGGGCCATTTCCAGGCTGTCGCGTACCGGCACCAGGGCTTCGGCGAAGCTTTCGATGGCGAACTTGTGCGCCTTGCTGACATCTTCCTGGGCGCGGCGGCGGATGTTCTCGCCTTCGGCCTTGGCGCGCATGAACGCGTCATGCATTTCAGCCAGCTTGGCTTCGGTCGCGCTCAGTTGCTCTTCGAGGCTGGCCTCGCGCGATTCTTCGTTCGCGGCCTGGACGGTCGCCGTATCGGCTTCGCCTTCGGGCTGTTTAATCACCTCTGGATTTTCTTGGTCTTGCATCGAAAATACTCCTGAAATCAAGGACTTGGCTGAATGGTTGGACAGATGCTGCTTGTCATACAGCGCCGCATATGGGGCGATCTCCTACATTTTCAAGGGGAATTGCGCATTTGTTAGCAGGTGAACTGACAACATTTGTTACAACTCTTACCGATGAGGTGATTCTTTCCCTGGCAGCAAGTTCTAAGATCGTTCCTGACGCGCTTGCACGCGCGTCACCAGAACAAGAACCAGTCGTGGGAGAGACTCATGAGATTGCAGTTGATCAGCAGCGCCATCGTCGTGTATGCCGCCCTTGCGGTGGCATGCATCTGCTACGCCGGGTTGTGAGCCAAGCCGTAAAACGTAGCATTTTAGCAGGTTGGGCCGTGGGGAGCCCGGCGGGAAGAATTCGAGGGTCGCGGTGTGCGGACGTTCGTTGAACGCGTGGACGGGGAACCCGTCCACCCTACGGGTCAGCGCATACATGTAGGGTGGACAGCTCCGCCGCCCACGCGTCGATCGCTATCTGCAGAATTGCCGCGACCGTGCCGGCAATGGTGGCCTTACTTCACGCGCCGAGACGCAAGGCATGCTCGCGCGACAACTCCGCATCGCGCCGCTCCGCTTCCCGCTGCGTCGGGCTCATCATGGTCGGCCAGCCGATCAGGTGCTGTTCGGCGATCTCGGCCAGCCCGACAATCCAGGTCGGCGCTTCGTTCAGGCAGGGGATGTAGTGGAATTCCTTGCCGCCGGCCGCCTCGAAGTCGTGCTTCACTTCCATCGAGATCTCTTCCAGCGTCTCCAGGCAGTCGGCGGTAAAACCGGGGCAGATCACGTCCACCCGCTCGACGCCCTGGCGCGCCAGTTCGGCCACGGTCGGCGCGGTATAGGGCTGCAGCCACTCGGCCTTGCCGAAACGCGACTGGAAGGTGACGACGTACTCATCCGGCGCCAGGCGCAGGCGCGCCGCCAGCAGGCGCGCGGTCTTCTGGCATTCGCAGTAATACGGGTCGCCCAGCAGCAGCGTGCGCTTGGGCACGCCGTGGAAACTCATCACCAGCTTCTGGCCGCGGCCGTGCGCGTCCCAGTGCGCCTGCACGGTGTCGTACAGCGCGTCGATGTAACCCTCGTGGTCGTGGTAGTGCTTCACCAGGCGCAGCTCGGGCACGTTGCGGATGTCCTTGTAGTGCGCGAACACGGCGTCCCAGATCGAGGCCGTGGTGGTGCCGGAATACTGGGGATACGCGGGCAGGATCGCGATACGGTCGCAGCCGTCGAGCTTCAATTGGTCCAGCACTTCCGGCAGCGAGGGCGAGCCGTAGCGCATCGCCATGCGCACCTGCACGCCTTCGTGACCGCGCTGCTCGAGCGCCGCCTGCAGCAGTTGCGCCTGCTTCTGGGTATGCACCTTCAAGGGCGAGCCCTCTTTCGTCCAGATCGTCTGGTATTTCTTGGCCGACGCGCCGGAACGGAAAGGCAGGATGACCAGCTTCAGGATGAACGACCACACCAGGCGCGGGATTTCGACCACGCGCGGATCGGAAAGAAATTGCTTCAGGTAGCGCTTGACCGCGGCACGGGTCGGCGCATCCGGCGTGCCGAGGTTGACGAGGACGATGGCGCTTTGGGCAACGTTGCCGTGGGTATGGGGAGGTTCTTTTCGGAAGGGCATAAAAGGGACGAAAACGCGTGGCCCTCCATTATAGGTGGGCGCCGTCCCGCCTTCGAGAAGATATTGTTGATCGCGGCAATAGCCCAACAGTTGATCGCAGCGATAGGCCGGATCGATGGGCCGTCGCGTCACCAGGTTGAGCGTGACGCGACCGCGGACTCGGCCGCTTTATGCCATGCGCCAGCGCTGCAGCATGTACGCGGCGCTGGCGCAACAGGTATCAGGTCGTCACATGCAGGCGCACGTCGATGTTGTTGCGCGTCGCGTTCGAGTAGGGGCAGACGATGTGGGCCTTGTCGACCAGTTCCTGCAGCTGCTGCTGGTCCATGCCCGGACCGTGGATGGTCAAATCCGCCTCGATGCCGAAGCCGGTCGGGATCTGGCCGATGCCGACCTCGCCCGTCACCGTCAGCTCTTCCGGCAGTTTTACTTTTGCCTGGCCGGCGACGAATTTCAGTGCGCCCAGGAAGCAGGCCGAGTAGCCGGCCGCGAACAGCTGCTCCGGGTTGGTGCCGGTGGCGCCGTTGCCGCCGAGCTCCTTCGGCGTGGTCAATTTGACGTCCAGCACGCCGTTATCGCTGCGCGACGTACCCTCGCGGCCGCCCTGCGAAGTGGCCTTGGCGCGGTACAGGACTTTTTCGATGCTCATGCGAACCTCCTTTGTTTTGGTTGGAGGGAGATTGTGGCAGAGCGCCGCAGGAGGCAGCGCCCGGTTAGGGCGTCCGGGCCGGCGTTCACGCTTGCTGCTCCCAGCGCACCCGTTCCTTCCAGAAAACCGAAGTAAAGCATCGGGAAATGCATGTTTTTCTTGAAATAAACACACATTAGACTCCTGCATATTGATTTTTTAATCATTAACGAAAGAGCAAAATGAACGAGATCCTGGCGTCGGCCATGACGCAGCTTTCCATGCTGTTCAATGGGAACATGGGCTGGACCATTCTGGCCCTGGCGCTTGTGGTACGGCTGGCCCTTTTTCCGCTGACCCTGCACCTGTCGCGCCGGATGCTGGCTAACCAGCAGAAAATCAAGGCCCTGCAGCCCCAGGTCGACGCCATCAAGGCGCGCCTCGCGTCAGACCCGAAGGCCATGTTCGCCGCGATGTCGGCGCTGTACAAGGAAAACGGCGCGCACATGCTCGACCGTTCCAGCCTGCTCGGCGCCCTGGTCCAGCTGCCGGTATTCGGCCTGCTGTACAAGGCCCTCACCAACGCCAGCGCAGGTAGCTTCCTGTGGATCAGGAACCTGGCCTCGCCCGACACCGCGCTGACCCTCATCGTGCTCGTACTGACCGCCGTCGCAGCCTGCTATGCGCCGTCTACAGGGGCCGACACGGCGATGGTGATGATGGCAGTGCAAATCCTGGTCACGGCATTCATTGTGTGGAAGCTGGCAGCCGGTGTCAGCTTGTATTGGGCAGTGTCGGCGTTTGCCAGTGTTATCCAGAGCGTTGTGCTGCGTTACGATGTCAGCGCGCCGAGGAAGGAACCCGCTCGGTAACGCTCGCATCTGGAAGACGTCGGGAACTCCTTGTAAGCTGTGATCCCTTCCTCCTGACGATTAGCCAGGCAAGCGATGAGCCTTTTCGACAGACTGCGCACGTGGGCGCGCCGCATCAAGCATGACGGCGTCGCCCTCTGGTTTGCCTGCGAAAGTCCCGACACGCCGCTCATTGCCAAGCTGCTTGGCGTGCTGGTCGTTGCCTATGCCCTCAGTCCGATTGACCTGATTCCAGACTTCATCCCGATCCTTGACTACCTGGATGACGTGATCCTGCTGCCGGTCCTGATCTGGATCGCGGTCAGGCTGGTGCCGGCAGCGGTTCTCGAGGCCTGCAGGATCAAGGCTGCCGACTGGATGGAAAAGGAGGGGCGCAAGCCGCGCAATAACTGGGGGATCCTGCTTGTTGTCTCGGCATGGCTGCTGGTCGCGTGGGTGCTGTGGAAGCACGTGGCTGTCGGCTGGTTCGTAGTGTAGAGAAATTTGGCGCGGCGACGTATCCGCCGGTTGAACGCGTGGGCGGCATCGACGCAGCGTGGACATCGGGCGCAAGGGTGGAGCCGTCCACCCTACGTCCCTCCGTCACACGCTTGCAGGCCAGTTACGAGGCAAGCTGGAATTCAGGACGCCAGCAATTCCCGCGCATGCTTGCGCGTCGTCTCCGTGATCTCGATCCCGCCCAGCATGCGCGCCACTTCCTCCACGCGCGCCCGGTTGTTCAGCACCTCGATGCGCGAGACCGTACGGCCTTCGCCGGTCGTACCTTTCGCCACCTGGAAGTGCTGGTTGGCCTGGCTCGCCACCTGCGGCAGGTGGGTCACGCACAGCACCTGGCGTTGCTGGCCCAGGCGTTTCAAGAGGCGCCCCACCACTTCGGCCACGCCGCCGCCGATGCCGCTGTCGACCTCGTCGAAGATGAGCGTTGGGGTCGTGGTCGCGTGCGAGGTGATGACGGAGATCGCGAGCGAGATCCGCGCCAGTTCGCCGCCCGAGGCGACCTTCGCCAGCGGACGCGGCGCGACGCCGGCATGGCCGGCCACCAGGAATTCGACCTGTTCCAGGCCATGCGCGCCCGGCTCGGCCTGGTTCAGGGACACCTCGAAACGGCCGCCGCTCATGCTCAGTTCCTGCATCGCCAGCGTAACTTGTTCGCTCAAGGCTTTGGCGGCCACCACGCGGCGCGCCGACAGGCGGTTCGCCACCTTGCGGTAGGCGCTTTCCGCCTTCTCTTCCTGGCGTTTCAATCCTTCGATATCAGTGGCGTCGGCCAGCTGGCGCAGCTTGGCGGCCAGCGTGGCGTGCTCCTCGGGCAGCTCTTCCGGCGTGACGCGGTACTTACGCGCGGCGCTGTGCAGCGCGTCCATGCGGGCGTCGACTTCGCGCAGGCGGTCCGGGTCGAGCTCGACCTTGTCGATGTAGTTGTTCAGCGCGTACACCGCTTCCTGCAACTGGATGCGCGCCGGTTCCATGCAGTCGAGCACGGCCTGCAGCTCGGCGTCGACGTCGACCAGTTTGCCGAGCTTGGTATTCAGGGAACTCAGCTGCGACAGGATAGGATGGTCCGATTCCGAGATGGCGGCCAGCGCTTCCTGGGCCCCTTCGATCAGGCTGGCGGCGTGCGACAGGCGGCTGTGCTCGTTCGAGATCTCGACCCACTCGCCGGGCTTCGGCGCCAGCTTGTCGAGCTCGCTCACCTGCCACTCCAGGCGCTCGCGCTCGATCAGCACGTTTTTGGCATTGGTTTCGTATTCCTCGCGCTGGCGCGACAGGGCGCGCCAGGCGCGGAAGGCCACGGCCACTTCCTGCGCCTCGGCGGCGGCGGCGGGATCGCGCACGGCGATCTGGTTGTCGAGCAGGGCGCGCTGGGCCTCCGCTTTCAGCAGGCTCTGGTGTGCGTGCTGGCCATGGATGTCGACCAGCATTTCGCCCAGTTCGCGCAGCTGGCCGGCGGTGGCGGCGATGCCGTTGATGTAGGCCTTCGAACGGCCGGCGTTGTCGATCACGCGGCGCAGCAGCGCCCCGCCCTCTTCGCTTGCGAACTCGTGCTGCTCGAGCCAGGATGCGGCCGCTTCGGTGAGCGCGAAATCGGCCGTGATGTCGGCCTTGGCCGCGCCTTCGCGCACCATGCTTGCCTCGCCGCGCCCGCCCAGGGCCAGTTGCAGCGCATCGATCAGGATCGATTTACCCGCCCCGGTCTCGCCGGTGAAGACCGAAAAGCCGTTGGCGAATTCGAGTTCGATGGCGTCGACGATGACGAAGTCGCGGATGGTCAGTGTGCGCAGCATGAAGAAACAGGTCTCCTGTCGGTTCTTTATTTGAGTTTGCCGTCGTAGGACGGGTATTCGTGCCAGTGCAGCTTTTCGCGCAGCGTGTGGTAGTAGCTCCAGCCTTCCGGGTGCAGGAAGGTGATGGTGTTGGGCGAGCGCGAGATGACGATTTCATCGCCGTGCTGCAGGCTGGCGAAGGTCTGCATGTCGAAGTTCACGGAGATGTCGCGGCCCGAGACGATCTCGACCACGATCTCGCTGGTGTCGGGCACGGCGATCGGGCGGTTCGACAGCGCGTGCGGCGCGATCGGCACCAGCACGATGCCCTGCAGGCTCGGGTGCAGCAGCGGCCCGCCCGCCGACAGCGCATAGGCCGTGGAGCCGGTCGGCGTCGAGACGATCAGGCCGTCCGAGCGCTGGTTGTACATGAACTGGCCGTCGACGGCGACGCGCAGTTCCGCCATGCCGGCGCCGCTGCCGCGCGCCACCACCACGTCGTTCACGGCCACGCCGCAATAAATCATTTCGCCGCCGCGCATCACCCGGCCTTCGAGCAGGGTGCGCTTCTCGGACGTGGCCTTGCCCTGCAGGATCTCGGCCAGCGCCGGCAGCATGCGGTCGACCGGGATGTCGGTGATGAAGCCGAGCCGGCCGAGGTTGATGCCGATCAGCGGGATGTCGTACTTGGCGAGCTGGCGCGCGATGCCGAGCATGGTGCCGTCGCCGCCCATGACGACCGCGAGGTCGGCCTGTTCACCGATGTCGGCCACGCTCATCGGCTCGACGCCGGGCATGCCGAGATGGGCCGCGGTATCGGCCTCGAACACGACGCGGTAGCCCGAGCCCTGCAGGAAACCGAGGATGCGTGCGACCGGTTCCTCGATCCCGGCCGTGTTCTGCCGTACGACGAGCGCGATGATTTGTTGCGGGGCAGGCGTAGAGGGCATAGGTTTCTCGGCATCGATAGGAAAACACGCTGCGAGATTAACCGATAATCCCAGCGCCTGCTACCCGGCCGCACATCGAATACTGTACAAAATCACAGTATAGATGCGCAGGGGCCGGAAGAGCAAGATCAGCCGGCCAGAGCCAGGGCGGCCGCCAGCGCGATCGCCGTCGCAATGCTCAGCATGTGGAGCGTCATCAGCACGATCCAGCGCAGCGCCGTGACCTTGTGGCTGCCCCCCCCCCGAACACCCGGCGCATGGCGTCAGCCTGCCCGGGCAGGAATTCGCGCGCGCTCGGCACGTGCAGGTGTGCCGGCTGTCCGCAACCCTGGCAGAACTTGCCGCCGAGATGAGTATCGCAATTCGGGCAATGGACGGCGGCTTGGTGCAACTGGACTTCGTTTTTCACGGTGACTTTCCGGCAAGAATACAAAAGCATCATCCAATTGCGCGACTGTCGCAGGCTCGACGCGTTAGGATTCCTGCAAGAGTATCGAGAAGGAGAATGCAATGGTTACCGAAACCAAGGACCGCTTCGTCAACACCGATGCGAAGATCGAGAACGATGGCGTCAAGCGCCAGCCCCACGAGCGCGACGAGTCGCCCGACGGCCAGGATACCGAGCCGCGCGGCATCATCAAGCAGGCGGCCGAAGACCTGGCCCAGGGCCTGGTCGACACCGACGCCCGCGTCACCCCCGGTGTGAGCGAATCCGTCGAACCCGCGCCTGGCGCCACCGGCCAGGCCAATCCGCAACCCGACCGCCATCGCTCGATGCGCGATCACGATTCGGTCGAGCCCCTGCCGGGCAAGAACCGCTGAAAGGACACCACATGACCATCAAACGCAATGGCAGCGCCGTCTGGAGCGGCGGCCTGAAGGACGGCAAGGGCGCGGTCTCCACCGGCAGCGGCGTGCTGAAGGATTCGCAGTACGGCTTCAACACCCGCTTCGAGGACGGCCCCGGCACCAATCCGGAGGAACTGATCGGCGCCGCACACGCGGGCTGCTTCACGATGGCGCTGTCGGGCCAGCTCGGCCAGGCCGGCATGACGGCCCAGGAACTGCGCACCACCGCCACCGTCTCGATGGAAAAGGTCGAGGGCGGCTTCTCGATCACCGCCGTGCACCTGGACCTGGTCGCCAAGATCCCCGGCGCCAGCCAGGAAGCCTTCGACAAGGCGGCGAATACGGCCAAGGAAAACTGCCCGGTGTCGAAACTCCTGAACGCGAAGATCACCCTGAGCTCGCGCCTGGAAAGCTGAGCTGCGCCTGCCGCAAGGGACGTAGGGTGGGCGGGGTAATTCAAACCAGTGGCTTGAATTACGAACGCCCACGCGTTCAAGCGCCGCTCGATCTGTCGCTCGGCACGATTATTACCGCAGTAGACCATCCCGAAATCTCCCGCACAGCCGCCTCCGGCAAGCTTCGCCTCAAACGCATAAAATTGACCCTTTCTGAACCATCAAGAAAGACAAGACCATGCGCCTCCTCCACACCATGCTCCGCGTCGGCGACCTGCAGCGCTCGATCGACTTCTACACCAAGGTCCTCGGCATGAAACTGCTGCGTACCAGCGACAACCCCGAGTACAAGTACGAGCTGGCCTTCCTCGGCTACGGCAGCAACCCCGAGCACGCCGAACTCGAGCTGACCTACAACTACGGCGTCGAAAGCTACGACATGGGCACCGCCTACGGCCACATCGCGATCTCGGCCGAAGACATCTACGCCACCTGCGACGCCGTGCGCGCGGCCGGCGGCAACATCACCCGCGAACCGGGCCCGGTCAAGGGCGGCAGCACCGTGATCGCTTTCGTCACCGACCCGGACGGCTACAAGATCGAGTTCATCCAGCGCAAGGACAACGAAGGCGGCGGCGGCCTGAGTGCGTAAGTGCGACTGACACTGGCGTCGCTAATTTGACTTAACCATAAGAAATCCGCTTAACAGCAAGATTCGCAAAGGGCCGAGTTCCATCAGGAGCTCGGCTTTTTTTTGCGATAGCTTGTATAACCGCATTTCAGCAACACTTAATTCATGAGTCAAGGAAATTGATTAATAGAACCACTCTAGCCATCTACTTCAGAAGCTTAATGGTCGTCAAAATTTTCTAATCAACTTGCTTTATTATCCCCATCGCTACATCCATGAAATCTCAAATGAACCTCCTAGTATATGGACACTAGAGGGTAAAGGAATATATTTCTTGCTGCCTCATTTGCACACCTTAAAAAACCGACCTTTAAGGGATATAAATGAAAGACATAGGAAAAGTTGCCCGTTTACCCATCATTGCATCGCTGATGGCGCTACTTCTCCCCCCCCATGCTAGTGCATTGGGCGTTGTCAGCCGTTCATGTTTGGCCGCTGGAGCACAGGAAAGTATTACTGTCGACTGGTCGTTTAAAAGTTCAATGTTGTGGACTGCTTCGGAACATTACCGGAATGGAGCCTTCCTTCATACCATCAATACGACACGCAATGGCACCACGAGCGGCTGGGAAAACACTTGGCGCTCATATGCTGGTCACCTCGGTTCGGAGTTTTGGTACGGCAGGGTCGTCGGATACCATTGGAAAAGCGACGGGGGGTTCATCCGTTTTCTAGGAAATAGTACAGCTGTAGATTGCAACTTGGCCAATTGGGGCCGCTAATTTTGACACCAGAATTACGAGGTCACCATGAAAATATATCTAGCCGTTGGTCTGCTAATTGCCTTTGCTACGCATCCAGCTTTCGCCAACAATTCCAACGAAAAATTACCGCAAAGCAGTCCAGTGCCTGGTGTTCAAATTGGAAAAGTTACGGTTACCAGCATTCATAAATTAACCCCAACCGTAAAAAAAATGGTTGAGGAGGATTTAGCCGAACAGCCGTTCGGCGCCAACCGCAAACTCGGGGAAATATCTGACGACGCTATCATTTACAGAAAAAATTATCACATTCAACTTAAGTCGCTGCGCGACGTAGAGAACAACCTGACGTTCAAGCTGGCGGATATATCTCGTGGAGAACTCGGAAAATATACGCTTGAAGGTGTTGTTCCGGAAGGTCCATCACAGAAGGGCCCTTGGAGCAGTGTCACACGAATTTTTAAACTTGATGATAATGTCGCGGTAATGTTGCATGAGTGGAATTATGTCGGCGATGGCGGCGGCGTCATGATTATCAAAGAATTGATGAACACGAAAGTAAATAATGCCCCGGCGCGTTTTTCCGTCAAGAGATCGCCCGCTGGATGGGTGTCCTCTGAACTGATGTGGGTCACCAATAAAAGTATGTACACGCTGACGGTACTGGATGACGTACCCGATGGCAGCAAGGCAAAATACAATGTCAAATGGCTGACCAGCTTGGCGGCAGGTATCAGGGAACACTCGAAACAGTGAGACAGCCGGACTGAATGCCGCCCCAATAGCATGCACGAAAATTATTGTGACTGTACTGGACAGTACGTTGCCTGCTCTACATACGGGCAGCGCATGCAAGAACATGCATGCGCTGCCGGCCAACAAACGCTCCCTCCGCAAGCAAAAACCCGATTTCGCCAGTAAAATTGACAGGTCTGCTAAGCAGGCAATCATTACGTCTTCGGGGCGGGGTGGAAATCCCCACCGGCGGTAAGGCCTGCAAAGGCCAAGCCCGCGAGCGCCTGCCATCCCCGGCAGGGTCAGCAGATCTGGTGCGAATCCAGGGCCGACGGTCATAGTCCGGATGAAAGAAGATGTGCGCTGCAATGCGCTTGCTTCCGCTCGCCCGTACGGCCTGCAGCAAGTCGCGTCTATTCGCTTGCCCTGATGCGTTTTTCGCCAACTTCACGCGAGGAGCGTCTCACATGTTAGTCAATACTTACACCCTTCACAGCACCGACCTGGACGGCCGTATCGAAGCAGCACTGGCCGCGACCCGGGCCGGCATTCCCGTCATCCTGCTCGACGATTTCGACCGCGAAAACGAGGCCGACCTGATCGTCGCCGCCGAAAAGCTGACGGTCGAAACGATGGCCCTGATGATCCGCGAATGCAGCGGCATCGTCTGCCTCTGCCTGCCCGCCGACAAGGTGCGCGCGCTCGAACTGCCGCCGATGGCGATCGAGAACGGCAGCCGCTACGGCACCCCGTTCACGGTCTCGATCGAGGCGCGCCACGGCGTCACCACCGGCGTCTCGGCCGCCGACCGGGTGACCACGATCCGCACCGCGATCGCGGCTGACGCCAAACCGGAAGACCTGGTGCGTCCGGGCCACGTTTTCCCGCTGCGCGCCACCCCGGGCGGCGTGCTCGCCCGTGCCGGCCACACCGAAGGCTCGGTCGACCTGGCGACCATGGCCGGCCTGCAGCCGGCTGCCGTGCTGTGCGAACTGATGAACCCGGACGGCACCATGATGCGCGGCGAAGACATCGAGCGCTTCGCCGAGGAACGCGGCTTCCCCATCCTCACCATTGCCGAGATGATCGCCTGGCGCAAGGCGCGTGAAGGCGAAGAAGCGAAATAAGCGCGGCACCTCGATAGACGGCGCCAAGGCGCAGTCTATCGGTCTTTCACTCTGGAACTAAATTTCCTTGTTGCAGCAACTCAAGCCATCGGTTTGAGCCCGCTTAAGCAAACTCGTCTTTTACTGAACGCTCAGGCAAGCTGATCCTAGACTGGAAGTGAACTCGTCTATGGAGGCAGCCATGTTCACATCCCTTCCAGTCACAGTCCACCCAGGCCGGCGCATGGCGCTGGCGGCATCCTTTGCACTCGCGTCCGCGCTGAGCGCTTGCGGCGGCGGTGGCGGCGGCCACGACCAGCAGCCGCCACCGCCCGTGGTGTCGCCGCCCCCTCCCCCGCCTCCGGTGCAACGCGGCCCGCTCTACGACTTCACGCCGATCGGCCTGCCGGGTATGAGCCTGGGCGCCGTCGTGCGCCAAGGTATCGCCAATGGCGGCCTGGTGGCGGGCACCGCCTGGGTCGGCAGCGAAGCCCGGGCCTTCCTGTTCGACGGCAAGAAGAGCATCGACCTCGGTACCCTGGGCGGCGGCAGCGCCCGCGCCTTCGCGGTCAACCGCTGCGGCCAGGTGGCCGGCTGGGCCTACACCGCGAGCGGCATCCCGCATGCCTTCCTCTACAACGGCACCCTGCACGATCTCGGCACGCTCGGCGGCGCCGACTCCTACGGCAACGTGATCAGCACCTGCGGCAAGGTGGCCGGCTGGGCCGGCACCAGCGGCGGCCAGGGACACGCCTTCTACCACGACGGCAAGACCATGCGCGACCTCGGCACCTTCGGCGGCAACGCATCGACCGCGACAGCCATCAATTCGCTGGGACAGGTCGTTGGTAACGCTTACCTTGCGGACAGCACGTATCACGCCTTCCTCTATGACGCCCGCACCGGCGCGCCGATCCTCGACATTGGCCCACCGGGCTGGCGCTCGACGGCGGTCGACATCAACGAAGCCGGCCAGGTCGCCATCTCGGCGGTCGGCGCGACCACCCTGCGCGCCTACCGCTATGCCGGCGGCACCCTGCTCGATCTCGGCCTGCCGCCTGGCGCCCGGGATACGGAGGCCACTGCGATCAACGCCGCCGGCCACGTGGTCGGCACCGTCACCTATCCCGACGATCGCAAGGTCGCCTTCCTGCACGACGGCAATACCTTGCATGAGCTCGGCACCCTGGGCGGCGGCCGCATCTCCCAGGCGGCCGCGGTCAACGCTTCGGGCCTGGTGGTGGGATCGTCCGTCGACCCCACAGCCGTCGGCCAGCGTGCGTTTGCCTGGAGCAGCAGTTATGGCATGGTCAACCTGAACGAACGGGTCAAGGACCTGCCCAAGGATGTCACGCTGCTCGCCGCGCTGGCCGTGGCCGACGACGGCGCGATTGCCGTGCGTACCACCGAGGGGCTGGGGTTGCTGCGGCCGCGCAAGTGAACGCGCCAATAGCGCCGGGAAGTAACAAAAGGCAATGCAAAACGGCGCCGCACAGGCTGTGTAAATAGTCT
>DEKZ01000453.1 GCA_002354135.1 Massilia sp. UBA2709 | reverse complement strand
CGAGCGCGCCCTGGCTGGCGCGCGAGGGTGCGCTCCTGATCGTGCCGCCGTCGGGTGCGGGCAGCCTGCGCATCTGTCCGGACATCGAGGAGTTTGCCCGCAACGGCGGCATCCAGACCCGCATCCTGGCCGTGGCCGGCGTCGGCAGTTCCGCGCTCGGCACGGCGGCCTTTGCCCGCAACGTGGCCGATGCCTTCGGCGAGCCGGTGGCGGGGCTGGTCTCGGGCTACGGGCTGGCCGACCTGCTGACCGAGGCAGCCGGCGGCTGGTTCTGGTTCGGCAGCCTGAACCGCGTGCGGCATGCCTTCGAAATCGTCGACGAACTGGCGCGCGGCAATGCCGGCGAGTCCGCCACGACCGAGGCGCTGAACCCGGCGCGCACCAGCCTGGACACGCGCACGCTGTGCCGGGTGCTGGGCGACCGGCGCTTCCGCTTCGGCCTGCTGGTCGGGCACTCGAAGGGCAACCTGGTGATCTCGGAAGCGCTGTACGCGCTGCGCGACGCGCACCAGGACGAGGAACTGGGGGACCTGGCGATCGTCACGATCTCGGCGGCGATCGCGATGCCGCCGCGCTACCGCAGGATCATCGACGTGATGGGCGAGATCGACTGGTTCGGCGCCATGAATTCGAACGCCGCCATCAGCGTCGAGTACCGGCCGCGCAATGCCTGGCACCACACGAACACGGACCTGAACTGGCACCTGCCGGTGCGCGAGGTGATGAGTGCGTTGCGGCGCAAGCCGGGGATCGCGCTGGGGACGTGATTTTCTGCGGCGCTGCGAATGCGCATCGGTGCCATACAGCGTGGACACAGGTNNGTCCACCCTACGAAACCCGCCGTTGCCTGGTGGACTCCCGAGTCCACGCTGTCTTCGTGGCCCCGGATACCCGGACGCCGGACCCCGGAACAAAAAACGCCCGCACAAGGCGGGCGTTCGAACCGGACAATGCCGTTCTTATTTGTCGGTCACCGTGAACTCGCCGAACTGCTTGAGCTGTGCGCCCACCGCGGCCGGATCGCCGACCACGACGATCGACTGCTTCTCCGGCGCGAAATACTTCGCCGAGACCTCGCGCACCTGCTGCGGCGTGACCTTCTGGATCAGCGGCACGAACTGGCCGAGGAATTCCGGGGGCAGGCCGACCAGCCAGTTCTGGGCCAGCGTGGCGGCGACCGAACGCTGCAGCTGGTTGCTGATCAGGTAGCCGCCGGCGACGTAGCGCTTGTTCATCGTCATTTCTTCAGCCGGGACCAGCTCCGTACCGATGCGCTTGTACTCGTTGAAGTACTCGGTGAGAGCCGCACCCGTGACCTCGTTGCGCACGTCGGCGCCGCCGACGATCGCGCCGCCCGCGCGGCTCATGCGCGCGCCGGCCGAGGCGCCGTAGGTGTAGCCCTTTTCCTCGCGCAAATTTGTGTTCACGCGGCTCGAGAAGCCGCCGCCCAGGATGGTGCTGGCCAGGCGCAGCGGCACCTGGTCGGCGGCGCTGGCGGCGATGCCGGGCGCGCCGATCCGGATGGTCGACTGCACGCTGCCGCCGCGCTGCAGCAGGATGCGCGCCGGCTTGGCGCTGGCCGGTGCAGGCGCCACCTCGGCCAGGGCCGGGCGCAGCAGGCGCATTTCGCCGATGCCGGGCTGCTGCAGCAGCAGGTCGACCAGGGTGCCGGTCGGCCAGCCGCCGCCCGGCAACTGCTTCGACAGCACCGGGTGCCCGGTGTCGACACAGCGCGTGCCGGCGCGCGCGAGCTGCGAGGCGAGCCATAGCGAAGGGTGTAATTCTTCAGGCGCAGCATTGTGTTGTAAGCAAGACATGATTGGGGTAATGCAAAAGTACTGGATGGATATACAGTACTCGCTCGTTCAACATTTGGCAAGATGTGTATATTCTGTCCATGCAGGATTTCACCTTGTCGCTGTGCGCGCGCAAGCCTACGTTCTACGAAGGAGCCCGCCTCCCGTCTCTCCGACTTGCATCAAAAGGTGAAATAATGGCGCTTCCCTCATTATTCGCCTGACAATGTCCGTAGCCATCTTCTACCCGCAGTACCCAACGCAATACCGAGGCCAGCCATGACGACCATCCAGCTGGTCGGCGCCATCCTGTTCGCCTGCGCACTCATCCATACTTTCGCGGCCAAGGGTTTCGAGATCCTCGCCGACCGCCATCCGCGCCATGCTGGCCTGTTCCACCTGCTGGGCGAAGTCGAGGTGGTGTTCGGCTTCTGGGCCTTCGTCCTGATCGCGGCGATGGCCCTGGTCTCCGGTCCCGACGCCGCCATCGACTACGCCGAGTCGCGCCACTACACCGAGCCCCTGTTCGTCTTCACCGTCATGGTGATCGCCGCCTCGCGTCCCGTGCTCGACGCGGTGCGCGCCCTGCTGCGCACCACGGCGCGCCTGGCGCCGGTGCGCACCGAGGTGGCGCTGGCCTGGCTCGGCCTGGCCCTGGTGCCGTTGGCCGGCTCCCTGATCACGGAACCGGCGGCGATGACGCTGGCGGCCCTGATGCTCGCGCCCCAGGTCTTCCGGCCCGGCCTGCCCGAGGCGCTGAAGTACGGCGCGCTGGGTGTCCTGTTCGTCAACGTCTCGATCGGCGGCACCCTGACTTCGTATGCCGCGCCGCCAGTGCTGATGGTGGCCGGCACCTGGGGCTGGGACAGCGCCTACATGTTCACCCACTTCGGCTGGCGCGCGGCCCTGGCCGTGCTCATCAACGCCACCGTCATCGTCCTGCTGCTGCGCCGGCACCTGGCGCCGGCCGCCGCCGTTCCCGAGGACAAGACGGTGCCGCTGAAGGTCTCGCTGATCCACCTGGCCTTCCTGGCCGCCGTGGTGCTGCTGGCCCACCATCCGGTGCTCTTCCTCGGCCTGTTCATGCTGTTCCTCGGCTTCACGAAGGCCTATGAAAGGCACCAGGATCCCCTGATCCTGAAGGAAGGGCTGCTGGTCGGCTTTTTCCTGGCCGGGCTGGTGGTGCTGGGCGGCATGCAGCAATGGTGGCTGCAGCCCATCGTCTCCAGCCTGGGTCCGACCGCGCTGTTCTTCGGCGCGCTGGGGCTGACGGCCATTACCGACAATGCCGCCCTCACCTATCTCGGCTCGCTGATCGCCGGCCTGTCCGAACACGCGCAATATATGCTGGTGGCCGGCGCGGTGGCAGGCGGCGGCCTGACGGTGATCGCGAATGCCCCGAACCCGGCCGGCGCCGCCCTGCTGCGCAACGGCTTCGAAGACGAATCGATCGGCGCCCTCGGGCTGCTGGGCGGGGCGCTCGGGCCCACCATCGTGGCGGCGCTGTTATTTCTGATCTAGAGGAGCAAGCATGGACGAGACCGTATTGATCGGCAAGACCGGCACAATCGAACGCTGCTGCCGGCGCGCCCGCGAGGAGTACGAGAAGGACCCGACCACGTTTGTCGGCGATGTCACGCGCCAGGACGCGGCCACGCTCAACGTGATCCGCGCCTGGGAGGCGGCGGTGGAGATGGGCGACTACGTGATCGCCGAGGCCGGGCTGGGCATGCCGCACGACGAGCGCGAGGTCATCACCCTGCTCGCCGACAACGGCTGGATCGCACCCACGCTGGCCGAGGACCTGAAGCGCGCCGGCGAATTCTGCCGCGCGGAATGGGATCACCAGGCCGCGCCGCTGCCGGCGCTGGTGACCATCATCAAGCGTGGGCTGGACGACTTCGGGGCCTACAGCCAGGCATTGCTGGCGGGCGCGGCTGGAGCGGACCAGGCCTGAGCCGACAGCAGGATGGATTTATTCCATCCAGAAGAGGTAAGTCCGCTCCAGCACGGCATCCGCCGGAATCCCTGCCGGTTGCGGATACCTGCGCAGCGTGCGCTCGGCAACCTCGCCCACCATCTTCCTGAAGGCGTCGCTGACCTTGCGGGTCCGGCGGTCGCCCAGCGAGTCGCCATCGACCAGGCCATACACGGCATATTCGTGCGACTCGACCTTCCCCACATCGATGCGGGGAACGCCAGGGAAGAAGCTCAGGCTGACATTGCCGCCGACCTGGTGAGCGAGCCCGAGCCGCGGATACGTCACTTCGGCAGACATCATCGCCAGCACGCCGACAGCGTAATTGCATGTCTCCAGCCTCTGCTGCGGCCAGGTCGCAAGCTCCGCCACGAAGAGGTCGGGATCATCCGCACTCTTCTGGCTGATGTTGCAGATGTTGAAGCTCGATATCCTGACTTTCCTGCCCCACCACATGGCGGCGGCGATATCGGGGCCGTTCACGGGATCGGCATAGCCGGCCGCCAAGCGTTCCGCGCCTTCGACCAGGCCACCCTCGAAAGCCTGGGCATAGAAGGTGACCGCCTTTTCCCAATCGCGCTTCACGCACAGGCCATGCTCGTACATCGATCCCGCCAGCAGCGCTACTTCCGGATAGCCCTTCTTCAGCCCCGTCTTGAGACGGTCCACGGCATTGCCGCAATTGCCGTCCTCGATCCAGATCCGCACGTCGTTCACCGCGGTGGCATTCAGCAGCGGCGTGGGTTTCGGCGTCGCCGCGGCGCAAGGAAGGGACAGCAGCAGCGCCAGCAGTCCGACGCCGGCAGTCTGCAGTGCCCGGCATGGGGCGGTCATCAAGGTATTCAAGCGATTTCTTTCGTGCGTAGGGCGTCGATGGTGAGCCGAATGAAAATTAGCAATGAAAGATGCAATTCAGCAAGCAGCTTACGGGGCCGATATCAGCTCGTCAACACCATCCTCCCGGTCCTGGAGCGAATCCTGGCCTGCCCATGCGTGCCCCGCTTGTGAACGAACTGGTATCATTCGCGTTTTCCGGACCTGGGGCCCCGACGCTGTCCGACAGCGCGCCCGTCCCTCACCCTACAGAACACCAAGAATGAATACACCGACCCAACTGCCTGGCTTCTGGAGCCGGCTGTCCCTCGCTTTCGGCACTTTCTTCAAGACCGTCGGCGACGCCGAATTCGCCGCGCGCGTGCGCGA
>DEKZ01000454.1 GCA_002354135.1 Massilia sp. UBA2709 | reverse complement strand
ATGTCCCTGTGCTGAACACACTCCGTGCCCACGCGTTACGTGCGCGTCCGTTCTGCGTTGGCTGCGATTTGTCGCCCGCTAACGTTGACCTTGGCCGGGCTCGCGATTCATTGGACACGTTGCGGGCGATACCTCGCTGCCGCTGACTGTCGGTCATGTGCGTCACGCGTGGGCACGGAGTGCCTACCCTACGGTCGCCTGCGCGTCCTTGAGAACCGGAGCCTTGCGCTCCGGTTTTTTTTCGCCTTTCAGTCAATATTTCTTATTGACATGTTCAATATTGTCGTCTACTGTATTAATCAACTAATACAGTAGACACCATGACCACCCATTCCGCCCACCTGTTTTCGATTTCCACCGGGTCGCCCGAGCCGATCTACCGCCAGCTCGTCGAGCAGGTGAAGCGCCTGGTCGCGGGCGGCCAGATGGCGCCGGGCGACGGCATGCCTTCCGTGCGCGAGCTGGCCCAGGCGCTGGCCCTGAACCCGATGACCGTCTCCAAGGCCTACAGCCTGCTCGAGATGGAAGGGGTGCTGGCGCGCCGCCGCGGGCTCGGCATGGAAGTGGCCGAACGCGCGGGCGGCGGCCAGAGCGCCGCCGAGCGCGCGGAACTGCTGCGCCCGACCCTGGAACGCGCCGCCCTCGAAGCGCGCCAGCTCGAACTCGATCCCGACACCGTTGTTTCGCTCTTCATCCAAATCCTGAAGGAACAAGCATGACTACCCCGATCATCCAGAGCAGTTCGATCAGCAAGCATTTCGGCAGCGCCACGGTATTGGACAAGCTCGACTGGCAGGTAATGCCGGGGCAGGTGATCGGCCTCCTGGGCCGCAACGGCGCCGGCAAGTCGACCCTGCTCGAATGCCTGCTCGGCCTGCGCGAAACCGATAGTGGCTCGGTCCGTATCTACGGCGAGGACGTGGCGCGCCTGTCGGACGCCACCCGCGCCCGCATCGGCTACGTGCCGCAGAAATCCGACCTGTTCGAATGGATGACGCCGCGCCAGATGCTCGGCTACTTCCAGGCCCTGTACCCGCGCTAAAACGAGGCCAAGGTGGACGCGCTCCTGGAACGCTGGGGCTTCGACAAGCTCATGCAGAACAAGGCGATCAGCAAGCTCTCCGGCGGCGAGCAGCAGCGCCTGTCGATCATTCGCGCGCTGGCCCACGATCCGGAACTGCTGGTGCTGGACGAACCGGTGTCGGCGCTGGACCCGGTCGGCCGGCGCGATTTCCTGCGCGAGCTGATCGACGGCGTGATCGAGCGCGGCACCACGGTGGTGTTCTCGACCCACATCCTGTCGGACCTGGAGCGCGTCGCGCTGGACCTCGCCTTCCTGCGCGACGGGAAAATCGCCCTGCAGGGCCGGCTCGACGAACTGCTCGAAGGTGCGCGTCGCGTGGTGGGGCCGGGCGCGCTGCTCGACGGGAAGCCGCTGGCGGGCGAACTGCGGCGCCAGCGTACGGCCGACGGCACGGTCAGCGTGATCACCCACGGCGGCGCCATGGATGCACTCGGCAGGGAAGCCGGCGTGCGCGTCGAGCCGCTCAGCCTGGAAGACCTGTTCATCGAGGTGACCCAATGAGCGCGCTGCTGAAGGATTATTGGCTGCTGTGGCGCATGGCGCTCAGCACCCGGCATCGTCATGCGAGCGCCTTCATCCTCGGGCTGGGCGTGTTGGTCGCGCTCGTCATCGGCCTCCTGGTCCAGATCAAGAACGGCGACCCGATGCTCAGTCTTGGCCTGGCGCTGCGCATTTTCCTCGGTGTCGTGCTGGCCAGTTGGCTGATCTATTTCGTGCCTGGCGCGATCAAGCTGAACTCGCCCGCCAATGCGCGCCTGGTGCCGCGCCTGCGCCGCCGGCTGATCCAGTTGACGGCGATCGTGTGGGTGGTCGCGGTCGCGACGGTCACGCTGATGACGCTCGAGACCCGTCTCACGCCGGCCCTGGTGTTCCTCGGCACCGGCATTTGGATCGCCGCCTTCGGCCTCGGGCAGAGCGGCAACCGGGTGGGCCAGTGGGTCCAGTTCGCCGCCTGGATGTTCATCGTGTTCAACCGCCACGTACCGGCCGGCCTGCTCGCGCTGCTCCAGAGCGGCACGGGCTTCGCCGCGGCCACCTTGCTGATGCTGGCTTTCGCCGCGTACGCGCTGCAGGCCACGTTCCTGGACGGCGGCGAGCGCCACTATGCGGCGCGCGAAGCGCAGGTCCTGCAGACCGAGCGCCTCACGGCCTCCGGACAGTTCCGCGAGCGCAGCCAGGTGAAGTTCGGCGCCGCGTTCTACCGCTGGGCGCTGCGCCGCGACTGCCAGGCGGGCGAGCCCGGCAAGCTGCTCACCCACCTGCTCGGTTCGATGAACCACTGGACCTATCGCGCCGTCATGCTGGGCGCATTCGTGGCCGTCTCGGCGATCGTCCTGGTCGCGCTCCGGACATTCGCGGGCCCGGAGCTGCAGCAAATGGTGACCGACATGGCCTGGGCCGGCTTCGCCTGCATGATGCTGCTGCCGCTGTTCGAGAACGAGCGCCGCAACGTGCGCGTGAAGGACACCGCTGCCGAGCAGGCGCTGTTCCGCCTGGCGCCAAGGATGCCGGTCAGCGCGCCGGCCTTCAACCGCAAGGTTGCGGCCACGCTGCTGCGCATTGCGCTGCTCGAGTGGGGCATGCTGGCCTTCACGGTCCTCTGCCTGGGCGTGATGAGCGGCGCCTCCGCATCGAACCTGTTCCTGCAGGCCTGCGCCTGCTGCCTGACGCTGCCGCTGGTCGGCGGCAACCTGCGCGACCACGCACGCCGCGTCGGCCCCATGGGCTGGCAGATGCTCATCGGCCTGATCGTCTCGATCGGCCTCAGTGTCGCCCTCGGCATGCTTGCACGGGAACTGACCGGACTGCCGGTCATGGCGGGCGCCGCGCTGGCCAGCATCGCCATCGCGCTGGCAGTCGTCGCCCTGGGTGTGCACCGTGCGGACGGCGCGCCCTGCGCCTTCCCGGCAGGGCGCCTGGCCTGAGCCGGGTAGGGTGGGTTCTCGAACCCACCGCTTCTGAACGCCGCCATGTGGCGACGTTTGCGTCTGTTCACATGCCATGAAGGTGGGTTCGAGAACCCACCCTGCATCTCTATCAGTGTCCGCGGCGCTGCACCAGCGCCGTGCCGACGCCGTGACGGCGGCCCTCGCTGGCCGCCGTCACCGTGCCGTCCGGGTTGAACACGATGGCGTTCGCCGCGCCGATTTCCTCGGCCGGCTCTTCCCACTTGTGGCCGAAAGCCTCCAGCGCCTGCGCCTGGGCGCTGCCGGCAAAGCCCGGTTCCACCGAAGTCGACAGCCCGTTGCGTTCGGACAGGCGCGGCGCGTTGATCGCATCAAACATCGGCATGCCGAAGTCGACGTGATTCACGATGGTCTGCAGCACGGTGGTGATGATGGTCGAGCCGCCCGGGCTGCCGATGGTGAAGGCCGGCTTGCCGTCCTTGAGCACGATGGTCGGCGCCATGCTGCTGCGCGGACGCTTGCCGGCCTCCGGCACGTTCGGGCGCGGGCCTGAAAAATCGAAGTCGGTCATCTCGTTATTCAGCAGGAAGCCGTAGCCCGGCACCACGATCCCGCTGCCGCCCCAGGACTCGATGGTGAAGGTGTAGGAGACCACGTTGCCATCCTTGTCCGATACCGTCAGGTGGGTGGTGTGGGCGCTTTCCTTCTGCAGCGGGCGCTGTTGCGGTTGCGGCCGCAGCGGGATGCTGGGGTCGTCCTGGAACAGGTAGGGATCGCCCGCCGCCACCTTCATCGCGGCGCTTTTCGGGTCGATCAGCATGCGGCGCTGGGCGGCAAACTGTTTGGACAGCAGGCCCGCCACCGGCGCGTCGACGTATTCCGGGTCGGCGAGATAGGCGTCGCGGTCGGCAAAGGCGAGCCGGCTTGCTTCCAGGTAGAGGTGCTCGGCGTTCGCGCGCGGCATGGACTTGAGGTCGTAGCCTTCCAGGATGTTCAGCGCCTCGGCCACGGTTACACCGCCGCTGCTGGGCAGGGGCATGCCGTAGATCTCGTAGCCGCGGTAGCTGCTGACGACCGGCTGGCGGATGCGCGCCTCGTAGTTGGCCAGGTCGGCCAGCGTCATGCGGCCCGGACGCACGCTGGCGCCGGCAGTCACCGGCGGCCGGTTGACGGCGTCGACGATGGCGCGCGCCATCGGTCCCTCATAAAACGCCTTGTAGCCGCGCGCGGCAATCTCGCGGTAGGCCTTGGCCATGTCCGGATTGCGCAGCAGGGTGCCGGGCGTGACCGCCTTGCCGTTGCGTAGATAGAGCGCGCTGGTGCTCGCAAACTGCTGAAATTTTCTTTCATTTTCCTGTGTTATATGAAAGAAAGTTTCATTGACCGTGAAGCCTTTGCTGGCGACATCGATGGCTGGGGCCAGCACCTGCTTGAAGTGCATGGTGCCGTAGCGTTCCAGCGCCTCGTGCCAGCCGCGCACCGTGCCGGGCACGCCGACCGCCGCGCCGCTCGCGACCGCCTTCTCGAAGTCGATTTCCTTGCCATTGTCGAGGAAGACCGCCGGCGTGAAGGCGGCGGGCGCCATTTCGCGGTGGTCGATCGTGATCACGCGCTTGTCCTTGGCCAGGTAGATGACCATGAAGCCGCCGCCGCCGATGCCGCAGCTGAACGGATCGGTCACGCCCAGGGTCGCCGCGGCGGCCACGGCGGCGTCGACGGCGTTGCCGCCCTTGTTCAGGATGCTGAGGGCCGATGTTGATGCCTGTTCGCTGATGGTGGCGACGGCGCCGCCGCTGCCGGTGGCGACCGGCGTCTTCGCGCTTGCGAGCGGCGCGTGGAGGATGATGGAAAGGGTAAGTGTGAGGGCAAGGGCGGCTCTGCTCATGGATACGTGGCGGATGGACGCATCACGGCAGCACCTTCACCGTGACGCGGTGGTTGGCAAGCGCATCCGGCGCGGCCGGAGCGGGAAGGGAAGCTTCGTCGAGTTCGATGCGGGCGCCGCCGAGGAGGCGCGATGCGTGGCCGGGATCGCCCGGCGAGAGCGTAAAGGATTCGGACGCAGCGCCCGTCTTGGCCTGGGCAGGGGCGAGGCTGAAACGGCAGCTCAGCTTGCCGGCCCAGACGCAGCGCATGCCCGGCGGGCAGCGGCTGTCCTCGACTTCCTCGAAGCGCAGCGTCACGCCGGGCGCGGCCTGGACGCTGCCACCGGGAGCCAGCGTGAAGGCGCGCGCCGAAGGCCCCGGCGGCGCGGCGCAGGCGGTCAGCATGATGCAGGCGAAGGGCAGGGCGAGCAGGTGGCGCATCGGGCATCCGGTCGGTTCGACTGCCCGATCTTAGCAAAAGCGGCAATGCCATGACGTTCATTATCGGTCATACAGCGGTCACATTCGCTGGCTAGACTTCCGCTCGTCACTTAACCAACCCCGAGTTACGACAATATGAAAATCAAGCACATGTTCAAAACGATGATCGCCGGCGCTGCAACCGCGATGGTGATGACCTCGGCTTTCGCTGCCGACGTGACCGGCGCGGGCGCAACCTTCCCGTACCCGATCTACGCCAAGTGGGCCGAAAGCTACAAGGCCGCTACCGGCGTCGGCATGAACTACCAGTCGGTCGGCTCGGGCGCGGGCATCAAGCAGATCAAGGCCAAGACCGTCGACTTCGGCGCCTCGGACATGCCGCTGAAAGCCGCCGACCTGGAAGAGGCCGGCCTGATGCAGTTCCCGGCCATCATGGGCGGCGTGGTCGCCGTCGTCAACGTCGAGGGCGTGAACCCGGGCCAGCTGAAGCTGACCGGTCCGGTCTTGGCCGACATCTACCTGGGCAAGATCACCAAGTGGAACGCCGCCGAGATCGCCGCCCTCAACCCGGGCGTGAACCTGCCTGCCGCCGACATCACCGTCGTGCACCGCGCCGACAGCTCGGGCACTTCCTTCCTGTTCACCGACTACCTGTCGAAAGTGAACCCGGACTTCCAGCAGAAGATCGGCGCCGGCACCTCGGTGAAGTGGGCCGTGGGCGTGGGTGGCAAGGGCAACGAAGGCGTCGCCGCCAACGTGCAGCGCATCAAGGGCTCGATCGGCTACGTCGAATGGGCCTACGCCAAGAAGAACAAGCTGTCGCACACCCAGCTGAAGAACAAGGACGGCCAGTTCCTGCAGCCGGACGACGAAGCCTTCAAGGCCGCCGCCGCCAGCGCCGAGTGGACCAAGACCCCGGGCTTCGCCGTGATCCTGACCGACACCGCCGGCAAGAACAGCTGGCCGATCACCGGCGTCTCGTACATCCTGATGCACAAGACCCAGGCCGACGCGACGAAGGGCAAGGAAGTCGTGAAGTTCTTCGACTACGCCTACAAGAACGGCGCCGCCGCAGCCGCCGAACTGGACTACGTGCCGATGCCGGCATCGGTCGTCAAGCTGGTGCAGGGCGCATGGAAAGCCCAGCTGAAGGACGCTTCGGGCAACGCGATCTACTGATTCGAACGATCACAGGACGGGGCCTCGACACCCCGGATCGGGCTGGCCGTGGGTGACTTTGCGGCCAGGTTTCAACGGCGGTTCCAGCGATGGGACCGCCGTTTTTTTCATGGAGGCGGGGTCTCGTAGGGTGGGCTCTCGAGCCCACGCGGTCTCACCGGTCGATATGCGGCGTCACTCGA
The DNA here is from genome assembly GCA_002354135.1 of Massilia sp. UBA2709. GTDB lineage: Bacteria > Pseudomonadota > Gammaproteobacteria > Burkholderiales > Burkholderiaceae_D > Telluria. The sequence goes on along the minus strand of DEKZ01000454.1, from coordinate 16,359 downwards.
TCTCGCCGCAAACGGTGATCATGCGCCGTACCGCGTGGGTTCGAGAACCCACCCTACAAAACCATGGCGAGTTCACGAGGTATTGATGATCAAGCGGTGAGACCGCGTGGGCACAAGTGCCCACCCTACGACCCCAAACAAAAACGGCGGCCCATCCCTGGGCCGCCGTTCTCACATCGGTACTGCCGCCGGCTACACGTACGCCGCCAGCGCGCCCTTCATCTTCTTCAGCGCCGCCGATTCGATCTGGCGGATGCGCTCGGCCGACACGCCGAATTCCTCGGCCAGGGTATGCAGCGTGGCGCCCGAGCCGTCGTCGTTGGCCAGCCAGCGCGCTTCGACGATGCGGCGCGAACGCGGGTCGAGCTTGCCCAGGGCCGTTTCCAGGCCTTCGGACTGCAGGCGCGTGACCTGCTCGGCTTCCAGCACCTTGGTCGGCTCCTGCTGGTCCGAGGACAGGTAGGCGATCGGCGAGAACTTGTCGTCTTCGTCGTCGGTCGGCGCTTCCAGGGCGATGTCGCGGCCCGAGAGGCGGGTTTCCATTTCGATCACTTCCTCGCGCTTGACGCCCAGCAGCTTCGCCAGGTCGTCGACCTGGCCCGGCGACATCGCGTCCAGGCCCTGCTTGTTGCTGCGCAGGTTGAAGAACAGCTTGCGCTGGGCCTTGGTCGTGGCGACCTTCACCAGGCGCCAGTTCTTCAGGATGTACTCGTGCATCTCGGCCTTGATCCAGTGCATGGCGTACGACACCAGGCGCACGCCCTGGTTCGGGTCGAAACGCTTCACGGCCTTCATCAGGCCGATATTGCCTTCCTGGATCAGGTCGGCGTGCGGCAGGCCGTAGCCCAGGTAGCCGCGCGCGATCGACACCACCAGGCGCAGGTGCGAGAGCACCAGCTTCTGTGCGGCGTCGAGATCGTTCTTTTCCCGCAGCCGCGTTGCCAGCGATACTTCTTCCTCGTGGGACAGCATCGGCAGCCGGTTCACCGCGGAGATATACGCGTCGATGTTACCGAGATTGCCGGTGAAGCCAAGTCCCAGAGCACGGCTGCCGGTTGGTACCAATGCGGATTGTGCGGACATTATCTTTTCCTCGTAGAGTGTTTTGTGCTGCATCTCATGCACGGGACAATTCCCGCTGCTGATTTTTTCGGCTTGATTCCGGATGCAAGCGAACCCATTTACATTCACTTGAGTTATATATTAGCACTCTCGAAGGGTGAGTGCTAGCGCACCCCCCAGAATGCAGGGGGCGTTTAAGTCTGGCTAAAGTATTGCTTTTTTGCATCATTTGCGTCTGCTTTACTGTAGAGCGAAACGACGCAGATTTATTGAGCTATCTCAAGTGCTTGCCTCTTGTGGATCGCGTTAGGCCACAGACTAAGGGCGGTCGGAAGCCCGTTTCTGTTAGTTGGCGCACGAAGCACCGCGTTCCAGGCCTCACGAGGCAAATTCCTACTTCACTGAGGGAAGTAGACGCACAAGAGACGTTGTCGGAAGGACTAGAAAATGATGCGGGCGGACCCAAGGGGCCGCCCNNCCCGGCGCAACACGCGCGGACGCGCGAGCTCAGTTCAGGCGCGCCAGGTGGCGCTGCACCGACAGCATCGCGCCGATCAGGCCGAGGCCGGCGCTGATCGCCAGCAGGGCCGCCAGCTCCAGCGGACCCAGGAAGGCCAGCTGGAATTCCGAGGCATACAGGCGCGCGAACTCGGCGATTGCCGCGTTCAGCGGCCGCAGGGCCAGCGCCACGCCGGCCAGGGCCAGCGCACCGGCGCACAGGCCGAACAGCGCGCCGGTGTAATAGAAGGGGCGGTGGATGAAGTTGTCGGTCGCGCCGAGCAGCTTCGACACCGCGATTTCCTCGCGCTGGGTCAGCACCTGCAGGCGGATCGTGTTGAACACCACCGCGATCACCACCACACCGAGCGTGATCGCCAGCAGCAGCAAGCCCAGGCGCAGGATGCCCATCAGGGCCGCCAGGCGTTTCACCCAGGCCGAGTCGACCTGCACCGTGTCCACGTGGGGCAGCTGGTGCAGCTGCTCGACCACGGCGTCGATGCGGGCGGCGTCGGCCGTGTTCGAGGAGCCGGCCAGCTTCATCACATAGCTGTCGGGCAGGGGATTGTCGCCCAGGGTATCGAGCGCATCCGACAGGCCGCTGCGCGCCTTCAGGTCTTCCAGCGCCCGCTCGCGCGGGATGAAGGTGATCGTCGCATTGCTGTCGGCCAGGATCTGGCGCAGCTGCGGCGCGAGCGACTGCGCTTCCTCGCGCGTGGCTTCCGGCTTCACGAACAGGCTGACCTCGGGATCGACCGAGAGCTGCTCCGACATCGGGCGCACGTTCTCGAGCAGGGTGATGCCGGCGAAGGGCAGGGTCAGTGCGACCGCGATCACCAGCACGTTGAACAGGAAGCTGCCCGGCGCCTTGCGCACGGTGGAGAGCGCCGCGCCGAGCGCGAAGCGGTGCTGGCGGAACCAGGGGCTCATGCCGCACCTCCCGTCGCGCCAGGAACGCCAGCCGCGCCGCCCGACACCAGCTGGCCGTGCTCCAGGCGGATCACGCGGCCCGCCTTGTCGAGCACCTGCTCGTCGTGGGTCGAGATCACGCAGGTCACGCCGACGGCATTGAAGGCGCGCAGGGCGTCGATCACCTTGTCGGCCGCCACGCGGTCGAGGTTGGCGGTGGGCTCATCGGCCAGGATGATCTGCGGGCGGTTCACGATCGCGCGCGCGATCGCCACGCGCTGCTGCTCCCCGCCGGACAGTTCCAGCGGATGGGCTTTCGCGCGCTCCAGCAGGCCGACCTTGTCGAGGGCGGCGCGGGCGCGCTGCTCGGCCTGCGCCTTCGGGGCGCCGGTCACGAGCAGGGGCAGCATGGTGTTGGCGAGGATGTTGCGGTCGTTCAGCAGGCGCTGGTGCTGGAAGATCAGGCCCAGGTTACGCCGCAGGAAGGGGATGCCGGCTTTGCGGATCTTGCCGATGTCCTGGCCGAACACGACCACGCGGCCGCTGCTCGGCCGTTCGACCGCCGCGACCATCTTCATCAGCGTGGACTTGCCGGCGCCAGAAGGGCCGGCCAGGTAGACCAGCTCGCCCTTGTCGATGTTCAGGGTGACGTCGCGCAGGGCGGTGGCGTCGACCGAGTATTTCTTGGAAACGTTGTGGAATTCGATCATCTTTATCCCAGCAGCGCTTCCACGAATTCTTCTGCATTGAAGGGCTGCAGGTCGTCCAGTTTTTCGCCGACGCCGATGAAGTACACCGGCACCGGGCGCGTGCGCGCGATCGCGGCCAGCACGCCGCCCTTGGCGGTACCGTCCAGCTTGGTGATGATCAGGCCGGTCAGCTGCAGCGCGTCGTCGAACGCCTTCACCTGGGCCAGGGCATTCTGGCCGGTGTTGCCGTCGATGACCAGCAGGGTCTCGTGCGGGGCGCCATCCATGCCCTTGCCGATCACGCGCTTGATCTTCTTGAGTTCTTCCATCAGGTGCAGCTGGGTCGGCAGGCGGCCGGCAGTGTCGACCATGACGACGTCGACGCCGCGCGCCTTGCCCGACTGGACCGCATCAAACGCCACGGCGGCCGGGTCGCCCGAGGCCTGCGAGATCACGGTGACGTTGTTGCGCTGGCCCCAGACCATCAACTGCTCGCGCGCGGCGGCGCGGAAGGTGTCGCCCGCGGCCAGCAGCACCGACTGATCCTCGCGCTGCATGTGCTTGGCGAGCTTGCCGATGGTGGTGGTCTTGCCGGCGCCGTTCACGCCCGAGATCATCATCACCAGCGGCTCGTGGCGGCCCAGCTCCAGCGGCTTCTGCAGCGGTGTGAGCATCTCGATCATCAGCGTTTTCAGCGCGGCCTTCACGGCGGCGGCATCGAGCAGCTTGTCTTCCTTGACCTTGCGGCGCAGGCTGTCCAGCAGGTGTTCGGTGGCGTCCATGCCGGCGTCCGACATCAGAAGCGCGGACTCGAGTTCCTCGTACAGGTCCTCGTCGATGCGCGCGCCGACGAACAGCAGCGACAGGTTGCTCGAGGTCTTGGACAGGCCCGCCTTCAGGCGCGCCATCCAGGACTTCTTCTTCTCGGCTTCGGTGGTCGGGCGCTCGGCCGTTTCCTCGATGACGAGTTCAGGCTCGGCGCTCGGGACCGGGACCGGGGCCGGGGCCGGCGTCGCTGCGGGAGCAGGCGCGGCGGGTGCGGGCAGGGGCGGGGTCGCCGCCTGCTCGACAGGCTCGACCGGCGCCGGCGTTTCGGGGGCGGCTTTTTTTCTTTTAAAGAAACTAAACATGGGTTGAGTGGTGGCGGCTGCTGCATGCACATGCCGGAATCGGATACCGGCACGACGAAAAGGGTCGCGGGTATTTTACCAGAGCACGGTACTGGCGAATCGGCAAGACCGGGCGCGCTCGTGCGCCATTTATCCGATGGCTGGGCGAATTGGCGTGACGCTCGAAGGTTTGTGCGCTCCGCTTTTCAAGCGCACCATGGCGAAGCCGTCACCCTGTTCCACCTGCAGATCTGGACAATGCTCGAGCATCCGGGCAAGCGAGCCGTGCCGCGCCTTGGCGGAGAACCCGTAGTCCGTACGCAGGCGCTGCCCCAGCGGCTGGAATCCGACCAAGCCATCCGGCGCCTCGACGGCGAGCGCGGCGACAGCGTCGTTCAGCATCTGGACTTCGCGCTCGGTCGGCACTTGCGGCGGCGCCGGGACGGCGGGGGGCGCCACCGCCGGCTGCGCCAGGTTTGCCGGTGCAGCCGGCGGGAACACGGCAAAGGCGTCGCAGGCCTTGCTCAATACGGCCGGCGTTTTCGCTTCGCCGATCCCGAACACGACGGCGCCCCGGGCGCGCAATTTGCGGCACAGGGCGCTGAAGTCTGCGTCGCTGGTCAACAGATAAAAGGTGTCGGCCCGTTCTTCGAGCAGGATTTCGAAGGCGTCGAGCGCCAGTGCGATATCGGAAGCATTCTTGCTCGTTCCGAACTGGTGCAGGGGCGTGAAAGCCAGCCGGTTGATGGTGTCGCGCCAGCGCTGGTGCGTCATCGTGACGTCGTTGCCGTAGGCCTGGCGCCGCACCACGCATGCAGTCTTCGGAACCAGGTCCAGCGCATATGCCAGCACCTCGGGCGAGATGTTGTCGCAATCGGCCAGGATGGCGATGCGTGCGGTAGGTGAAACGGGCTGTGCCATCTGTCGCTCTCGTTCGGCTTCGTTAGCGATCGATGATAGGCCAGTTTTGTTACCCTGAGGGAATATTTTCAGGCTGGCGGCGATCCGGCTCAATGCATCAGCTTGCTCCACCAGGCCGCCTTTTTCTCCGGCAGCGCGGGTTCCAGCCGCCAGCATCCGTAGGGATTGTTGAACAGGGAATCGGGGCCGTAGTCGATCGCCGCCACGGCGCGCACCCGGTACACGGGCGCGCCTTCGCTGACCGAGAAGGTGTGCCCGTCCTCGAACAGCGGCGCCTGGGCGAACAGGTAGTGGGTAAACGTGCGCAGCAGCTCGGCGGCCGCGCCCTTGTCGCCGCCGGCCGGGCTGACGATCGCATCCGGCAGGCCGAAGTTGTGCATGCCGCAGGAATAGACTTCCTGGCCGGTCAGGTAGACCACGAGGGCCCGGTGGGCGGTGAGCATGGCCAGCTGGTCGCACAGGTCGAGCCAGTAGGCCGGGCCGTGGGCGATGCCGGTGCTTTCCACCTTCACGCCCAGGCCGCCCGCCTCGACCAGGGCCGCGCCGGCGCGCATCATCGCTTCGGCGGCCTCGCGCGAGCCGCCGGAGCCGACCAGGTAGACGACGCTCGCGTGATCGGCGATGGCCTCCATCGCTTCCGAACCGGCCCAGTGCGGACCCGCCGCCTTGAAGGCATCCGGCAGGCGCGGATCGGCATGCTCGAACACCAGTTCGCAGCCGAACCGAGTCTCCATCTCCATCAGGATGTGGCCGGCGAACAGGTAGCCGGCATCGCTCTCGGCGACGCTGCGTACCAGTTCCTCGCGGCTGGTCCAGGGGCCCGGGATGCACAAGGCCAGTTCGGGGGCGTTCGTCATGCTGCCTCCCGGGTCAAGCCTTCGCCGCCTCGGCCGCCTTGCGCATCGCCTCGAGCGTCGCGTTCGGCGTGATCAGGTTGCCGTCGTAGCGCAGTTCGATCAGCGCCGGCAGATGCTTGCCGTTCGCGTGCTCGAGGGCGCGGGCCAGGGCAGGGGCAAAGTCGGCGGTGTGCTCGACGACCTCGCCGTGGCCGCCGTAGGCGCGCGCCAGCGCCGCGAAGTCGGGATTGTGCAGCGTGGTGCCGGACACGCGGCCCGGGTAGGTCTTTTCCTGGTGCATGCGGATGGTGCCGAACATGCTGTTGTTGAAGACGATGATGATGACGCCGGCGCCGTACTGCACCGCGGTGGCCAGCTCCTGGCCCGTCATCATGAACTCGCCGTCGCCGGCGAAGGTGACGACCGTGCGCCCAGGTTCGACAATCTTCGCCGCCACGCCCGAGGGCACGCCATAGCCCATCGCGCCATTGGTCGGCGCCAGTTGCGTGCGCATGGCGCCGTAGCGCCAGAAGCGGTGGGCCCAGGAGGCGTAGTTGCCGGCGCCGTTGGTGATGATGGTGTCGCCAGGGAGCGCGGCCTGCAGGTCCTGCACCACCTGCCACAGGTCGAGCGGGGCCTGGCCGTCCTTGAACACCGGCGGCTGCGCCTGCCATGCGGCCAGTTCCGCTCGCGCTTCTTCGACCGTGTGGCGCCAGGCGCCGGCGTCCACCGGCGCCATCGCGGCCAGCATGGCGCAGGCCTGGGACGCGCCGCTGGCGATCATCAGCTCGGCCTGGTAGACGCTGCCCAGTTCTTCCGGGTCGGCGTGGATGTGCACCAGGCGCTGCTTCGGCACCGGCGAATCGAGCAGGGAATAGCCGCTGGTCGTCATCTCGCCCAGGCGCGGGCCGATGGCGATTACCAGATCGGCTTCCTTCACGCGCGCGGCCAGCTTCGGGTTGATGCCGATGCCGACGTCGCCGATGTAGTTCGGGTGGGCGTTGTCGATCAAATCCTGGAAGCGGAAGGTGCAGGCCACCGGCAGGGCGTTCGCTTCGGCGAACCTGGCCAGGTCGGCGCAGGCCTGCGCATTCCAGCTGCCGCCGCCCAGCAGCACGACGGGGCGCTGCGCTTCGGCCAGCATGGCGCGCAGCGCGTCGATCTGCGCGGCGGCGGGAGCGGCCTGCACCGGGGAGTAGCGGCGGGTGTCGGCCACTTCGGCTTTCGAGACCAGCATGTCTTCCGGCAGCGCCAGCACCACCGGGCCCGGACGGCCGCTGGTCGCAACCTGGAAGGCGCGCGCGATGTATTCGGGGATGCGGTCGGCGCGGTCGATCTGGGCCACCCATTTCGCCATCTCGCCGTACATGCGGCGGTAGTCGATTTCCTGGAAGGCTTCGCGGTCGACGAAGTCGTTGCCGACCTGGCCGATGAACAGGATCATCGGCGTGGAGTCCTGGTAGGCCGTGTGCACGCCGATCGAGGCATTGGTCGCGCCGGGGCCGCGGGTGACGAAACAGATGCCGGGCTTGCCGGTCAGCTTGCCGTAGGCTTCGGCCATGAACGCCGCGCCCCCTTCCTGGCGGTTGATCACGAAGCGGATCTGCGAATCGTGCAGTGCGTCGAGCACGTCGAGATAGCTTTCGCCGGGTACGCCGAAGGCGGTGTCGACGCCGTGGACGTGGAGCGCGTCGACCAGGATCTGGCCGCCGGTGCGGGAAGGGTGCGTCATGTCTCTGTCATCCTTGTTGGTTTGGCCGGGCCATGCCAGGCATCGAAATATTCTATGCCAGCAGGCCAGCTCAGGCTTTTCAAATGGCGACACCAAATTTCAGAAATGCCGGGCTGATAATTTTCTCTAAGTACTGAATATGCAAGATGCTTGGACGGCAGGGCGGCCTCAGGCAAGACTTGTCAAAAATAAAATATCACTAGGGAAATCATGCAGAGACGTCACATGTTGTTGACCGGCCTGGCGCTGCTGGGCAGCGGCGCCGCGTTCGCCGTCAGGTCGCGCGGCGACACCGTTCCCGTTTACGTCGTGCCGCTCGACGATTTTCCCGAGGATTACTCGGCGAACGTGGCGCGGGCGCTGGCAAGCCAGCTCGGCATTCGCGTGCGCGCCGGGCTGCGCCTGCCGCCGCTGCGCATTCCCGTGCTGCCGGGGACGAATCAATACGCCAGCGAAGCGCTGCTCGAGCGGGCCGTGCGCGCCAGCGCGCGCCTGCCCGGGCTGGGGCCGGAGACCTATCGCCTGTTCCTCACCACGCGCGACATCAATTCGCAAACGGGTAATTTCCGTTTCCAGTTCTCGATGCACAGCCCGAACCTGAATTGCTCGGTGCTGTCGATGGCGCGCCTGGTCGAGCTCGAAGACGGCATGCCGCGCCTGACGGTACGCTCCGGCGAACGCACGATCAAGCTGGCCAAGCGCGCGGTGGGCGAACTGCACCTGGGCTGGCGCCGCTCGACCGATCCCGAGGACCTGATGTATGCGCCGCTGATGGGGCTGGAGGACCTGGACCGGATCGGGAACGAACACCGGGAGGAGGAGCCGGCGGTCCGGCCCGTGCCGCGCGAGGGTGAAACGACTATTGTAGTCTAGGAGTCCTCGACCATACCTTTGCATTATTGTAGCGTTAATCAAATATATTGATTAACGGGTCATCTTACTGTTCGCTCTGTTTGAAGGCAGCCTCGCTGGCTGGTCGAGGCTCCCAGAGATACCGAAAGTGAATCCATGCCTCAACCGGCTGACCACCAATCGTTGGTGGGTTAAATCTACATTTCGAGATCGCTGAAATAACTGCGTTGTCGAGAGCTGAAATACGCTTCAAGATTTTCTTAATGCGTATGAGCAATCGCAGATTCATCGCATCGATTAGTGTACTGCTACTTTCCAGCATTACAGGATGGGTTGGCGCTTATGAAATTAGCAGTGGGATGCCAGTCGAGGTTTCGACTAACGCTCAGAATACAATCAGGTTTGGCAGCTGCGCTCCTCCGGCATATCCAGCACAGGAATTCAAAAAGAAGCATCAGGGGACGGTAACGCTGCGGCTTTTGATTAGCGTAAAAGGAGAGGTCAAAGAATTGCGAACTATTAGATCGCCGGGCTATCCAACGTGAGTGATTGGTAGTAGTGGGTGTGATGGCGATAGAGCGGTTGTCGTTGCCCGACTGAAAAATCTGCAGTCGACTGGTAAACTTTCAGTTCGTTACGACCCAGATGATCCTAAAATGTCGATCGTATATGTTGGTACGTTCGACTGGTTAGATTATTTTTTGCCGGCGGTAGCGATAACTCTGCTAGTTAGTGGTCTTGCTTTACTCAAAAAAGGGTGGAAAAGTCTTCAACATAATTTTGCTGTCAAATCAATGTGCAGTAATTGTGTTTGACAGGGCGGCTAACGGACGGTTGTTCACTCAGGAATGCATGGTCTGATAAGACTGATCGATCCGTTCGAACATTTTTATACGTTCATGTTTACGTTGCTATCGCAGCCGACCCATTGTACTTAAGTCTCATCTAAAACAGCCGGCTGGGCCCTTATCAAGCGCTACCGATTACAGTGATACCGTGACTTTGGCCAAACAATCGCTGACCGATGCCGCAAGACGCCGGCGGAAGGAAGGTCGTGACGCTACGGAGCAGGGTAGCGGGCATCGCCCGTCCGCTGAGAGCCTTCTGGTGTAAGTCGGAAACATAAGGCGAGGAAAAGAGTCGCAGAGACGAGCGGTTTATGTATGATGAAATGAGGCAACCTCCACTTGGAGCAATTCCAATCAGGCATCCGACGATGTTGTTCGCCGGCTTGCCTCCAGGTCATCCTATACGACGCACATTAGGTTGAAGCACCCGCCATCGGTTACAATGATGCCGTGAAGCAGGCCAGACAGTCGCTGGCTGGCGCCGCAAGGCGCCGGCGGGAGGAAGGTCCGGACTCCACAGAGCGGGGTGACGGTTAACGGCCGTCCGCCGAAAGCCTTCCGGCGCAAGCCGGGGGTATAAGGCGAGGAATAGGGCCACAGAGACGAGCGTATTAAGTTACGGTGAAACGCGGTAACCTCCACCTGGAGCAATTCCAAATAGGCACGCGTTGATGTTGCTCGCGGAGCGTGCGGGTAGGAAGCTTGAGCGCCGGAGTAATTCGGCGCCTAGAGGAATGGCTGTCATAGGGGCGTCCCGCAAGGGAGACCACTACACAGAATCCGGCCTATCGGCCTGCTTTGCACTTTATTCTCGATCTCCCGCGCGCCGGCAGGCGCGGGACGACACTCCCATCCTTTCCCCGTGCCACCTCGGGCTCGCCGTGAGCGCGGCCGCCTGGCGCGGCTGGCAAGGTCACACGCACGCTGCGCCGCCGCTTCCTGGCTCGTCAGGAACTTCGCGGTGCATAAACGATCAGAACACTGAGCCATAAGGACGGCAACCGCTGCAATGCGTTGCCGCATCATCAAGTATGTCCACGGGTGTCCGGCGCCCCAGGGACGGCATTGCTGCACGCGGCAAGGGCGCAACCGACGCGGAGAAGGCCATCTTTCCCCAGGTTGTTCATGTTTTGTTGTCTATTGGTTTCGCACACCACATGAAGATAACAATGATAGGCACGGGCTATGTCGGACTGGTGTCCGGCGCCTGCTTCGCCGATGTGGGCAATACGGTGTTATGCCTCGACGTCGACGAACGAAAGATCGCGATGCTCGATGCGGGCCGGCTTCCGATCTTCGAGCCCGGCCTCGATACCCTGGTCGCGCAGAACATGGCGGCCGGAAGAATGCGTTTCACCACCAGCTACGATGAAGCAGTCGCGCACGCCGACGTCATTTTCCTGTGCGTGGGCACGCCGCCGGACGACGATGGCAGCGCCGATCTCAGCCATATTCTTGCGGCGGCGCGCAGCATCGGCCAGCGGATGCAAAGGCCGGCCATCCTGGTCAACAAATCGACCACCCCGGTCGGCACTGCGGACCGGGTGAAAAGCGTGGTCGCCGACGAACTTGCCGCACGAGGCGTTCGCATCGACTTTTCCGTTGTCAGCAATCCGGAATTCCTGAAAGAAGGGGCTGCGATCGAGGATTTCATGCGCCCGGACCGGATCGTCGTCGGCAGTGCCAGCCCACAGGCAACGCGGATCATGCGCCATCTCTATGCGCCATTCAGCCGCAATCACGAAAAGCTGGTCGAAATGGATGTGCGCAGCGCCGAGCTGACGAAATACGGCGCCAACGCCATGCTGGCGACGCGCATCAGCTTCATGAACGAACTCGCCAACCTGGTCGAGCGCCTGGGTGCCGACATCGAGCAGGTGCGGCGTGGCATCGGCTCCGACCCGCGCATCGGTCCGGACTTCCTGTATGCCGGCCTGGGCTACGGCGGATCCTGCTTCCCCAAGGATATCAGCGCGCTGCTGAAAACATCGGCCGACCATGGACAGCGCCTGCGCATCCTCGATGCCATCGAAGGGGTGAACGCCTCGCAAAAGACGGTCCTGTTCAAGAAAATCACCCGGTTCTTCGACGGCCTTGCCCAGCTGGCGGGAAAAACCATTGCGCTCTGGGGCCTGTCTTTCAAACCGAATACGGACGACGTGCGCGGCGCGCCCAGCCTGGCGCTGATATCGGAACTGTTTGCGGCGAACTGCCGCGTGCAGGCTTACGATCCCGTTGCCGCCAACGGGGCAAGACACGCCCTGGTCAGGGAGCACGGCGAAGCACGGTGCCGGGAACTGCTCGGGCTGGCGAATTCCGCGGCGGCGGCCGTGGAAGGCGCCGACGTGCTTGCCATTGCGACGGAGTGGAAAGAGTTCCGCTCGCCCGATTTCAGCTTTCTGGCCGCCACGCTCCGGCACAAGGCCATCTTCGACGGCAGGAATCTCTACGATCCGGAGTTTGTCGCTTCGTTCGGGCTGGCGTACCACGGTATCGGCCGGCCCCTGCCGGTGGGGCAGCAATGACCGCCGCTCATTTCCCCACCAATGCGCCTGTTCTGGTCACCGGTGCAGCCGGTTTCATCGGCAGTTCCGTTGCCTCGCGTCTTGCCCGCATGGGCTTGGACGTTGCAGCATGCGACAACTTTACGGGGCCTTCCGCGCTGGACCTGAAACATGGGCGCGTCAAGGCCTTGCTTGCGCCGCATGGCATCCGTTGCGAAGCCGTGGAGCTGGCGGATGCGCTGCAGGTCGGGCGCCTGTTCGAACGCGTTCGACCTGCCTATGTCGTGCACCTGGCGGCGCAGGCCGGCGTGCGGTATTCAATCGAGAATCCTCACGCTTACGTGCAATCGAACCTGGTTGCGTTCGCCAACGTCCTGGAAGCCTGCCGGCATTGCATGCCACTCCACCTGGTCTATGCAAGCAGCAGCAGCGTCTACGGAGCCAGCCAGGACGTGCCTTTCAAGGAGGACGACAGGACCGATGCGCCCGTTTCCTTCTATGCGGCGACCAAGAAGGCGAACGAGGAATTGGCGCATTCCTATAGCCACCTGTTTGGCCTGGCAGCCACCGGCCTGCGCTTCTTTACCGTGTACGGCCCCTGGGGCCGGCCGGACATGGCGTATTTCAGCTTCGCGCAGAGGATGCTCAAGGGCGAGACCATTCCCGTATTCGCGCAAGGCGCACTGGAGCGGGACTTCACCTATGTCGACGACATCGTCGAGGGAGTTGTCCGCGTGCTGGCGAAACCGCCCGACGCCAGCGGTGGCGCTGCGCCGCACCTGGTGTTCAACATCGGCAATCATCGGCCGGTCCGGGTGCTGGATTTCATCGCGGCCCTCGAGGACGTGCTCGGGGTCCGCGCCAGGATCGCATTCCTGCCGATGCAGCCGGGTGACGTGCCGGTGACGTATGCCGATACCGGCAAGCTGCGCGAATGGGTCGGGTTCGCGCCGGCCACACCGCTCCAGGATGGGCTGCGCCGCTTCCGCGAGTGGCTGGTCGCCTGGCTGGCCCACGACAAGACCAGCTAGCCATGCGAAACGATGGCATCGGGTCGGCTTGCGGACAACGCGCAGGCGCGCTTTCTCCACATTCTCCGGAATCCCGGGATTTCCCGCATTTTCCGCGGTTTCTTGCCGTGCTCGCGGCTTACTTTCTGCTGCAAATTGTGCTGCGTGTGACATCGCCTGCCGTGCTCGACCTGGACGAAGCGGAAGCCGTTCTGGCGTCGCAGCAGCTGCAGCTGGGCTATGGCAGCCAGCCGCCGCTATACGCCTGGCTGCAATGGCTCATGTTCTCCGTGTTCGGCACCAACCTGTTTGCCCTGTCTCTCCAGAAGAACCTGCTGCTGTTCTGCACCTATCTGGCGATGTACTACACGGCCAGGTTCTTCGTCGGCACCGGCAGCGCCATCCTTGTCGCCGCCTCGCTCCTGCTGTTTCCCCAGCTGGGCTGGGAATCGCAGCGCGACCTGACGCACTCGGTGCTGGCGACCTGCATGGCCGCGCTCACGCTATGGTGCTATGCCAGCCTGCTCCGGCGTCAAGGCAAACTGCGCTATGCGCTCTTCGGCCTGCTGCTCGGGCTCGGGCTGCAGTCGAAATACAACTTTGCGGTGTTTGTGCTTGGACTGCTTGCGGCCAGCCTGCTGGTGCGGGAACACCGGCAGGCATTCTGGCAACGCGAGGCCTGGATCGCGCTGGCCGTGTTGGCGCTTGTCCTTGCGCCGCATGGGCTGTGGCTGCTCGACCACCTCGATGATGCAACGCGCTCCACGCTGGCGAAAATGCGTGTCCATGAAGGCAGCCACGCCGGCAAGGTGATGCGCGGTCTTGGCAGCATGGCCGGCGCGAGCTTCCTGTTTGCCACGCCACTCTGGATCGTGTACGGCTGGATCTGGTGGCGGCACCGGGACGAAACACAGGCCAGGCTCGATAGCCCCCAGGCCCGGTTTTTCCTCTGGTTTTATCTGACGGCGTTCGCATGCGTCGCGGCGCTGGTGCTGAGCGGCGAGCTCGTCAAGGTCAAGGCCCGCTGGATGCAGCCGATCCTGTTCCTGTTGCCGCTTGCATTCTTCGCCGTCTTTCCATCGCTCGCGCAAAGCACGGTTCGTCGCAGCATATTGTGGGTGGCGGGCGTGTTCGCCATCCTCATCCTGGCGGGCTTGTCGGCACGCGCCCATCTTGGCAAGAACACCCGCGCACCCTTTGGCGAATTGGCGGCCCGGATGATGCAGCGTTTTCCCCAGGCGAGCACCCTGGTCGCCAGCGAGCTGACGGCCGCGGGAAACCTGTATCTGCACAACCCGGCATGGACGGTGCTGTTGCTGCCCAAGGTGTTGCAAAGCCGGCCCGCCCTCCATGGCGAGGTCCTGTTGATCGACACGGGCGAGCAAGCGGACAAGCGCTTCGTCAGTTTTCTCAAGACGTATCCGTCGAGCGTGGTCCGCCAGCGCGGACGGCTCGCTGTCGGCAAGCCGCAGGACCGGCAAGGCGCCATGGCGGTCGACTACGCGCTGGTCGCGATAAAGGACGAGTAAATGCGATTGTCGGTTGTTGTGCCAGTCATGAACGAGCAGGGCAATATTGCGCCCCTGATTGCGCGTATTGCCGAGGCGCTTGCCGGGATAGAGCATGAGCTCATCTTCGTGGACGACGGCTCGGTTGACGCCACCGTGGCGGAAATAGAACGCTTTGCCACGCCACAGACCCGTGTCCTGGTACTGAATCGTAACTACGGCCAGACCACGGCCATGGCTGCGGGCATCGATGCCGCGCAGGGCGAGCTGATCGTCATGCTGGATGGCGACCTGCAAAACGATCCGCACGATATCCCGCTCATGATGGAGCGCATGCGCGAAGGCGACTGGGACGTCGTTGCCGGCATCCGCGCCAGGCGCAAGGACGGCTTCCTGCTGCGCAGGCTGCCGAGCAAGCTGGCCAATTGGCTGATTCGGCGCGTGACCGGCGTCCATATCAGCGATTACGGCTGCACGCTGAAGCTGTTCAAGCGCGACGTCGCCAAGAACCTGGGGCTGTATGGCGAACTGCACCGGTATGTGCCGGTGCTGGCCACGATGTATGGCGCCAGGATGACGGAAATGCAGGTGCGGCACCATGCGCGCCATGCCGGTGTGTCCAAGTACGGCATCAACCGCACGCTGAAGGTGGCCAGCGATCTGATGCTCATGGTGTTCATTCGCAGGTATGGGCAGCGCCCCATGCATCTGTTCGGCACCGCCGGGATCGTGTCGTTTTTCACGGGCTGCCTCCTGAACGCCTATGTATTGTTCGACAAGCTCATGGGCGCGAAAAGCGCGGGGCGGCCGCTGCTATTTCTTGGCCTCTTGCTGACAGTGGCGGGCATCCAGCTGATTACCACCGGCTTCGTTGCGGATCTCATCATGCGGACGTATTACGAATCCCAGAACAAGAAGCCTTACCAGATCAAGAAACACATCGGTGTCTAAGCACGTCGGCAAGACATGGAAAGCAATGGTGCAGGTGCTGATATCGGCCTGCCTGATCGTTTTCGTCTTTCGCCATCTCGACCTCGGCCAGGTGGAAAGCCTGGCGTTTCATCCGCAGCGCTCGCCGATGCTGGTCGCCGCCTTCATCGCATTCAATCTATCGAAGATTGTCGGTGCGCTGAGGCTGAACAGGTATCAGCGCCATGCAGGTATACAGATAAGCGAAGGCGAAAACCTGCGTTTGTATTATGCAGGCATGTTCTTGAACCTGTTTTTGCCAGGCGGAATCGGTGGCGATGCCTATAAAATCCTGGTGCTGCACCGCCGCCATGCCTTGCCGTTGCGCGCACTCGTCACGACCACATTGGCCGACCGCGTCAGCGGCATCCTTGCCCTCCTGTTCATCTTGTGCCTGTTCCTGCCCATGCTGCCGCTGCCCTGGGACGCATCGACCGCCTTCGTGTTCACGCTTGCATTGGCCGTTGCCGTGATCGCCGCATTCGTATTCGGCCACCAATGGTTGGTCAAGCTCGACGTGCAAGGGCTTGCCGGCGTGTTTGCCCTTGGACTCGCCGTGCAATGCCTGCAATTACTATGCATGGGGATGCTGCTCCTTTATATGGGCACGCCTGCCTTGCATTACCTCGCTTATCTGGCGATATTCCTGGTGTCGTCAGTCGCTGCCGTGCTGCCGCTGAGCGTCGGTGGGCTGGGCATACGGGAAGCGACATTTTTATTTGGCGTGCACCTGTTTCAGCTCGACCCCACCTACGGCGTGATCGCATCAAGTTGCTTTTTCCTGGTGACGGCTTTTTCGTCCATGATCGGTTCCCTGTTCCTGGGTCATTTCTCGCTTCAATCGGCGCCGGCAAAGTCCTGATTCGCAGGGCGGGGCGATGGCAGCGCAGCGGCTTTGTTGAGCAAACCGAG
>DEKZ01000117.1 GCA_002354135.1 Massilia sp. UBA2709 | reverse complement strand
CCGCAGGACAGGGTGACGCCGCCACGCAGCCGCCGGCCACGGTGGCGCCGGACGAAGCTGTGCGCGTCGCACCGAGCGCTGTCGGCGCCGCCCCGGCCGCAATCACCGATAAACCTTCCGAGCTTTCCGGCATCAACGCGATCCTGCACGGCGGCCGGCTGCTCGCCATCGTGCCGGCGTTCGTCCTGCTCGGCCTGGGCCTGGCTTTCACGCCCTGCGTGCTGCCCATGGTGCCTATCCTGTCCTCGATCATCGTCGGCGAGGGCGGCAAGGTGCGCCGTTCGCGCGGCTTCATCCTGTCGCTGACTTATTCGCTCGGCATGGCCATCGTCTACACGCTGCTCGGCGTGGCGGCCGGCCTGATCGGCGAAGGCCTGGCCGCCGCGCTGCAGAACCCCTGGGTGCTCGGCGCGTTCGCGATCCTGATCGTCGCGATGGCGATGTCGATGTTCGGCTTTTATGAACTGCAGGTGCCGGCGGGGATGCAGACGAAACTGGCCGGCGTGTCCGGCCGCCAGGCCTCCGGCAAGCTGGCCGGCGTGTTTGCCATGGGCGCGATCTCGGCCCTGATCGTCGGTCCCTGCGTGGCCGCGCCCCTGGCGGGCGCCCTGGTCTACATCAGCCAGACGCGCGACGTGCTGATCGGCGGCGCGGCGCTGTTCTCGATGGCCCTGGGCATGAGCATTCCGCTGCTGCTGGTCGGCGTCTCGGCCGGCTCGCTGCTGCCGCGCGCGGGCGCCTGGATGGAATCCGTGAAGTGCTTCTTCGGCGTGCTGATGCTGGGCATGGCCTTGTGGCTGGTGTCGCCGGTGCTGCCGCCGGCCGTACAGATGATCCTGTGGGCGGCGCTCCTGCTCGGCTACGGCGCCTGGCTGCTGCGCCGGCGCGGGCACTGGGCTGCGCTGGCCCTTGGCGCCGCCTTCGGCATCCTGGGCGCCATGCAACTGGTGGGCGTGGCCAGCGGCGGCCGCGACCCGCTCGCGCCGCTGGCCCACCTGACCGGCACGCAGAAGCAGCATCTCGCATTCAAGCGCGTCAAGACCGTGGACGAGCTCGATGCGGCGCTCGCCGCACTCGGCGGAAAGACCGCCATGCTCGACTTCTATGCCGACTGGTGCGTCTCCTGCAAGGAGATGGAAAAGCTGACCTTCGTCGATCCGCAGGTGCAGGCCAAGCTGGCGAATACCGTCCTGCTGCAGGTGGACGTGACGGCCAACGATGCTGCCGACAAGGCGATGCTGAAGCGCTTCGGACTGTTCGGGCCGCCGGGAATCATCTTCTTTGATAGCCGGGGTGCTGAAATTCCCGATAGCCGCGTGATTGGCTACCAGAACGCTGACAAGTTCTTGCGCTCCCTGCAAAGACTGGACTGAGAGCATACGTCAAGCAGGCGAGATTGACATATAGTTAATTATAATTTCCTGATGGAAATTATGGCCATTGATTACAATGCCTGAGCACGCATGCGAGCGCCCACTTCCGGCGCCTATGTGGCCGGCCGTTGGCCGTCGATCGGTGTTTGTGGAGTGAGCTCGGATGCAACGGTATATTACGGGCCTGCTGGTGGCAATGGCGGCAATGGCCGTTGCTCAAGCGGAGCCTGAACAACAAGGTCTTGGCGCTGAGGTAATACAGGTGCGCGACCTTCCCGAGGGTGTAACGACCGAGCAGCATCCACTCAAGCGCGCATTTCTTGCAAAAGGAACGGCCCAGCCTGCGCTGTTTCGTCCAAGCGACAACATGCCGGAGATCGTGAATGAAGATCTGCTTGGCGGCATGTCAAGCTCAGGCAAGACGCCAGACAAGGTGTCGGCTTTCGCCGGCTATATGCCCAGAATCAAGGTGCTGCCCTGTCCTGAAGGTTGCGAAGGCAAGGAATACGAACGCGCCGTTGCCGAATTCACGCGGGGCTACCGTGGCGACGGCAAGTTCTTCAAGGAGCGCGGCGAGATGATCGTGCAGGTTCGCTGGTTCAAGGCACGTCCTTTCTACCTGCGCTCACTGCCGTATGGCGCCGACACGTTTGGCGTTTCATTCCTGCTCGAAGGTAAACTGGTTTCGCTCGGCAAGCGATCCCTGGTGGGTAGCTCCGGTGCGCGAGCACATGAGCTGGCCCGCGACATCGGGGCGCGCATGGGGTGCGAACTCGCGCTCACGCTCGGCGTCGGTGCGAAGCCGACCTACTTGTCAAGCTCGAATAACGCCAGTACCGGGTTCCGGGGTTCCGTGAGTGCAGCCAACGCTACCATCACTGGCCTGATGGGCGCCGACGACGTCCGTTCCCGCATCGAGCCCGCCACCGAGGCACATGCAAGCCTGATGCCTGCCATCGACGGCATCGCCCCGGGCGAAATCGCGCCTCTGGCTGAAATGCACTTTATTGACACCATCATGTTTTAAGCCAGCCTTATGAAACCCAGCCTTCCTTTTATTCTCGTGTGCGCGTCATTATTAATGGCCGGCTGCGACGAAAAGACCCCAAGCGACCGTTTGACTTCGGCGACAATCCTTCCCATCGCCCAGCGCGACGCGATGCCAGAAATGTCGGTCGTGAACTTCAAGAAGGAGAACGGTTGGGAGAACACGAGCCAGTTCAATACGTATTCGGTGCGCTACTCTTACGATCTGTCCCTGAACAAACCTTTGCCGGAAGCCACGCTCGCTCTCGCGCATGAAATCTTTAACGAAGTCAGTGAAAGCAAAAAAAATCCCGGTTTCATGGGAATGAACGCGCTGCAAACCAGCATGGCAATGTCGTCGACGGCATCGGAATGGATCAGCGCGCAAGAATCCTTCCCATCGCGACGCGACGCCTTCCTGTCGCGCTGCAAGGCCTGTATGAATTACTGGAACGAGGAAGGCGACACCGATACCGTGACTGCACGCCGCTACGCCTACATCTACGCCTGGTCCGAACTGGAGAAACTGGGATTCAAGGACAGCGCCACCACGGGTGACAAGGTCGCTCGCACGGTCTGGGCGAATTTTATGAAGACAGAAAAAGGCTGGATGGCCAGGCAATAACCAAGCCGCATTCGCGCCGCGCCCGAAAACCGGACGCCAACGGGAGCCGTATAAAAAGGGATGCCGAGGCATCCCTTTTGCATTCAACTGAAAGCTGAACCGTTCAGCTCTGCAGCGCCGCGCCGCGCTGGCCGTGGTGGCCGCCGTGACCGCGGTGCTTGCCGCCGAAGCCGCCGCGCATGGCCTGGCTGTCGAACACCTTCTTCTGCTCGGGCGTGAGCACGGCGTAGAAGTTGTTCAGGGCGGCCAGGCGCGCTTCCATGCGTGCGGTGCGCTGCTTCTGGCGTTCGATCATGCGTTCCATGCGCTGCGGGGCGGGCAGGGCAGCGAACTTCGCGCGCTCGCCGGCGTCGCGTACCGCCGGGCGCTGGGCCGGCTTGCCGGCGGCGAGGAAGGCGGCGAACGCCGGTTCCTGCTGGGCCGTCAGCTTCAGCTCGGCGCGCAGCTTGGCTTCGCGCTGCGCACGGTGTTCCGCGCGTTTCGCCTGGCGCTCGGCCTTGTGCGCGGCGCGTTGTTCTGCGCTGACGGCGTGGCCGTGGCGGCCTTCCGGCGCCGGGTTGGTGGCGGTCTGGGCGACGGCGCCGCCGGCGATGCCGAGGGCGGCGAAAGCGACCAGGAGGTTCTTGCTCAGGGTGTTCATGTGATGTCCTTTTGGGTGTGTGAGTCAGTCGGTTGTGTGCGTGAACTGCTCTCTGCACAGGACCTATCATCGCCAAAAACTGTAACCCCAGCGTGTCCCCTGTCCCGCACTTTGTATCAATATGTTTCCTCTGCGAATTCATATACATACCGATACAAATGCGCTGTTCATGGTCCTTTTAAGTAAGGATAATTGCGGCTATGGATAATCCCTCTACCATTCTCATCGTCGACGACGACCGCGACATCCGCCAGCTGCTGGCCGATTACCTCGAGTCGAACGGCTACCGTGCGCTGGCCGCTGGCGACGGCAGCGCGATGTGGAAGATCCTCGACGAGTCGCGCCCCGACCTCATCGTGCTCGACCTGAACCTGCCCGGCGACGACGGCCTGACCCTGTGCCGCAAACTGCGCGCCACCTCGACCCTGCCGGTCATCATGCTGACCGCCCGCAACGAGCCGCTCGACCGCATCCTCGGCCTCGAAATGGGCGCCGACGACTACCTGCCGAAACCCTTCGAGCCGCGCGAACTGCTGGCGCGCATCCGCAGCGTGCTGCGCCGCTCGCACGCCATGCCGTCGAATGCGCCGGCCGAGAACGTGCAGCAGATGCGCTTCTCGGGCTGGACGCTCGACCTCACCGCGCGCCACCTGGTCAATCCGGACGGCATCGTCATCATGCTCTCCGGCGCCGAGTTCCGCCTGCTGCGCGTGTTCCTCGAACACCCGAACCGCGTGCTGAACCGCGACCAGCTGCTCAACCTGACCCAGGGCCGCGACGCCGACCCCTTCGACCGCTCGATCGACATCCAGATCAGCCGCCTGCGCCAGAAGCTGGGCGAGGACGCGCGCATGCCCCAGATCATCAAGACCGTGCGTAACGGCGGCTACGTGCTGGCCGGCCAGGTGACCGTGGAGCCGACTGCGTGAAAGCATTCCTCGGCTCGATGACGGGCCGTGTCTTCATCACCTTGCTGCTCGGGATCCTGATTTCCGGTGCGCTGACCCAGCTGATGGCCGACAACGAGCGCCAGCGCGTGCTCGAGCATGCGCGCGACCAGAACCTGATCGAGCGGGCCGAGCAACTGATCATGGCCACCGAGATCGTGCCGGCCTCGGCGCGCCGGGCCTACCTGGCGGTGGCGAACCGGCCCGGGCTGCTGCTCGAGGTCGGCGAACCGCGTCCGCTGGCGAAAAGCGCCAGCGACTTCGCCGAGACCCTGGCCGAGCGCCTCGGCGCCGGCTACCAGATCGTCTCGGCCGATTCGCGCCCGCCGGCCTGCGAGAGCCCGCCGCGCATTCCCCAGCTCTACGGCCTGCTGTCGGCGCGCTGGCGCGGCGCCTGCGAATACCTGAACGTGCGCCTGCGCGACGGCGAAGACCTGCGCCTGTCGGTGCTGCCTCCGCGCACTGCCGTGAACGACGACACCGATTACCGCGCCGTGATCGCCCTGTTTTTTGTCAGCATCGCCTTCCTGGCCTACCTGGTCGCGCGCATGACCACGCGTCCGCTCAAGCAGCTGGCCACGGCCGCCCAGGAGCTGGGCAACGACATCAACCGCCCGCCGCTCGACCTCACCGGCGCCAGCGAGATCCGCCAGGCCAGCGCCGCCTTCAATGCGATGCAGGCGCGCATCCGCCAGTACATCTTCCAGCGCACGCAAATGCTGGCCGCCATCACCCATGACCTGCAGACGCCGCTCACGCGCATGCGCTTGCGCCTGGAAAAGGTGGCCGACACCGAGCTGCAGGAGCGCCTGATCGGCGACCTGTCGGCGATGCAGGCCATGGTGCGCGAGGGGCTGGAGCTGGCGCGCAGCATGGACACCAACGAGAACATGCAGATGCTCGACCTCGATTCGCTGCTCGATTCGGTCTGCGACGACGCCGCCGACGCCAACCAGCCGGTCACGCTCAACGGCCGCTCCGGCATGGCTATCCTCGGCCGTCCGCTCGACCTGCGCCGCTGCCTGGGCAACCTGCTCGACAACGCGGTCAAGTACGGCCGCGAGGCGAGCGTGACTGTCGACCGCGTGAACGGCGCGGCGCGCATTCGCGTGCGCGACAGCGGCCCCGGCATTCCGCCCGCCGAGCAGGCGCGCGTGTTCGATCCGTTCTACCGTGTCGAGACCTCGCGCTCGCGCGAATCCGGCGGCACCGGCCTGGGCCTGACCATCGCCCGCAACATCGCCGGGCAGCACGGCGGCAGCATCACCCTGGCCAACCATCCGGAAGGCGGCCTGGAAGTCACGCTGATGCTGCCGGAGTACTATCCTGGTAAATAAGGCTGTAAATAAGGATGTCATGCGCGGGGGCGATACTGCGCATTGAACGCAATGTTGAACTCATTGTTGATTTGATTGATAAAGCCGCCGGCACTGGCGGCAAGGGACCTGAATGAAAAAGAATACTCTCGCAGCCGTCGCCGTCATTGTCGCCATCGGCGCAGGAAGCGCCTGGTACATGAGCCGCGGCGCGCACGCCGAAGGGGAAGCAGGCAAGGGCGGACCGGGCGGTCCCGGCGGTCCGCAAGCCCCGACCGTGGTGAACGTCGTCGCGCCGCAGCGCCAGGACGTCGGTGTCGACGTCGCCGCCAACGGCACGGTGAGCCCGAAGCAGACGGTCGACCTGCGTCCGCAGACGACCAGCACCATCCGCGAAGTGCACATCCGCGAAGGCCAGTTCGTGAAGGCCGGCCAGTTGATGTTCTCGCTCGACGACCGCAGCGACCGCGCCGCCGTGGCCCAGGCCCAGGCCGAGGTCGCGCGCGGGAAAGCCACGCTGGCCGACCTCGAGCGCCAGTACAAGCGCAGCCAGGAACTGGTTGCACAGAAATTCCTGGCACAGAGCGCCGTCGATACGCTGCAGAGCCAGGTCGAGGCCGCGCGCGCGGCGCTCGCGGCCAGCACGGCCGCCGTCCAGGCCAGCAAGGTCAGCGCCAGCTATACCGCGATCCGCGCCCCGATGTCGGGCCGCGTCGGCGCCATCGGCGTCTATCCGGGCAGCCTGGTGCAGCCGGCCACCTCGCTCACCACCATCACCCAGCTCGACCCGATCGACGTTGCCTTCACGCTGCCGGAATCGTCCCTGGGCGCGCTGCTGGCCGCCCAGAAGCAGGGCAAGGTCGCGGTCGAGGCCAGCACCGGCGGCGACGCCAAGCCGGTCCTGGGCGAACTGATTTTCGTGGACAACACGGTCGACCCGACCACCGGCACCATCCGCGTCAAGGCGCAATTCGGCAACGCCGACGGCCTGCTGTGGCCAGGACAATACGTGAACACCCGCGTCACGGTACGCACGATCAAGGATGCGGTCGTGATTCCGCAAAATGCGATTATCATCAACGCCCAGGGCACCTTCGTCTACGTGGTGGAAAAGGACGGCACGGCGCGCCTGGCGCCGATCCAGCGCCAGCACACGTTCGGCCTGAACGCGGCCGTGACCGGCCTGTCCGGCAACGAGCAGGTCATCACCGAAGGCAAGCAGAATCTGCGTCCGGGCGGCAAGGTCAAGCTGGCCGGGGCGCCGGACCGGGCGAAACCGCAAGGCGCGCCTGCGCGCAAGGGTGAACAGGCATGAACCTGTCGGAACTGTGTATCCGCCGTCCGGTGATGGTGGTCCTGCTGTCGATCAGCCTGGTGCTGGTCGGCATCCTGGCCTACATGCACATCCCGGTTGCGGCGCTGCCGAGCTATAACACGCCGGTCATCAACGTCAACGCCAACCTGCCCGGCGCCAGCCCCGAGACCATGGCGTCCTCGGTCGCGCTGCCGCTCGAGAAACAGTTCTCGACGATCGCCGGCATCAAGCTCATCACCTCGACCAATACCCAGGGCAACACCTCGCTGACGCTCGAGTTCGACACCTCGATCGACGTCGACAAGGCCGCGGTCGACGTCCAGGCCGCGCTGCTGGCCGCCCAGCGCCAGTTGCCGCTGGAAATGACCGACCTGCCGTCCTACCGCAAGATCAATCCGGCCGACGCCCCGATCCTGTTCATGCACATGACCTCGCCGTCGATGAACCTGTCGGAGCTGAACGACTACGCCGAGAACATGGTCTCGCCGGCGATCTCGACCCTGCCGGGCGTGGCCCAGGTCACGGTGAACGGCGGCAAGCGCTTCGCCGTGCGCGTGCGCGCCCGTTCCGACCTGATGAACGCGCGCAACATCTCCATGGACGAGCTGGCCACCGCGCTGCGCGCCGCCAACTCGAACACCCCGCTGGGCGTGCTCGACGGTCCGCAGCAGACCCTCACCATCCAGGGCGGCGGCCAGCTCATGAAAGCGGCCGACTTCGCCAAGCTCATCGTCGCCACCCGCGACGGCCTGCCGGTGCGCCTGGACGAAGTGGCCCAGGTCGAAGACAGCTACCAGTCGGTGAAAGCCGCCGGCAGCCTGAACGGCGAGCGCTCGATCGTGCTGATGGTGCAGCGCCAGCCGAACGCGAACACCGTGCAGGTGGTCGACGCCGTGCGCAACCTGATGCCGAAGTTCGAGACCCAGTTGCCGGCCTCGATCAAGATCCACCTCGTCAACGACCGCTCGGTCTCGATCCGCGAAGCCATCCACGACGTCAACCTGACCCTGGCCGGCACCGTCGTGCTGGTCATCCTGGTGATCTTCCTGTTCCTGCACCGCCTGACCGCGACCCTGATCCCGGCGGTGACGGTGCCGATCTCGCTGCTGGGCGCGCTGTCGCTGCTGTATGCCTTCGGCTACAGCCTCGACAACATCTCCCTGCTCGGCATCACGCTGGCGGTCGGCCTGGTGGTCGACGACGCCATCGTGGTGCTGGAAAACATCGTGCGCCACATGGAAATGGGCAAGAAGCCCTTCCACGCCGCCCTGGTCGGCTCGCGCGAAATGGGCTTCACCATCGTCTCGATCTCGATCTCGCTGGTGGCCGTGTTCATCCCGATCTTCTTCATGCCGGGCGTAATCGGCCTGCTGTTCCGCGAATTCGCCGTGATCGTCGGTCTCGCGGTGCTGGTGTCGGCAGCCGTCTCGCTGACCCTGGTGCCGATGATGTGCTCGCGCCTGATCAAGCATGGCGGCCACGTCGAGCCGCACGAAATGTCCTGGGTCGGCCGCCGTTTCGAAGCGATGTTTACCAGCGTGCGCGACGCCTATGCGCGCACCCTGGACAAGGCGCTGCGTCACCGCTTCCTGGTGCTGATGCTGGCCGCCGGCACCTTTGCCCTGACCGCGATCCTGTACATGAGCATGCCGAAAGGCTTCTTCCCGGAGGAAGACATCGGCCAGATCCGGGTAACCGTCGAAGCATCGGAAGACACCTCCTCGCAAGCCATGATGGCGCTGCAGGGGAAAGTCGGCGATATCATGCGCGCCAACAAGCATGTGCAGAGCGTGACCTCCTTCGTGGGCGGCGGCAATACCGGCCGCATGTTCATGGTGCTGGTGCCGCGCAGCGAGCGCCCGGCGATGCCGATCGTGCTCGATGAGCTGCGCAAGGCCACGCGCAGCGTCGCCGGCGTGCAGGTCTACATGTCGCCGGTGCAGAACCTGCAGCTGGGCGGGCGTCCGAGCAAGAGCCGTTACCAGTACAGCCTGCAGAGCGTGTCGGGCGGCGAGATCGGTTCCTGGGCCGACCAGTTCCTCGAGCGCATGCGCGCCGATCCGAAGTTCCGCGACGTCACCAGCGATTCGCAGAACAAGGGGCTGCAGGCCACGCTCGACATCGACCGCGACAAGGCGGCCCTGCTGGGCGTGAACATGGCCGACGTGCGCACCGTGCTGTACGCTAACTTCGGCGAACGCCAGGTCTCGACCATCTATTCCACGGCCGCCAGCTATTACGTGATCCTGGAGGCGGCCGAAGCCGACCGCTACTTCGACGACGCCCTGGCGCGCGTGTCGGTGCGCGCGAAGTCGGGCGAGCTGGTGAAACTGTCGAGCTTTGCCAGCGTGCGCCGCACGGTCGGTCCGATCGCGGTCAACCACCAGGGACAATTGCAGGCGATCACGCTCGCCTTCAACCTGGCGCCGGGCGTGCCGCTGGGCGACGCCACCGCCGCCATCGAGCAGATGAAGGTCGACATGAAACTGCCGGCCTCGGTCATCACCAACTATGGCGGCGACGCGGCCGTGTTCCAGGACACCCAGTCGAGCCAGCTCATCCTGATCATCACCGCGATCGGCGTGATCTACGTGCTGCTGGGCGTGCTCTACGAGAGCTACATCCACCCGTTGACCATTCTGGCCGGCCTGCCGTCGGCGGCGGTGGGGGCGCTGGTGACGCTGTGGATCTTCGACATGGACCTGACCCTGATCGCCATGATCGGCATCCTGATGCTGATCGGTATCGTCAAGAAGAACGCGATCATGATGATCGACTTCGCGCTCGACGCCCAGCGGAATGCCGGCATGACGCCGGTCGAGGCGATCCGCGAGGCCTGCATCCTGCGCTTCCGTCCGATCCTGATGACCACGCTGGCGGCAATGATGGGTGCGCTGCCGATCGCGCTGGGCATCGGCGCCGGAGCCGAGTTGCGCCAGCCGCTGGGCCTGGCGGTGGTGGGCGGCCTGATCTTCTCGCAGGTGATCACGCTCTACATCACGCCGGTCATCTACCTCTACCTCGACAAGTACAGCGGCAGCGGTCCGATGACCGATGTCGACATCGCGGCGCATGAAGCGGCCCATGAGACGGGGCATGGGGCAACACAGGCGCCTTCTCATGCGTCGAACTCGACAGTCTCGCTCCACAAGATCGGTTGAAACATAATGTAACAACCATCAGGAAAACCGACCTGTAAGCTGTGCAGCGTAACGCGGCCGTGCGCCGGAGACCCAAAGCAGGTAGACTGCGCGGGTAAACGTCGACTCACTGCCGCATTGCGCTGACCAGTTTCCGGAAAGTTTTATTGATCTTGCGTGACCATTCCCACTCCTACGCCGAGCACAGCGATGTCTGCCAGCATTGCGGACAAGTCCTGCCCGGCGCCGTAGTGCCGACCTATGGCGAGCGGCGCACCAGCCGCACCGGCCTGGCGGTCACGATCCTGCTGCACCTGCTGCTGGTCGCGCTGTACTTCTACCAGCCCGAGCGTCCCCAGAAGAAAGCCGCGCCACCCGCCGGCGGCGAGATCGTCTATGTCGCGCCGCTGGCGAAACCGCCGCCGCCCCAGGCCCAGGCGCCCCGGAAAACCAGCAAGCCCTCGAAGAATCCGGCCCAGCCGCGCCCGACGACCCCGCGCGTCGAGCGCCTGCCCGACACCATCACCTTGCCCGAGGAAAAACCGGTCATCGTCGACAAGGCGCCGCCGCCCGAGCCCAAGCCCGAGCCCAAGGCCGAGGAGTCGCCGCCGATGGACATGGCCGAATACATCGCGCGCCGCCGCGCCCAGCGCGGCGCCACCGAGCCCAGCCCGAGCGAGGAAGAAAGCGAAGCGGCGCGCGGCACGCGCAATGCGCTGGCGAACATTGCCGCGATCAACAACCGCGGCCGCGACGACAGCAACCAGAGCGGCGGCATCTTCTCGATCTCGAACAAGACCTTCCACAGCATGGACCTGAAGTTCCGCGGCTGGAACCCGAGCTTCAAGCGCCGCTGGCTGACCTCGGTGACGGTGGAGCAGGGCAGCGAGCCGGACGTCGAGACCGCCGTCGTGAAGAAGATGATCGAGCTGATCCGGCGCGAGAAGAGCGGCGACTTCGAGTGGGAGTCGCACCGCCTGGGCCGGGTCGTGACGATGAGCGCGCGGCCTCAGGACACGGCCGAACTGCAGGCCTTCCTGATGAAGGAAATGTTCCCCGATTACAAGCCGCCGCGCTGAGGCCGTCGGCCGTCTAAGCGCAGTTTCTCCTCATATATTTCCTGACGCTATTACTCTAGTGAAGGAGCGCACCGGACTGGTGCACTCCTTTGCGCTGCGCCATCGACAGCGCAAACAAACGCGATAGGCTGAGCTCGTGCCCTGTCGAGCTCGGTATTTTTCAAGCTGCGCATGGGCCTTCCCGCGTCCGGCAACGCAGCCGGGCGCCGTTCTCCCCTCAACCGGAGCAGCCCATGACCATCAAGCCAGACCAGCTTGTCAGCCGGACGCGTCGCCAGATCCTGAAGTCCACCGCACTCACCCTCGGCGCGAGCGCCTTGCCGTTCGCTTCCTCGTTTGCGCAACAGCCGCTGCACAAGCCGCGCTACCGCCGCTGGCGGGCAACCATGAACTCGAAGATGGGCGTGCGCATGCTCAAGAGCTATGCGAAGGCCGTGAGCGCCATGCTGGCGCTGCCGCCCGAGGATCCGCGCAACTGGTATCGCCAGGCCATCGTCCACACGCTCGACTGCCCGCACGGCAACTGGTGGTTCCTGCCCTGGCACCGCGGTTACCTCGGCTGGTTCGAGCAGATCTGCCGCGAGCTGAGCGGCGACCCGCAGTTCGCGCTGCCCTACTGGGACTGGACCGCCGAGCCCAGCCTGCCGGACGGGATGTTCGACGGCGTGCTCGATCCCAACCACGCTGCCTACGTCGGCTACGGTTCCGATTTCGAAGTGCGGCTGGCGTCGGCGGTCGCGAATGCCGGCTACTGGACCTCGCCCAACGGCGTATTCAGCCGCAACTCGCAGTACGGCCAACTGCTGGCGCGCAGCATCCGCTTCGATGCCGACCTGATGTTCGACATCCTGCGCGACCCTTCGGGCCGGATGTTTTTCGACCAGCCCGGCGCGCGCGGCATGGTGCGCGAACGGCCCGGCTTCTCGCTGGCCGCCAGCGACGCGGTGTCGGCGTCCACGATCCAGGCGGCCCTGGCCGCGCCCGATTACGCGACCTTCGGCAGCGCAAAGACCTCGAACCACCACACCTCGGGCGGCTTCGGCATCCTGGAAGCGCGCCCGCACAATTCCGTGCACCGCTGCGTCGGCTCGCGCGATTGCAACTTCATGGAAACGCGCGGCTTCATGGCCGACATGCTCTCGCCGGTCGACCCGGTGTTCTTCCTGCACCATGCGAATCTCGACCGCCTGTGGGATGTCTGGACCCGCAAGCAGGCGCGGCTCGGCCTGCCCACCTTGCCGCCCGGCGTGGAACTGCGCACCGATTTGCCGGACGACCAGAAGTCGCCCGAGGAAAGGGCGACCGACTACTTCCGCTGGGCGCGCGAACCCATGCTGTTCTTCGTCGATGAGAAAGGCGCGCCGGTGACGCAGACCCGCGCCGGCGACTACGAGGCGATGTCGGCCTTCAACTACGATTACGAGCCCGGCAGCGGCGAGGAGGAGGTGGGGCGCAGCGGCGGCAGGTCGGTGCCGCGCGGCACGGCGCGGCGCGTCTACACCGGCAAGGTGCTGCGGCGC
>DEKZ01000118.1 GCA_002354135.1 Massilia sp. UBA2709 | reverse complement strand
GGACCGGGCAGGGGCGGCGGACGCGGCATGCCGGCCACCACGGTGGGTGTCGCCACCGCCGAGCAGGCCGACATTCCGGTCACCCTCGAGGCGCTCGGCACGGTGGTGCCGGCGGCGGTCGCCACGGTGCGGCCCCAGGTCTCGGGCGTGCTGCAGAAGATCCACTTCACCGAAGGCCAGCAGGTCAAGGCCGGCCAGGTGCTGGCGACCATCGATCCGCGCACCTTCGAGATCTCGGTGCTGCAGGCAACCGGCCAGCGCCAGCGCGACGAAGCCCAGCTCGAGAGCGCGCGCCTGACCCTGTCGCGCTACCGCACCCTGCTGGAGCAGGACTCGATCGCACGCCAGGAAGTCGACACCCAGGCGGCCCTGGTCAAGCAGCTCGAAGGCGCCGTCACCACCGACCGCGCGGCCGAGAACCAGGCGCGCCTGAACCTCAGCTACACGCAGGTGAAGGCGCCGATCGCCGGCCGCGTCGGCCTGCGCACGGTCGACATCGGCAACCTGGTGGGCAGCGGCGACGCCAACGGCATCGCCGTCATCACCCAGTTCTCGCCGATCGACGTCGAGTTCGCCGTGCCCCAGGACCAGGTGCCGGAACTGCTGAACCGCATCGCCCAGAAGGCCAACCTGCCGGCGACCGCGCTCGACCGCACACGCTCGACCGAACTGGCCCAGGGCCGCTTCGCCGCCCTCGACAACCAGGTCGACGTCCAGACCGGCACCGTGCGCGCCAAGGCGCGCTTCGAAAACGCCGACAACAAGCTGTTCCCGAGCCAGTTCGTGAACTTGCGCCTGCAGGTGCGCACCATCGAGGACGCGGTCGTGGTGCCGGTCAACGCGCTGCGCCATGGCGCCAACGGCGACTTCGTGTTCGTGCTGAACGAGCAGCAGAAGACGGTGTCGATGCGCCCGGTGAAGCGCGGCCAGGCGACCGTGGACCGGATCCAGGTGACCGAAGGCTTGAAGCCGGGCGAGCGCGTGATCACCGAAGGCGCGGATCGCCTGAAGGATGGGGCGAAGGTGACCTTGCCGGGTGAGCGGCCGCAGGGTACGCAGGGTGGGGCGCGTGGCCAGGGCGCGCAGGGGCAGCGCCGCCAGCGTGAAGGGAACGCGCAATGATGTTGTATGTCTGTGCGAAGGCCGTAGGGTGGGCGGGTCCCCGCCCACGCGTTCAACGAACGGATGCGCACTTGTGCCCGTCGTATTCGCAAATGATGTGGTTCCGATCATCGGCACACTCGCGCATCGCGGCCAATTACACGCTGGTTGGACGCGTGGGCGGGAGACCCGTCCACCCTACGAGGTGACGCCATGAGCCCGTCCGGCCCCTTCATCCGCCGCCCGGTCGCCACGGCCCTCCTGATGCTGGCCATCGTGCTGGCCGGCCTGGTCGGCTACCGCTTCCTACCGCTCTCGGCGCTGCCCCAGGTCGACTTCCCGACCATCCAGGTCCAGACCCTGTATCCGGGTGCGAGTCCCGAGGTGATGTCGCGCACCGTGACCGCGCCGCTGGAGCGCCAGTTCGGCCAGATGTCGGGCCTCACGCGCATGAGTTCGACCAGCGCCGCCGGCGTCTCGGTCATCACCCTGCAGTTCGGCCTCGGCCAGACGCTGGACGTGGCCGAGCAGGAAGTGCAGGCCGCGATCAATGCCGGCGGCTCGCTGCTGCCCGCGGACCTGCCGGCGCCGCCGGTCTACGCCAAGGTCAATCCGGCCGACGCGCCGGTGCTGACGCTGGCGATTACCTCCGACACGATTCCCCTGACCGAGGTCCAGAACCTGGTGAACACGCGCCTGGCCCTGAAGATCAGCCAGGTCTCGGGCGTGGGCCTGGTCACGCTCTCGGGTGGCCAGCGTCCCGCCGTGCGCATCCAGGCCGATACCGAGGCGCTCGCATCCTACGGCCTGGGCCTGGATTCGCTGCGCACCGCGATCACGGCGGCCAACGCCAACAGCGCCAAGGGCAGCTTCGATGGCCCGACCCGGGCCTATGCGATCAATGCCAACGACCAGCTGCTGACCGTGCCCGACTATAAAAACTTGATCGTCGCCTACCGCAATGGCGCTCCGGTACGCCTGGAGAACGTGGCGAAGGTGGTCGACAGCGCCGAGAACGTGCGCCTGGGCGCCTGGGCCAACCTGAAGCCCGCGATCATCCTGAACGTGCAGCGCCAGCCCGGCGCCAACGTCATTGCCACCGTCGACGCGATCAAGGAGCGCCTGCCCGAGCTGCAGGCCAGCCTGCCGGCCTCGCTGCGCCTGGACGTGCTGAGCGACCGCACCACGGGCATTCGCGCCTCGGTCGAGCACGTGCAGATCGAGCTGCTGCTGGCCGTGGTGCTGGTGGTGCTGGTGATCTTCGCTTTCCTGCACAGCGTGCGCGCCACCGTCATCGCCAGCCTGGCGGTGCCGATCTCGCTGATCGGTTCCTTCGGCGTGATGTACCTGCTGGGCTACAGTTTGAACAACCTGTCGCTGATGGCGCTGACGATTGCCACCGGCTTCGTGGTCGACGACGCCATCGTCATGATCGAGAACATCGCGCGCTACATCGAGGAGGGCGAGAAGCCGATGGCGGCGGCGGTCAAGGGCGCGGCCCAGATCGGCTTCACCATCATCTCACTCACGGTTTCCCTGATTGCCGTGCTGATCCCGCTGCTCTTCATGGGCGACGTGGTCGGCCGCCTGTTCCGCGAGTTCGCGGTAACCCTCGCCATCACCATCCTGATCTCGGCCGTCGTGTCGCTGACCCTGGTGCCGATGATGTCGGCGCGCTGGCTGCGCAGCCATGAGGAAGAAAAACCGGGCAAGTTCGCACGCAAGACCCAGGCCTTTTTCGACCGCGTGATCCACAAGTACGACCGCGGCCTGGACTGGGTGCTGGCGCGCCAGGGCCTGACCCTGATCGTCGCGCTGGCCACGCTGGCGCTCACGGCCCTGCTGTGGGTGGTGATCCCGAAAGGCCTGTTCCCGACCCAGGACACGGGCCAGCTGCAGGCGCGCGTGGAAACGCGCCAGGCGATCTCGTACAACGCGATGGCCGAGCTGCAGCAGCAGGCCGCCAAGGCCATCCTCGAGGATCCGGAAGTGGAGTCTTTGGCCTCCAATGTCGGAGTGGATGCCGCCAACAACACCATGCTCCACACCGGCACCATGCTGATCAACCTGAAGCGCGACCGCGGCTCAAGTCCGGATGAGCTCATGCAGCGCCTGAGGAACCGCGTCTCGCGTATCGCCGGCGTCACGCTCTACCTGCAGCCGACCCAGGACCTGACCATCGACGCCGAGAGCGGCCCGACCCAGTACCGGGTTTCGCTCGAAGGGGCGGACAACGCCACCGTGGTCGAGTGGGCGAAGAAGCTGGTCGCGCGCATGCAGCAGCAGGAGCAGCTGCGCAACGTGACGACCGACGCCGGCGCGGTCGGCGCGGCCGCCGTGGTCCACATCGACCGCGACACCGCCTCGCGCCTGAACATCACGGCGTCCGCCATCGACGACGCCCTGTACAGCGCCTATGGCCAGCGCATCGTCTCGACCATCTTTACCGAGACCAACCAGTACCGCGTGATTCTCGAGGCCCAGCAGGACGAAGCAATGTCGCTGGCCGCGCTGGGCCGCCTGCAACTGCGCACCGGTTCGGGCGAGCCGACGCCGCTGTCGGCCGTGGCGACCATCCTCGAGGAAGAGGCGCCGCTGCAGGTCACCCACGTGGCGCAGTATCCGGCCACCACCATCGGCTTCGACACCGCATCGGGCACTTCGCTCGGCCAGGCGGTCGACGCGATCCGCGCCGCGGCTGCCGACATCAAGCTGCCGGCCTCGGTCACGCTGACCTTCCTCGGCGCTTCCGGCGCCTACGAGAACTCGCTGTCGAACCAGTTGTGGCTGATCCTGGCGGCCGTGGTCTGCGTCTACATCGTGCTGGGCGTGCTCTACGAGAGCTATATCCACCCGCTGACCATCCTCTCGACCCTGCCTTCGGCCGGCGTCGGCGCGCTGCTGGCGCTGTGGATCACCGGGCAGGGACTGGGCGTGATCGGCATCATCGGCATCATCCTGCTGATCGGCATCGTGAAAAAGAACGCGATCATGATGATCGACTTCGCGATCGAAGCCGAACGCGACGAGGGCAAGACCCCGCTGGAAGCGATCCGCCAGGCGGCGCTGCTGCGCTTCCGTCCCATCCTGATGACGACCCTGGCCGCGCTGTTCGCCGCCGTGCCGCTGATGTTCGGCTGGGGCGAGGGCGCCGAACTGCGCCGCCCACTGGGCCTGGCGATCTTCGGCGGCCTGATCGTCTCGCAGTTGCTGACGCTGTTTACGACGCCGGTGATCTACCTGGCATTCGACCGCGCCGCACGCCGCTGGAGCGGGAAGGCGCCGGCCAAGCCGAAAGAGGTCGGCGCATGAATCTGTCGAAGCCCTTCGTCCAGCGCCCGATCGCGACCGTCCTGCTGACGCTCGGACTGGCGCTGGCGGGGATTGCCGCCTTCTTCGTGCTGCCGGTCTCGCCGCTGCCCCAGGTCGACTTCCCGGCCATTTCGGTGTCGGCCTCGCTGCCGGGCGCGAGCCCGGAGACCATGGCCAGCAGCGTCGCCACGCCGCTCGAGCGGCGCCTGGGCGTGATCGCGGGCGTCAACGAGATGACCTCGAACTCGGGCAGCGGCTCGACCCGCATCAACCTGCAGTTCGAACTGAACCGCAAGATCGACTCGGCCGCGCGCGAAGTGCAGGCCGCGATCAATGCCGCGCGCGCCGACCTCCCGTCCACGCTGCGCAGCAACCCGACCTACCGCAAGGTCAACCCCTCGGATGCGCCGGTGATCATCCTGGCGCTCACCTCGAAGACGAGGACGCCCGGCCAGATCTACGACGCGGTCTCGAACATCGTGCAGCAGCGCCTGGCCCAGGTGCCGGGCGTGGGCGAGGTCGAGATCGGCGGCGGCTCGCTGCCGGCGGTGCGGGTCGAACTGAACCCGTACGCGCTGAACCGCCTTGGGGTCTCGGCCGAGGACGTGCGCGCCGCCATCCAGTCGAGCAACCCGAACCGCCCGAAGGGCGCGATCGAGGGCGGCGGCAACCGCCTGCAAATCTATTCCCAGGTCGATACGCCGACCAATGGCCGCACGGCGGCGGACTACCGCGACCTGGTGGTGGCCTGGCGTAACGGCGCGGCGGTGCGCCTCTCCGACGTGGCCGAGGTCATCGACGGACCGGAGAACATCAACACCCTGGGCCTGTTCAACGGCGAACCGGCCGTCATCGTCCTGATCACGCGCCAGCCCGCTGCGAACGTCATCGAGACGGTCGACGGCGTGCGCGCGCTGCTGCCCTCGCTGCAGGCCCAGCTGCCGGGCGACATCACGCTGCAGGTGGCCTCGGACCGCACCAATTCCATCCGCGCCTCGCTGCACGAAATCGAATTCACGCTGCTCGTTTCCATCCTGCTGGTGGTGCTGGTGGTGAGCGTGTTCCTGCGCAGCGCGCGCGCCACCGTGATCCCGGCGGTGGCCACGGTCGTGTCGCTGCTCGGCACCTTCGGCGTCATGTGGCTGCTCGGCTTCAGCCTGAACAATCTTTCGCTGATGGCGCTGACGGTGGCGACCGGTTTCGTGGTCGACGACGCGATCGTCGTGCTCGAGAACACCGCGCGCCACGTCGAGAAGGGCATGGACCGCATGCAGGCGGCCCTGCTGGGCGCGCGCGAAGTCGGTTTTACCGTGCTCTCGATCAGCCTGTCGCTGGTGGCGGTCTTCATCCCGCTGCTGTTCATGGGCGGGCAGGTGGGGCGGCTGTTCCGCGAGTTCGCCGTCACCCTGTCAGCCGCGGTGATGATCTCGCTGGTGATCTCGCTGACCACCACGCCGATGATGTGCGCCTGGCTGCTGAAGAAGGGCCACACCATCGAGCGCCCGCAGGGGCGGCTGTCGCGCTGGTCCGAGTCCGGCTTCAACTGGCTGCTGCGCGTGTACGAGCGCTCGCTCGACTGGGCGCTGGCCAGCCGCGCGCTGGTGATGCTGATCCTGGTGTTCGTGATCGGCCTGAACGTCTACCTGTTCTCCGCCGCGCCCAAGGGCTTCTTCCCCCAGCAGGACACCGGCAGATCAGCGGCGGCATCCGCGCCGACCAGAGCATCTCCTTCCAGGCCATGCAGGCCAAGATGCGCCAGCTCGTGAACATCATCAAGCGCGACCCGGCGGTCGACACCGTGGTGGGCTTCACCGGCGGCGGGCGCGCCGGCGGCGGCTTCATGTTCATCAACCTGAAGCCGGCGTCCGAGAGAACGGAGAAGGGCCAGGCCGTGATTGCGCGCCTGCGCCCGAAACTGGCGAAGGTGACCGGCGTGTCGCTGTTCCTCAATCCCGTGCAGGACCTGCGCATGGGCGGGCGCTCGTCCAACTCGACCTACCAGTACACCCTGAAGAGCGACAGCAGCCAGGACCTGAAGGAGTGGGCTGGCAAGCTGGCCGACGCCATGAAGCGCCAGCCGGCGCTGGTGGACGTCGACACCGACCAGGCCGAGAACGGCGTCGAGATGTTCGTCACCATCGACAAGGAAAGCGCCGCGCGCCTCGGCATCAGCACGCGCGACGTCGACAATGCGCTGTACAACAACTTCGGCCAGCGCCAGGTCGCCAACATCTACGATGAGCTGAACCAGTACCACGTGATCATGGGCGTGGCCCAGCGCTATGCGCAGTCGCCGGAAGCGCTGAAGGACGTGTACGTGCCGGCGCGCGCCAGCGGCGGCGCTTCGGGAACCACCGGAAGCACGGCATCGACTGCCACCACGGTATCGTCGAACGCCACGGCGTCCACGGCCACGGGTTCCGTCGCCGGCTCGGGCGCGGCCACCAGCGGCGGCATGACCAGCAACGGCACCCCGGCGCCGGCATCGACCCTCACCGCCACCCGCGACGCCTCCAGCGGCTCGGCCCTGTCGACCAGCGCCGCCACCATGGTGCCGCTCTCGGCCATCGCCAGCTTCGCCGAAAGTTCGACGCCCACGTCCGTCAACCACCAGGACGGGGAACTCGCCACCACGGTCTCCTTCAACCTGGCCGAAGGCTTCAATCTGTCCGACGGCCAGGCCGCGGTGCGCCAGGCCGAAGCCGACATCGCCTTGCCGGCCAACGTGCGCGGCAGCTTCGAGGGCACGGCGCGCGCGGCCCAGGAATCGAACAAGGAGCAGCCACTGCTGATCCTGGCGGCGATCGTCGTCATCTACATCGTGCTCGGCATCCTGTACGAAAGCCTGATCCATCCGATTACCGTGCTCTCCACCTTGCCCTCGGCGGGCGTGGGCGCGGTGCTGGCCCTCCTGCTGTTCAACATGGAGTTTTCCATCATCGCCCTGATCGGCGTCTTCCTGCTGATCGGCATCGTCAAGAAGAATGCGATCCTGATCATCGACTTCGCGCTGGAAGCGGAGCGGGCGCGCGGACTGGACGCGGTGGAGGCGGTGCGCGAAGCCTGCCTGCTGCGCTTCCGCCCCATCCTGATGACGACCCTGGCCGCGGCCCTCGGCGCGCTGCCGCTGGCGATCGGGTTCGGCGAAGGTTCGGAGCTGCGCCAGCCGCTGGGCATCGCCATCATCGGCGGCCTGACCGCGAGCCAGTTGCTGACCCTGCTCACGACGCCGGTGGTCTACGTCCTGATGGACAAGCTGCGCCGCCGCACCCCCGAGGAACGCGAGCTGACCCGGCATCCGCTCGAAGAAGATGCCGTCCCGACCCCATCGAAATGAGATTTCCTATGCATGAAACGACGCCATTCCGACTGACCCTGCTGGCAGTTGTCATCGGCCTTGCCGGCTGCAGCGTCGGCCCCGCCTACCAGGTTCCGAGCGCGCCGCAACCGGCGGCGTTCAAGGAGCTGGCCGGCTGGGTGCCCGCGGCACCAAGCGACGCGCTCGAGCGGGGCCCGTGGTGGCAGCTCTTCGACGATCCCATCCTGAACGAACTGGCGAACGGCATCGAGGTCTCGAACCAGAACGTGGCGACCGCCGTCGCCAACTACGCCCAGGCGCGCGCCCTGGTGCAGCAGCAGCGCGCGGCGCTGTTCCCGTCGCTGAACCTGCAGCTGAGCGGCGACCGTTCCGGCGTGCGCGGGCAGGGCGCGGACAATGCCTATCGCCTGAACCTGGGCGGCAGCTGGGAGCCGGATGTGTGGGGCCGCCTGCGCGCGGGCGTCACAAGCGCCCAGGCCGGCGCCGAGGCCACCGCCGCGGACCTCGCCAGCGCGCGCCTGTCGGCCCAGGGCGAGCC
>DEKZ01000225.1 GCA_002354135.1 Massilia sp. UBA2709 | reverse complement strand
GCGCTCGCCTTTGCCGACGACGGGGCCGGCGCCGATCCGGTGCCGGGCGACGGCGCCTTCGCCGCGGTGCTCACGCCGGCGCAGACCGGGCTGGCGGGTTTCCACGGAACGATACGTACCGAGGTGCGCTACACGGCCGGCGGCCAGAAAGGCGTGCTGATCTTCGACGTAATCTATTCGCCCACGGTGCCCGCGGTCTGGGCCGGCCCGCCTCGCGAGATCGTCGAGGACGGCTCGCTCGCCTTCGTGCTGCGCGCCGACGTGCGCAAGCCGGGCCGCTACGTGGTGACCGGCCGCATCGACGATGCGAAAGGCCGTCCGTTCGCGCTGGCCACCTTCAACGAGGTGCTCGGACCGGGGCCGAACGACATCAAGCTGACCGTGTTCGGCAAGCTGATGCACGACGGCGCGCCGGCGCTGCCCCTGACCCTGCGCGACGTCGACGGCTACCTGCTCAAGGAAAACACCGACCCCGACCGCGAGCTGATGCCGCGCCTGGAAGGCCCGGTGATGAAGAGCCGGACCGCGACGCTGAACGGCATTTCGGACGCCGAGTGGACCAGCGAGGAACGCGAGCGCTACCTGACGGAGTTCGCCAAGGACCGCAAGCTGGCCCGCGGCGAGCTGTCGAAGTTCGATCCGGGCCAGGCCTTGCCGCCGAGCGCCTGCGAGACGCCGGGGCGGTAAGCTCGGGACCGGCGTTCTCTTATGCGTGGAGTTTGCGTCGGCGTGCGGGCGCTTGTGGGGCTGTTGCCTGGGGCGTTACCGGTGTGTTGCATCCGCGTGGGCACAAGTGCCNNGTTTCGTATGAACTCGCTGTTAGCGGTGACCGTAGGGTGGGCTCTTGAGCCCACGCGGACCAAGCACACCGCCAGCAGGGCAGGCAACAGCCCCACCAGCGTCTGCACGGCGCCGTCGTGCCGGTCGAGCCGCCCACCCTGCATCGGTAGTCATTCCGCCTGCACTCCACTGTTCCGTATCCTTCTTCCGACGCCCTCGCGTGCGCGATTGACGCCCCGGCGCCCTTGTTCTTAGATGGCGGTGACAACAATAACGGAGGAAGACATGGGACGTCCTGCACGCATCGCAGTTGCGCTGTGCCTGCCCGGCTTGTTCGCCGCCGGCCTGGCCTGCGCCACCAACTACACCCTGTGGATCCATGGCCGCACCGGCGGCGGCGCGATTGGCAACTACAACGATTTCACCTACTTCGGGCCGAACACCACCCCGGCCGGGATCAACAAGAAGTCGGTCAACTGGGACGGCAGGAGCGGCGTCGCCTCGCAAAGCGCCTACGTGCGCAACGCGCTGGACTGCTTCTGCACCGGCAACAACTGGTGCTACATCGCCACACACAGCGCCGGCGACATGCTGCTCGGCTACACGCTGGCCAATTACGGCGGCTCGACGCGGCAGGTGACGAACGCCCAGGCCAACGCGGCGGGCGTGTGCACCGCCAGCGGCGGCAGCCAGACCGGCTGGAACATCAAGTGGGTGAGGGCGGCAGCCGGTTCGGCCGGCGGCAGCGAACTGGCCGACATCGGCGCCTGGCTCACCAGCGAGCCGCTGGCCCAGCAGCACAAGGTGGCCACGGCGCGCGCCCTCTACAACCACAACGACACGCGCGGCATCTGGTTCTACATGTATGCGGCCGCCAGGGGTACGCTGTATTCCTTCGCGCTGCCCGGGCAGGACGACGAGGTGGTGGCCTATCACAGTTCGGGCGGGGTCTCGGGCAGCTCGGGCAGCTCCTTCTGCAACCCGGGCGACTGGTTCTGCAACGACCTGACGCTGGGCGCGGGCACGAACCAGGGCGGACGGCCGAAGTGGGCCTACCATTCGGTGGTGTTCAGGGATGACGGCGAGGACTACGGCCACTACACGAACCGCAACTGGGGCGGCGTGACCGGACTGGTGCGGCGCGACATGGAGAGCCTGGCGCGCTGATTCGGCAGGGTGGGCGGCTCGGCCTGGACCGGTGCATCCACGTGGCCGGGGCGCCGCCCACGCGGTGATCGTTACCGGCTCCGATCCCGGGCTCAATGATCTTGCTGCTGACTATCGCCGCGTGGGCGGCGCACCAGGCGCGTCCATGCATCGGTCAGGGTGGAGCCGCCCACCCTACGCCTCACGCCGCGTTCAGCCGGCGCCGTTCTTGCGCGCAGCGCGCTTCTCCGCCGGCCCCGGCCGCTTGCCGACGACATACACCACGTACATCGGCTGCATCGGATCGATCACGGGTTGCGCGAGCTCGCCTTCGGCCACGGCGTTGTCGACCGTTCGCCCCACGGGCGCGGGCGCCGCACGTTCGGCCGGGCCGCTCAGGCAGGCCGCCGCTCCCAGCACGATCAGGGCCCCGAAAATCCACACTTCCGCATTGCGCGCAAATTCCATGATGTTCTCCTCGACCCGGCTGGACGTGGCCGGTAGGCTCATGGTGCCCAGCCAGGAATGATTCGTTATTGCAACGGATCAAGCCATTTTCATTCCTCGTGGAAACATTGCAACATGCGGTCGGGACGGGGCGAGGGCGGTCAGCGTAAAATACCGCCTCGTCAGAAGAAATTGGAAAGCACAGCATGTCGATACAATGGTTCCCGGGCCACATGAACTCCGCCAAGAAGCAGGCGGAGGAGCAGATGGAAAACATCGATCTCGTGATCGAAGTGCTGGACGCGCGCCTGCCGGAGGCGAGCCGCAATCCACTGGTCGAGAAGATGCGCAAGTTCCGCCAGCGTCCCTGCCTCAAGATCCTGAACAAGATCGACCTCGCCGACCCGGTCGCCACCGCCGCCTGGAAAGCCTTCTACGATGCCCAGGAAGGCGTGACCGCCTATCCGATGACGACCAAGAAGCCGGCCGACGTGGCGCGCATCCCCCAGCTGGCGCTGTCGCTGGCGCCGCACCGCGGCGTGCCGACCAAGCCGCTGCGCATCATGATCATGGGCATCCCGAACGTGGGCAAGTCGACCCTGATGAATGCGCTGCTGAAAAAGCGCGTGGCCAAAGTCGGCGACGAGCCGGCCGTGACCAAGACCCAGCAGAAGCTCTACCTCGACAAGCACACGGTGCTGGTCGACACCCCCGGCCTGATGTGGCCGAAGATCGAGATGGACAGCGACGGCATGATGCTGGCCGCCAGCCACGCGATCGGCACCAACGCCCTGATCGAGGAAGAGGTCGCCTTCTTCCTGGGCGACCTGCTGCTCGAGCGTTACCCGCAGCTGCTCACCGCCCGCTACGGCTTCAAGACCGAGGGGATGGACGGCATCGCGGTCGTCGAGAACGTCGCTTCGCGCCGCGGTTTCCGTGTGCGCGGCGGCGAGTACGACATCGAAAAGGCGGCCCATGTGCTGCTGCACGACTACCGCACCGGCGCCCTGGGCCGCATCAGCCTGGAAACCCCGGAAACCCGCGCCGTGCGTATCGCGGTCCACGAAGTCGAGATGGCCGAGAAGGCCCGCATCGCCGCCGAAAAGGCCGCCGCCAAGGCGGAAGAAGCGGCACGCGGCAAGCGCGGCACCTGATTCCCCAACGCCTCTGCCGCAAGTCAGCGGCCTGAACCGTAGGGTGGGCCGGGCCGCGCAGGCACCGCGTGCCCGCGCGAATGGATGATTCGCCTGCTACCTCTGATCAGGCGATGAGACCGCGTGGGCTCGAGAGCCCACCCTACATAAGCGGTTCTCGTAGGGTGGGTACTTGTACCCACGCCGTCTCATCGCATGCATCCACGCGCCCCACGCATCGACCGCCTCCCTTGCCCGTTATATAATCCCCCCGTTCTGGTGCCCGCGCGCGCGATCTGCGTGCGCAGTTAAACGGGAAACACGATGCTTGCTGCGCCTTCGGCGCACGGCAAAGGTGTGCTGCCCCCGCAACGGTAAACAAGCGTCGCCCCGGCGACAGGCCGCTTCGACATACCACTGTGCCCATGCATAGGAAGGTGAGGCGGTTCGACTTGCGAGCCCGGATACCGGCCAGGACAGGTGGACCTCCAAAGGAACGTCCGTTGAATCCGGCTTGCGGGGACGCAGGGCCGGGTGCACACTTTTCAAAAGAATCACAACATGACTTTTGCTGTTCCGAACAGCGCGCCGGCCCTCAAGCCGCTCGCGCTTGCCTGTGCCGTTTCCCTTTCCCTGTTCGCCGGCGCCGCCAGCGCCGAGCAGGCCATGACCACCGTCCACGTCACCGGTGCGCGCTTCGCCAGCGACGCGGCCCTGGCCCCGATCGCCGCCACGGTCATCACGGCGGACGATATCCGCCGCGCCGGCACCACCGACGTGAACGCCGCGATCCGCAAGATCGGCGGCGTGTATGGCCGCCAGAGCCTGGACGGCTCGCCCGACTTCGCGCTCGACCTGCGCGGCTTCGGTTCGAACAGCAGCCAGAACCTGGTGATCCTGGTCGACGGCGTGCGCATGAACGAGAACGAACAGGCCGGCGCCATGCTGTCCTCGATCCCGGTCGACACCGTCGAGCGCATCGAGATCACGCGCGGCGGCAGCAGCGTGCTGTACGGCGAAGGCGCGACCGGCGGCGTCATCAACATCATCACCAAACGCGGGGCCGAGCCCGGCTACGACGGCTCGCTGAGCCTGGAAGGCGGACGCTTCGACCAGTACGACGCGCGTGCTTCCGTGCGCCACGGCGAAGGCCCGCTGTCCTTCGACCTGGCCGCCGCCAAGCAGGGCACCGACAACTACCGCGAGAACAACGCATTCCGCCAGAAGGCCATCAGCGGCGGCTTCCAGTGGGCCGTCGACGGCTCGCGTGCCGGCATGCGCGTGGAAAGCGCGCGCCAGGACATGCGCTTCCCCGGCTCGCTGAGCCTGGAGCAGTTCGAAGCCAATCCGCGCAAGAGCTTCACCCCGAACGACTTCGGGACGCTGGACAGCGACCGCGTCACCCTGTTCGGCGAACACCGCATCGGCAGCGTCGAACTGGCCGCCGAGCTGTCGCACCGCGAGCGCGAAGTCACCGGCACCTACGGCGCCTACTCGTCCACCTACCGCAGCCGCCAGACCCAGTTCTCGCCGCGTTTGCGCCAGATATCGCGCATGAACGGCATGCTCAACGAAGTCGTCGCCGGCGTCGACCTGATGCGCTGGGAGCGCAGCACCAGCACGGGTTCCGACGCAAGCCAGGATTCGAAGGCCGTCTATGTGCGCGACGAGATGCGTTTCGCGAATCTGTACGACGCTCGCCTGGCAGTGGGTGCCCGCCACGAGCGCTTCGAAAAAGATGAAGCCAACCTCCTCCTGGGCGTGCCGGACGGCGAACAGTCGCAGAACGGCTGGAGCGTCGAAGGCAGCATCGATCCCGTAGCCGGCATCACCGTGCACGCCAAGGCAGGGAAGAGCTACCGCATCCCGAACGCCGACGAAAACGGCTACCGCTTCGCGCGCGACGCCGACGCGCTGCTCGACGTCCAGACGTCAACCGACCTCGAGCTGGGCCTGAGCGCCGGCAGCGAGGAGCGCCGCATCGCGGCGCGCGTGTTCCGCCACCGCCTGAAGAACGAGATCTTCTACGACCCGACCCTGTTCGGCGGCTTCGGCGCCAATACCAACCTCGACCCCACCCGCCGCCAGGGCGTGGAAGTCGAGGGCCACCTGACTGTTGCCGCCGACTGGCGCGTCACCGGCCAGTGGCAGCACGTGCAGGCCGAATTCACCGACGGCCCGAACGCCGGCCGCGAGATGGTGCTGGTGCCGAAGAACGTCGTTACCGCGCGCCTGGCCTGGATGCCTTCGAACGGCCAGAGCGCCGACATCGGCGTGCAGTACGTGTCGAACCAGCGCTACGGCAGCGACTTCTCCAACAGCTGCAATGCGCGCATCCCGTCGTACACCACGTTCGACGCACGCTATGCGCGCAAGGTGGGAAGCTGGGAGTTCGCCGTCGCCGGCCTGAACCTGGCCGACCGCCAGTACTTCAGCAACGCCTTCGGCTGCCGCAGCGGCATCTACCCGAGCGACGGCCGCCAGCTGAAGCTCTCGGCCCGCTACGACTTCTGATGCCGTGAGCGCCTTGCCCGCCACCCTCCGAAGGCAAAGGCCAGGCCAGCCGCTGATGCTGGTCCTGCTGGCGGCGTTCGCGCTGCTGGCCTTTTGCCGGGGCGGGGCTGGCGGGTTCGGTCGCCTTGCCCTTGGCCGAACTGCCGCGGGCGCTGGCCAGCCTGCTGGCCGGCGCGCCCGAGG
>DEKZ01000113.1:974-33854 GCA_002354135.1 Massilia sp. UBA2709 | reverse complement strand
GACAGCAGCATGAAGACGGCGCGCCTGATGACGGTCATCGAGCTGCTGGTCGACGACCACCAGCCGGAGGCGGCGCTCGAAGCCGTGGCCGAGCTCAACGCCAGCGGCCAGCGCCACATCCACGCGCTGCAGTGGTCGATGAAGGCGCACCAGCAGGCGCGCAACTGGCCCGAGGTGCTGCGCCTGGTGCGCATCCTGGACAAGCGCAATGCCCTGCACCCGGCGCTGTCGGCGCGCCTGCGCGAGATGGCCTATGAAGCGCTGCTGTCGGAAGAGGGCCAGGATCCGGAAGCGATCCGCCGCTTCTGGGCCGGCGTGCCCGCGGCCGACCGCACCAAGCCTTATATCGCCGCGCGCGCGGCCACGGCCTTCAACGCCAGCGGCCTGCACGACGAGGCGCGCGTGATCGCGGAAGACGCGCTCAAGGCCGGCTGGGACGAGCGGGTGATCCGGGCATACCGCGACGCCGCCGGCCCTGCCGGCTCGGCCACCCTGCTGGCGCAGATCGAGAAGTGCGAAGCCTGGCTGCGCGAGCGCCCGAACGACGCCGAACTCGCGCTCACGCTGGGCTCGCTCTGCCTGCGCCAGAAGCTGTGGGGCAAGGCCCAGCGCTACCTGGAGCAGGCGCTGTCGGACGCGCTCGATCCGGCCATGGTGCGCGACATCCACCTGAAGCTGGCCCAGCTGCACGAGGCGCTGGGACAGGAAGAGCGCGCGGCCGGGCATTACCGGCACAGCGCGCTGGCGAATATTCTTTGACGCGTAACGGCGTGGAGCGCGCCCGCGCCGTGATCCTGCCTCCTGTCGATGAGAGGTGGTTACCCAGCGCGCTTGGCGCTCAGGGCAGCGGCGCGGAGTCGGCAGTCATGGCGCCACGATGCTGCCTTCCTCTGCCGCTCACCGCCGGGCGGGGGAAGGGCGTTCAGCGTGCCCATGAGGATTTCCCGCATGGGCCTGGCATGCGCATCGACGTCGACCTGATCCATGGTAGGGAGTGC
Organism: Massilia sp. UBA2709; assembly: GCA_002354135.1. Classification (GTDB taxonomy): domain Bacteria; phylum Pseudomonadota; class Gammaproteobacteria; order Burkholderiales; family Burkholderiaceae_D; genus Telluria. The sequence continues at coordinate 32,856 of DEKZ01000113.1, read as the reverse complement.
TGCAGCGCGGCGCCATCGCCATATCGCCATCGCTTGTGTTCGCTCGACGCCATCGGGTCATTTATTCCCTTGCGCCAATCACCAGACTCGGCTATGTGTGCGTGTGGGAAAAACGGCGATCTCGGCTTTGCCTTCGCACACGTAATTGCCGCACCGCATAGACTGCTGCGGCGCACAAGCTGATGCCTATTCGATATAATGCTCCCCTTTATTGAATCTTCAGCAACCAAGGAACAACCCATGAGCCTGAACAACGTCCCAGCCGGCCGCGATGTGCCGAATGACTTCAACGTCATCATCGAAATCCCGATGAACGCCGATCCAATCAAGTACGAAGTGGACAAGGACACCGGCGCGATCTTCGTCGACCGTTTCATGGGCACCGCGATGCACTACCCGTGCAACTACGGCTACGTGCCGCAAACCCTGGCAGCCGACGGCGACCCGTGCGACGTGCTGGTGATCACCCCGTTCCCGCTGATCCCGGGCGTGGTGGTTCGCTGCCGCGCCATCGGCGTGCTGAAGATGACCGACGAAGGTGGCGGTGACGCCAAGGTCCTGGCCGTGCCGGTCGACAAGATCTTGCCGATCTACAGCCACTGGCAGAAGCCGGAAGACCTGCAGGACCTGCGCCTGCAGCAGATCCAGCACTTCTTCGAGCACTACAAGGACCTGGAAAAGGGCAAGTGGGTCAAGGTCGAAGGCTGGGCTGGTCCGGACGAGGCCAAGCAGGAAATCATCGACGGCGTCGCCGCGTACAAGGCGGCGCAGGAACAGCAGTAAGGAACCGCATTGATACGTGCGCAGGCACTGCCTGGGCACGAAGAAAGGCCGGGGCCCCGAAGGGCCCCGGCTTTTTTTCACCTCGACGGGACGGCTGCCCGGCTTACCAGCCTATGTCCTGCAGCAACGGATAGGTGAGGTCGCGCGGCGGCGTGACGGTGTGCGTCAGGTCGGAGTTAATCGACGGCTCCATCAGCTGGTTCGGCTTGGCCTCGGTCGTGTAGTGCGAGACCGAAGAGCCCGGCGCATTGGTCGTCGGCGTGTACATCAGGATGCGCCGCTGCGGGTCGGTGCCGGCCAGGCGGGTCGGGTCGATGCCAAGCGAGGCAAGCACGCCTGAACGGGTGCGCGACCTTGCCTGCAGCGCGGCAAGCAGGGTGGCGCCGGCTTCCTGGGTGACGCGCACCGAGGGGATGGTGACATCGGGCGCATCGCCGCTCATGCCGGCCGGCTCGCCCGGCGCGTTGTCAGCCACGATCATGCCGATCGCGCCGGCGGCCTGGACGTTGCGCGCCTTGGAGACGAAATCACAGGTGCCGCGCGAGACCAGGGCGATGTTGCCGCGCACCGCCAGGGCGTTGAGATCGCTCAGAGGATTGCAGGCCAGCCCGAGGCCCGTCGGCTGTTCGACCACCGGCATGAGCTGCCCGCTGACCGGCGTGGCGCCGAGCGGCGGACCGAAGGAGGCGTCGCCGACCTCGTAGTTGCCGGCCGCATTGCCGGCGGCGCTGCCGCTCACCGTCAGGCGCGAGCGCGGATCGAGCACCTGGGGCACGGCGGCCGTGACGTTCGGCCCGTTCCAGGACAGGCCGTCGCCGCTGATCGCGGAGGCGACGCGCTCGGCATCGGTCATGTCGACCCAGGGACGCTCGGTGCGGTTGTCGACCAGGAAGTAGTCCCAGATCGAGGGGATGCCCATGATCTCGGCGCCGGTCTCGTCGTCGGTGAAGGTCTGGAAGCCCAGGCCGTGCGCCATTTCATGCAGCAGCACGGTCACCAGGTCGATCTGGCTGCCGGCATTGTTGTCGGTGCCGAGGTAGAAGCCCGAGCCCGGCAGGCAGTCCGGGAAGAGGCCGAGGCGGGAGTTGAAGCGCGCGATGATGTGCGGCTCGCCCGGGGTGGCGACGTCAACGCCGGCCAGCTTGCTGGCCAGGGCGCTCGGATACCAGGTGTTCGGGCGCGGCGCGTTCTGGAAGTCGGCCCAGATCTCGTTGGCGCCCGCCGAGCCGAGCACGGCGCTACTGGCGGTGCAGTTCAGCGGGACGAAGGAGGCGCCGATGCGGATCGGCACGCTGCTGGTGAGCGTTGCGCCCCAGATGTTGGCGGCGTGCTGGAAGGCGTAGAGGCGCTGCGCGCCGAGCGTGGTGCCGGGATTGCCGCCCACCGGGGTGGCCGGGGTCGGGTCGTTGAAGCCGATGCCGGGCGCGTTCTGGTTGACGATGGTGATGGTGGCGGCCTGGCTGGCGAGGGTGGCGGCGGAGATGGCGAGGGCTGCGGCAAGGCGCAGCGCGAACTTACTTGACTTCATGGCGACCCTCCTTGTCGTGCCCGGCCTGCTTGCCGTGACTGTCGTGCTGACCGTGCTGGCCATGCTGGTGGACGGCCTGGTCGGCCGCGGCGGCGCCGTGCACGCACTGTTCGGCGAGCTTGCCGTCGCCATCGCGGGTGACGACCGAATACACGAGGCCTTGTTCGCCCAGGCGCACCTGGCGCGCACCGCTGGGGTGGGTGATCATGGATGGTCTGGACGTGGTCGTCAGGGAACTCGTTGTTTTCGGCGCGAGCGCCCGGCTTTCGGCGGGCGTGGGGGCGCGCAGCTGGCCGGTCTGGGCGTCGCGTACGACGACCATGCCCTGTTGTTGTTCCTGGGCCGAGCTGTGGTGTGGCATGAAGGCGCACGTGGCGGCGAGGGGGAGCGCCGCCAGGAGTTTTTTGGATGACATGGTGGGGTCTCCGGAAGCTTCAGTTCAGTGTTTTGCGGCGCATGAAGCTCAGCGCGCCCAGGCCCAGGGCCAGCATCACGTACAGCGAAGGTTCCGGCACCGCCGTGACCACTCGGACCGTATCGAGGCCAATATAGTTCAAGGAATTTGCATCGCCCACGTAGCGGAAGGCGAAGCGGCCTTCGCCCGAGAAGGTCAGATCGGTGCTCCACTGGGTCCAGTCGGTCGGGTAGGGAGAGCCGGCGCCGCCGAAGCTGGTCAGCAGCGTCGAGAAGGCGTCCGTGCCGCCGCCGCCGGTGCCGGGCGCCCAGCGCACCTCGAGGTAGTCGGCGAACCCGGGCGTGGTCTCGCGCGCGGTGTAGAAGGACAGGTTGGTCATCCCGCTGAGCGACAGCACCGGGGTGATCAGCCAGTTGTCGACCATGCCGAAGCCGTTCGCGGCGCTCAGGAAGCTGGCGGCGGCGTAGGAGTTGGCGGCGCCGGACTGGGCGCCGAAGATGTCGGCATTGCCCTGGAACCAGGTGGTGCCTGCCGGGTCACTGTTGTTGACCAGGGTCCAGCCCGGCAAACCGGCGACGTTGCCGAAGCCTTCGTTCAGCACCAGGACGCCGGTGCTGCCGCCGCTGTAGGCGGCATTGGCGGCTCCCGGGACGAGAGCCGCCAGCGCAAGCGCACCGGCCGCGGTGTACGACTTGAGTAGTTTCATGGGAATGTGCTTTCATGCGGAGCCAGAAGGATGGCTTGTCCACTCGCGCTGGCTGACACGAGGCCATGGTTGAGTTCATCATATGAGCTGAACAACAACGAACCTTGATTTCCATTCAATGTGCGTAGAAACTCGGCGGTGGGAGCGGCTGCGGTGTGTCGGATGGCTGGCGCCGGTACGCCAGCGCTCCTGAGCGATGAGCTGTCCGTAGGGTGGGCTCTTGAGCCCACGCGGATTGGTACCCAAGAAAGCCACCGGATCAACCGGTAGTTGCCGACGATGGAGTCGTCAGGGGTTGCAGAGGATGAGACCGCGTGGGCACAAGTGCCCACCCTACGAAAGGCGAAGGCGGAAGGGCAGAGGAGAAAGGGCGGCGCGGACGGCAGCCGTCCGCGCCGGAAGAACGATCAGCGCGCCGCCAGCCAGCTGCGCAGCCGCAGCTTGCCCACGATCCCGATCGGGAAGAAATAGATCGACAGTACGAACAGCACGCCCAGCCACAGCATCCAGCGGTCCGGATGCAGGGCGGCGGCCAGCAGCGGCACGCCTTCCAAAGCGTTCGAGCCGTGCGCCATCAGCTCCTTCAGGTAGTTCTGCGCCAGGATGAACAGGGCCGCGCCCACCACCGCGCCGTACATCGTGCCCATGCCGCCGATGACGACGATCAGCAGGATGTCGGTCATGACCTCGAAGCCGAGCGAGGTCTTGGGCCCGACGTAGCGCAGCCACAGGGCCATCAGGGCGCCGGCCAGGGCTGCCACCACGGCCGCCAGGCAGTTGGCCCAGATGCGGTAGACCACGGTGCGGTAGCCCAGGGCCTCGGCGCGGAACTCGTTCTCGCGGATCGCCTGCAGCACCCGCCCGAAGGGCGAATTCACCAGGCGCAGCAGGAACAGGAAGAGCAGCAGGCAGCCGAAGAACACCAGGTAATAGGTCAGCAGCTTGCCGTCGATGGCGCGCCCGAACACCTCGTTCTCGACCAGCGTGAAGCCCGGGGTGAGCACTTCCGGCACGCTGAAGGTCTTGCCGTCCTCGCCGCCGGTGAAGTCGGACAGCTGCGAGGCCAGCACCGCGAAGGAAGAGGCGACGGCCAGGGTGATCATGGCGTAGAAGATGGCGCGCACGCGCAGGGCGAACAGCCCGACCACGAACGCGAGCGCGAGCGCCAGCAGCAGCGCCAGCCCCAGGCCCTTGAGCGCCACGCCCCAGGTCGGCTCGTCGACGGAAGCCAGTGCCAGACCGATGCCGTAGGCGCCGATCCCGTAGAACATCGTGTGCGCGAACGAGACGATGCCGGTGTAGCCCAGCAGCAGGTCGTAGGAAGCGACCAGCACGATGTAGACGCAGATCGTGGCGGCGGTGTTGAGCGGACGCGCGCCGCTGGTCAGGAAGGGCGCGAACGCCAGTCCCAGCAGGATCACGACCAGCACCGCGGTCAGGATGCGGCTGCGCGGCAGGTCGCCGGAAAGGAGTCGGGTCATGGGTTGCATCGGTCTAGCCTCGCATCTTCGAATACAGCCCGGCCGGGCGCCACAGCAGGATCGCGATCATCAGGATGATGTTCGAGACCAGCGCGATTTTCGGGGCCAGGAAGCCGGCGTAGTTGGCCACCAGCGCCATCAGGAGGGCGCCGATGAAGCAGCCGCCCACCGAGCCCAGGCCGCCGATGATGATCACGATGAAGATCATGATCATGATCTCGCCGCCCATCGCGGCCGACAGGGTTTCCTTGTACAGGCCCCACATCACGCCGCCCAGGCCGGCCAGCGCCGAGCCGGCCGCGAACACGCCGACGAACAGGCGGCGGATGCGGTAGCCCAGGCTCTCGACCATCTCGCCGTTTTCCACGCCGGCGCGGATCAGGAGGCCGATCTTGGTCCGGTTCAGGGTCAGGAACATGCCGACGAACACCACCAGGCCGACGATCACCGCCACCAGCCGGTATTTTTCGATGGCGGCGTCGCCCAGGAAGATGGCGCCGCGCAGGGCGGTCGGCAGGGGCAGGGCGATGGTCTCGGCGCCCCAGATCACGTTGATCAGCTGTTCGGCGACGATCATGCCGCCCATGGTGATCAGGATCTGCTTCAGGTGCTGGCCATAGACCGGCATGATGATCACGCGCTCGAAAGCCCAGCCGAGCAAGGCGGTGACCAGCATGGCGACCGTGACCGCCAGGCCCAGCACGCCGAGATTGACCAGCAGCGAATCCATCTCGAGCCAGCCGCGCATCGGCAGCAGCACCATGGTGGCGGCAAACGCGCCGACCGAGACAAATGCGCCATGGCCGAAATTCAGCACGTTCATCAGGCCGAACACCAGGGTCAGGCCGCTGGCCATGATGAAGATCATCATGCCCATGGCGAGGCCGGCGATGGTCAGGGTGACCCAGGTCGGGAAGCTGCCGACCAGGGGCAGCATGAGCAGGGCGATGGCCGGCACCAGCAGCAGCGGGGCGACGTCGCGCGGCGCGGCGGGCAGGGGTGTGTCCGCCTGGGGCAGCGGCGTGTCCGCCTTGGGCAGGGCGGCGGCACGGGGAAGGGTAGCACTCATCGTGTAGTTCCTATTGGTGGGAGTCGAGCGACAGGCCCAGGAGGCGCTGCTGCAGCGCGTCGTCGTTGGCCAGTGCGGCCATGCCGCCGGCATGGGCCACGCGGCCGTCGTCCATCACGCTCACGGTGTCGCCGAGGGAGCGCACGAAGTTGAAGTTCTGCTCGACCAGCAGGATCGTGGTCTCGCGTTCCTTCAGCTCGCGGAAGGCCGCGATCAGGCTCTGGACGATGGCGGGGGCCAGGCCCTTGGTCGGCTCATCCACCAGCAGCAGCTTCCTCGGCTCGACGATGGCACGGGCGATCGCCACCATCTGCTTCTGGCCGCCCGAGAGGTTGCCGGCCGGGTAGTTCCAGAACTTCTTCAGGGCCGGGAAAAAGCCGAAGATCCAGTCGAGCCGGGCCTGGTCCATCGGGCCGCTGCGCGCCGCCAGGTGCAGGTTCTCGCGCACGGTCAGGTCGGAGAACACGGCCATGCTTTCCGGGACGTAGGCGATCCCCAGGCGCGCAATGTCGGGCGTGGCCAGTTTCGTGATGTCCTGGCCGTCGAACGTGATGGCGCCGGCGCTGGCCTTCCACAGGCCCATGATGGTGCGCAGGGTGGTGGTCTTGCCGGCGCCGTTACGGCCCAGCAGTACCGCTAGGGCCCCGCGCGGCACGACCAGGTCGACGCCCTGCAGGATGTGGTACTGGCCGATGTGGGTGTGCACGCCGGAGAGCGTGAGCAGCGGTGCGTTTGCCGGCTCAGGCATGGGCGGCCGCGGCGGGTTCGGTTTCGGGTGTTCCAAGATAGGCTTCCTGTACGATCTTCGATTGCATCACTTCGCCGGGCAGGCCGTCCGCGACCAGGGTGCCGTTGTGCAGCACGATGATGCGGTCGGCCAGCTGGCGCACCACGTCCATCTTGTGTTCGACCAGCAGCACGGTCTTGCTGGCGTCGCGCTTGACGGACTGGATCAGCTCCAGCACCACCGGCACCTCGTCCACGCTCATGCCAGCGGTCGGCTCGTCGAACATCAGGATCGAGGGCTCGAGCGCCAGCAGGATCGCCACTTCCAGCTTGCGCTGGTCGCCGTGCGACAGGGCGCCGACGCGGGCGTCGCGTTTGGCGAGCATGGCCACGCGCTCGACGTAATGCTCGGCGCGCTCGATCAGTTCCTTGTGCCCGAACCAGACCGAGAACATGTTCATCCCCAGGCCGGCGCGGCTTTGCACGGCCAGGCGCACGTTCTCCATCACCGTCAGGTTGGGGAACAGGTTCGTGAGCTGGAACGCGCGACCGATCCCCAGGCGGGTGCGGCGCGCGGCGCCGTGGCGGGTGACGTCCTCGCCGTTCACCAGCACGCTGCCGCTCGTGGCCGGCAGCTGGCCCGAGACCAGGTTGAAGTAGGTGGTCTTGCCGGCCCCGTTGGGGCCGACGATCACCGTCAGCGTCCCCGGGAAGAAGTCCGCCGTCACCGCGTTGACCGCGACGTGCCCGCCGAAGCGGATCGTCAGGTCACGCGTGGACAGCGACGGCCGCTGTGCGTTGGTGGCCGCCATGTCAGCGCTTGTTCTTCACTGGCAGCGGCATCTCGGCGGCGGGGATCTCGCGCACCAGTTCCAGCAGGTCCCACTCGTTGGCCTGGTTCTTCTTGATACGGAAGTGGTACATCGACTGGATCGCCTGGTGGTCTTCCTTGCGGAAGCTCATCGTGCCTTTCGGCGTGTCGAAGCTCATGCCTTCCATCGCCGCGACCAGCTTCTCGCTGTCAATTTTCCCACTGCGGTCCGGGACCTTGGAGAGCGCATTGAACACGGCGCTGGCGGCGGCGAAGCCACCGGCGGTGAACATGTCGGGCGGGGCCTTGAAGCGCTTCTGGTGTTCGGCCACCAGCCAGTCGTTCATCTTGTTCTTCGGGAAGGCGTAGTAATAATAGATCGTGCCTTCGGTGCCGGCATAGCTCTTCCAGGTCTTCATCACCGGCAGGATGTTGCCGCCCGGGGCCAGCGCGATGCCGTAGCGCTCGGGCTTCATGTCGGCGATCTTGTTCATCGGGTTCGGGCCGGCCCAGACGATGCCCAGCACGCGCGGCTGCGGCTTGTCCTTCAACGCATCGAACAGGCGCTGGGTCGAGGCGGTGAAGTCGGTCGCGGTGGCCGGCGCGTATTCCTCGTGCACGACCTTGGCCTTGCTGCCGGTAGCCGCCAGCGCTTCCTTGCCGGCCTTGATGGCGTCGCGGCCGAAAGCGTAGTCCTGGGCCAGGAAGGCGACGCTGCCGCCCTTCAGGGTGCTGGCGGCGGCCAGCGCGTCCTGCATCGAGCTGCGCGCGGTGCGGAAGATGTACTTGTTCCACTTCTCGGCGGTGATGGCGTCGGCCACGGCCGGCTCGATGATCAGCACCTTCTTGTATTCCTTGGCCACGGGAAGCATGGCGATCGCCGAGCCCGAGGAGGTAGTGCCCACCGCGATGTCGGCCTTGTCGTCGCCATAGGCTTCGGCGAGCAGGGTGCGGCCCAGATCCGGCTTGCTCTGGTCGTCCTTGACGATGACCTTCAGCTTGCGGCCGTTGATCTCCATCTTGCCGCCGGTGAGGTATTCCAGGCCCATCATGAAGCCGGTCTCGGTTTCCTTGGCATAGGCTTCGAGCGGGCCGGTCTTGCCGGCGATGAGGGCGATCTTGAGGTCCGGGCCGGCGGCCAGCGCGAGCGGGGCGGAGGTGGCGGCGAAGGCTGCCAGCACGGCTGCCGACAAAGGTTTGATCAGGTGGTTCATGGTGTCTCCTCTGACTCTGACTCTGATTCTGTTTTATGGAAGCTGCGACAGGAACTGGCGGATGGCGCCCAGCGCTTCCGGTTCGGTGAGCATCGGCGCATGGCCGATGTTCGGCACTTCGGTGTATTGCATCGCGGGGGCGGCGCGCCGCATCCACGCGACCTGGTTCGGTTCGACCAGGTCCGACAGCGCTCCGCGCACCAGCAGGGTGGGGCGGCGGTGCGCCAGGCGGCGGAAGGCCATGCGCGCCGCCAGCGACGTCGGCCGCAGTTTACCCGTTTGCAATGCCAGCGCAATATTCGGGTCGTAACGCAGAGCCAGCTTGCCCGTCTCGTCCGGCTCGAAAGCGCGCCGCGCCCATTTGCCCCATTCCTCGTCCGGGTTGTCGGGGAAGGCGCAGGCGTTGATGTCCTTCAGGTAGCCGGCCGCGTCGTCCCAGGACGAGAGCACGTTGCAGCGGCCCGCGTAGCCGGCGATGCGCGCCAGGCCGCGGGTCGAGAGCACCGGGCCGACGTCGTTGAGAACGGCGCCGGCGATCAGCTCGAGGTGGCGCATGGCGAGCGTCATGGTGATCAGGCCGCCCATCGAGGTGCCGACAAAGACGGCGCGCGCGATGCCCAGGTCGTGCAGCAGCTTGGCGACGTCGCCGGCGTAGACGTTCGGGTTGTAGTTGTCGGGATGCGGGTCGCGCGCCGAGTGGCCGCGGCCGCGCACGTCGGGCGCGATCACGCGCCGGCCCATGCGCGCGATCTCGGGCGCGAGTTCATCGAAGTCCGCCGAGTTGCGCGTCAGGCCGTGCAGGCAAATCACGGGCAGCCTCGCCGGCAGCGGCGTCAGCGGGGCGGCCTCGTCGGCCCGGGCGGCGTAGTCGCGTGCATACAGCGCCAGCCCGTCGCTGCTCTGGAAACTGATAGGGGTGAAGTTAAGCACGCTGGCAAAATCCTGTTCGGTTCTTCCGGGATGGAAGGTGAAGAAGGGAGCGCGCCGCCCGCGGGCGGGCGGCACGCTTTCCTGTGAAGACCCGGCTGGGGTCAGAAGCGGTACTCGAGCGTGGCCGAGACCGTGCGCGGGTTGCCGTAGAAGGCCGTCAGCGTGCCTTCGGCGCCCAGGGTCGGGAAGAAGTAGCCGGCCGTCTTGTAGCGCTCGTCGCTCAGGTTCTTGCCGTGGATGCCGGCGCGGATCTTGCCGTCGGCACGGGTCCAGACGATGCTCGCGTCGTACAGGGTGTACGAGCCCTCGTCCAGCACCGAGGCGTACTCGAACTGGTGGATGGCGTCCTTGTAGGAGGCGCTGCCGATCAGCGAGAGCTTGCCGTTGCGGCCCAGCAGCGGCATGGCGATGTCGTAGTTGGCGCGCAGGTTGGCGGAGCGCTTCGGGGTGTTCTGGAAGAAGCGCTGGTCGGCCACGTTCACTCCACCGACGAAGTATTCCTTGTAGTCGGCGTCGATGTAGCTGACCATGCCGGCGACCATGAAGTCGCGCGTCAGGTTGGCGACCGCCTCCAGTTCCGCGCCCTTGATCTTGGCCTTGCCGGCGTTGGTGGTCACGCCGGCGAAGCTGTCGTCGCGGCCGTCGCCGTTGGTGTCGATCGCCACCGAGCCCGGAATCTGCACATCCTTGTAGTCGCTGTAGAACACGGCCGCGTTGGTCGTGATGCGCCCGCCGTTGAAGGCCGACTTCAGGCCCAGTTCGTAGGTCTCGATGGTTTCGGGCTCGTAGCCGGCGCGCGCCTGGGCTTCGCTCAGGCGGGTGCCGACCATGTTCAGGCGCGGGTCGAAGCCGCCGCCCTTGAACCCTTCCGAATAGGAGGCATAGACGTTGTGGTCGGAATTGAGCTTGTAGTTCACGGCGACGCGCGGGGTGAACTTCTTGTCCTTGCGCTTGAGGGTGCCGTTGCGGAAGTCGGTGTCGGTACGGACCAGCAGTGCGCCCGGGTTGCCCATCTCCGGCGTGCCGCCCAGGCCGAAGTAGATCTGGCGGAAGATCGAGGCGGTTCGCTCGTCGACCGTGTAGCGCCCGCCCAGCGACAGCGACAGGCCGTCCGTGATGTTGTAGCTGCCGTCGAAGTAGGCGGCCCAGGCCTTGGTGTCGATGTCGCCGCTGGTGAAGGTCGAGGTCGGGAAGGAGGTCGCGACGCCCGGTGTGGCGGCCAGGATGGTGTCGAACTTGTTGTAGGCGTTGGCGTCCATGTAGTACACGCCGGCGACGCCCTGCAGGCGCTCGCCCGTGTAGGTCAGCTGGAACTCCTGGCTGAACTGCTTGTTCTTGTACAGGGCCGGCACTTCCATGTCGACGGTCGGCAGGGCGTCGAAGTCGATCGGCGCCCAGGACTTGTCCTTGCGGCTGGCCGTGATCGACTTCGCGCTGAACTGGTCGTTGAAGCGGTACTCGACCAGGGCCGAGACGCCGTACGCCTTCACTTCCTGGTCGTGGCCGAGCGCCTGGGTCAGGTTGGCGCGGGTGTCGAATTCGTTGTCCAGGACCGGCGCGCCGCTGGTGCGGCCGACCGTCAGGCGGTGGCCGTTCTTCGGGTTCGAGTCGTCCCGGGTGCCGTCGGCGGCGATGCGGATGAAGAGGTCTTCGGTCGGGGTGAACTCGGCGGACAGGCGCAGGGCAGTGACGTCCTTGTCGTAGTTCTCGGCGCCGGTGTACAGGTTGGTGCCGAAGCCGTCGCGCTTGAAGCGGGCGACCGTGCCGCCGATGCGTACGGTGTCGGTGACCGGGGTGCTGGCCGTGGCCACGCCTTCGATCTGGCCATAGGTGCCGGCAGTGGCGCGCAGGCGCAGGTCGGGCTTGGAACCGAGCTTGCGGGTCACGTACTTGACCGCGCCGCCGATGGTGTTGCGTCCGTACAGGGTGCCCTGCGGGCCGCGCAGGACTTCGATGCGTTCGACGTCGTAGATGTCGGCCACGGCGCCCTGCGGGCGGGCCAGGTAGATGTCGTCGATGTAGATGCCCACGCCCGACTCGAAGCCGGCCAGCGGGTCGGCCTGGCCGACGCCGCGGATGAAGGCGGTCAGCGTCGAGTTGGTGGCGCGCGAGGCTTTCAGGGTGGTGTTCGGCAGCGCCAGGGCCAGCGCGGTGACGTCGGGCGTGGCCTGCTTCGACAGCTGGTCGGCGGAGAACGCCGTGACCGACACCGGCACGTCCTGCAAGGACTCTTCGCGGCGGCGGGCGGTGACGACCACCTTCTGGACATCGCTGGCTGCTTCTCCGTCAGGCGCGGGTGCGCCGGCCGACTGCTGGGCGTGGGCGGCGCCCATCGCGCTGCTGGACAAGGCCAGCAAGGCAGCGGCGGAACGGTTGAGCAGCTTCATTTTTCTCTTTGTCAGACGCATCGTTGTCTCCTGTTTTTGGAATGGCGAACATGCTCGCGTTGTCAGCTCGCGCTTCTAATCGAACTCGCACGCCCTGCAGTGTGCCTTGGGCGGAACTGGCTGAAAAGATAACAATCCGCCCACCCACTGTGCGGATTTGCACAAGCGGGTGCCTACCTGTGGTGCACGTATCGCCGAGGGAAAATGCTGCGGTTGCACAATTTGCGCATCCGCAGTGCAAGGGATGGGAAGTGATTGCAGGAGGAATGTGCACTGGTGCACAATATGTCATCTTGATATTAAACAAGTGCGCCGATGAATACCCTGCCTGAGTGGACCGACCTCCGATTCTTCCTCGAACTGGCGCGCGCAGGCACGCTGTCGGGCGCCTCGCGCCGGCTCGACGTCGAGCACACCACGGTGGCGCGGCGCATCGACCGCCTGGAAAAAGAGCTCGGCTCGACCCTGTTCGACCGTTCGCGCGAGGGCTACGAATTGACCGAGATGGGCCATGCGCTGCTGCCGCACGCGGAAGCGATGGAGGGCGCGGCGCTGGCGGCGGCCGAACAGCTCGGCGGGGCGGAGGTGGCGGCTCACGGCGTGGTGCGCCTGGGCGTGCCCGAGGTGTTCGGGGTGAAGGTGGTGGCGCCGCTCCTGGCCGGCCTGCTCGACACCAACCCGGACCTGTCGATCGACCTGCTGGCGCTGCCGAGCTTCGCCAACCTGGCCAACCGCGAGGCCGACCTCGGCGTGATGCTGGACCCGCCCACCACGGGCCGCTACATGGTCACGCGCCTGGCCTCGTTCCGCTTCTACCTGTACGCCTCGCCCGGCTACTTGGCGAAACACCCGCCGATCCGCGAGCAGGCCGACCTGGCGAAACACTATTTCGTCGATTACGTGCAGGACCGCCTGGCCAGCCGCGAGCTGTCCTACATGGGCGAGCTGGGCTTCACCCCGCGCCGGCGCCTGTGCTGCTCGGGCATGACGGCGCAGATCCAGGCGGCCTCGCTCGGCATGGGACTGATGATGGCGCCGCCCTACGCGGTGCCCGACGACGGCCGCCTGGTCAAGGTGCTGCCGGGCTTCTACGCCGAGCGCTCGTTCTGGCTGGCCGCCCCGACCGACCTGTACCGGCTGCGGCGGGTGAAGGTGGTGTGGAACCTGCTGCGCGACTACGCCAACAGCCAGCCGGGGCTGTTTGTATAAGGGTTCGATGCTTGGTTGTGACTATACTGCTCGTCATTTCCGAACAGCACTATCGAAAACATGCAAACTGAACATCAAGCCGAGAAATTAACAAAAGAGTCTCCTGCTCCTTCGAACGACATCAGCAGCAAAAAAGCGGAAACTGCGCAGAGCCCGGCGCCCGATCAGCATGCCCTTCAGGACGCTGGTTCCGAGGATGCAGACCTCAGTCTGTGGGACGAATTCAAGCGCGATTGGAAGACCGCAAAAGACTATCTTTGCGCGAAAACATGGGACGGAATTTATCTTGCATTGGTCTTTGTGCTGCTCAGCCAGCTTGACCGAACCGAGCATTTCGAACGCTCTCTCATTGGACTCCTGACCACGGTGCATCCAGCCGCGGTGCTCATCGGCATGATTGGTGGATGGGCATACATGCTGGTACGAAAGCACGAAGGCCGCTTTTCGGATATTTGCAAGTCGTGGTTCGACCTGGTCCAGCAGTTCTTTGCACTCGGATTCGGCGCAACGATTGTCTTTAAAATCTATCTGCACGCTAAAGCACTCATCAACGGGACAAAAGTACCCGACCTTGGCGGCGATATTGTTCACATCGCGGCGATGGGGCTGGGAGCACTGCTGATCGGCGGACTCTGGGCCGTCAAGGATTGCAAGACCCGCTTTCCCAACGTAAGTCGATGGATCTGGGGTGTCAGCATCATGATGGCGACCGGGCTGCTGTTCGATTCGTTGTTGTCCGGCGATGGCGGAGAGTCCGTGCTTCGGGCCTTGAGTGACGCTTGCGCGGCATGGTTGAACAAGCAGTTCGATAGGTGAGGCAGGGCGTGCGATCGCTCCGCCCGCGATGATGTGTACGCTTAACGGAAAGGCGTGCGCTCGTTCAGCTCGTCCAGGTAATCGTCGATCCCGCCCGCCTCGCGCTCCAGGAAGCGCTCGATAGCGTCCGCGAACGAGGGATGGGCCAGCCAGTGGGCGGAGAAGGTCCGTGTCGGCAGGAAGCCGCGCGCCATCTTGTGTTCGCCCTGGGCGCCGCCTTCGAAGGTCTGGATGCCCTGCTCGATGCAGAACTCCAGCGGCTGGTAATAGGCCGCTTCGAAATGCAGGCAGGGCACGTGTTCGATCTCTCCCCAATAACGCCCGTACAGCGTGTCGGCGCTGTGGATCACGAGCGAGGACGCGATCGGCCGGCCCGCGCGCTCGGCGATCACGAGCAGGATGTTCTCCGGCATCTCGCGCCCGATGCGCTGGAAGAAATCGAGGTTCAGGTAGGGCGTCGAATAATGCGCCGCATAGGTGTGGCGGTAGCAGCGGTTGAAGAAGCGCCAGTCGGCTTCGGTCGCTTCAGCGCCGCGCACGCGCCGCAGCGTCACGCCCGCTTCCTTCACTTTGCGCCGCTCGGCGCGGATGTTCTTGCGCTTCTTCTGCTCCAGCGTCGCCAGGAACTCGTCGAACGTTGCATACCCCCGGTTCAACCAGTGGAACTGCACGCCGCTGCGCAGCAGGAAGCCGGCGTCCTGCAATTGGCGCGCATGTTTCTCGGGCGGGAACAGGATGTGGGTGGACGAGACCTCGGTGGCCTGCTGGGTCGCGACCAGGACGTCGATCAGGGCCGCGCGCGCATCGGCATCGCGCGCCAGCAGGCGCGGTCCCGCCACCGGCGTGAAGGGCACTGCGCTCAGCAGCTTGGGGTAGTACTCGAGGCCGTGGCGCCGGTAGGCGTCGGCCCAGGCCCAGTCGAACACGTATTCGCCGTAGGAATGGCCCTTCACGTAGAGGGGCAGGGCGGCGGCCAGTTCCTCGCCGTCGTAGAGGGCGATGTACTGCGGCTGCCAGCCGCTCTCAGGGCTGGCGCTGCCCGACTCGTGCAGCGCGTGCAGGAAGGCGTAGGACAGGAACGGGTTCGGCTCGTGCTGGGCTGCCAGCAGTGAATCCCAAGCGTCTCGGCCGATCTCGGACAAGGAAGAAACGATATGCGTGCGATAATTCAAAATTGCTTCCATAACTAGAAGAAGTGCGGCCCGGTTCGCCGGCGAAGGATTCGCTCCCGCACTGCTCGCTATGCGAAAGACTCCGAGATGAACAACCGATTCTTTAACCTGTATTCACACGGCTTTGCGCGGGTGGCGGTGGCCATTCCGCGCTGCCGCATCGCCGACCCGGCCTACAACGTCGAGCAGACCATCCTGCTGGCGCGCCAGGCGGCAGAGCAGGGTGCGGCCCTCGTCGCCTTCCCGGAACTGGGCCTGTCCGCCTACAGCTGCGAAGACCTGTTCCACCAGCGTGCGCTGCTGGACGGCTGCGAAGCGGCCCTGGCCGCCGTGGTCGAGGCTTCCCGCGGGCTGCCTGTGGCGATGGTAGTGGGCCTGCCACTACGGGTCAATCACCAGCTGTTCAATTGTGCGGCCGTCGTCGCGGGCGGGCGCGTGCATGGCCTGGTGCCGAAGAGCTTCCTGCCGAACTACGGCGAGTTCTACGAATCGCGCCAATTTTCAGCCGCCGACAGCGCCAATGTCGAGCAAGTCGAGCTGTTCGGCGAGACCATCCCCTTCGGTCCGAACCAGGTGTTCGAGGTCGAGAACCTGCCGCTGCTGCGCTTCCACGTCGAGATCTGCGAAGACGTCTGGGTGCCGGTGCCGCCGTCCTCGTTCGCCGCGATGGCCGGCGCGACCGTGCTGGTGAACCTGTCGGCCTCGAACGTGCTGGTGGGGAAGAGCACCTACCGCCACCAGCTGGTCAGCCAGCAGTCGGCGCGCTGCATGGCGGCCTACCTCTACACCTCGGCCGGACGCGGCGAATCGACCACCGACATGGCCTGGGACGGCCAGTCCATCATCTACGAGAAGGGCGAGCTGCTGGCCGAGTCGAAGCGCTTCCTCGACGAGTCCCACATCATCTTCGCCGACGTCGACCTGGAGCGCCTGTCGCAGGAGCGCATGCGCGCCACCACCTTCGCGCAGTCGGCGCGCCGCCATGCGGACGAGGTGAGGAAGTTCCGCGTTCAGCGCTTCGCGCTGGCGTTGCCGCTCGAGCGCACCTTGCCTTTGAGCCGCGAGATCGAACGCTTCCCCTACGTGCCGGCCGACCGCGCGCTGCGCGACGAGCGCTGCACCGAGGTCTACAACATCCAGGTCCAGGCCCTGATCCAGCGCCTGTCGTCCAGCGGCATCGAGAAGGTGGTGATCGGCGTTTCCGGCGGCCTGGATTCGACCCATGCGCTGCTGGTCTGCGCCGCGGCCATGGACCGCCTCGGCCTGCCGCGCACGAATATCCTGGCCTACACCATGCCGGGCTTCGCCACCAGCGGACGAACCCTGAAACAGGCCCACGACCTGATGCGCGTCGTCGGCTGCTCGGCCAGGGAGATCGATATCCGCCCGAGCTGCCTGCAGATGCTG
Organism: Massilia sp. UBA2709; assembly: GCA_002354135.1. GTDB lineage: Bacteria > Pseudomonadota > Gammaproteobacteria > Burkholderiales > Burkholderiaceae_D > Telluria. The sequence goes on along the minus strand of DEKZ01000113.1, from coordinate 16,202 downwards.
AAGGACCTGAACCACCCATTCGCCGAAGGCAAGGAACAGTACGACGTCACCTTCGAGAACGTGCAGGCGGGCGAGCGCACCAATCACCTGTTCCGCCTCGCAAACCACCTGGGCGCGATCGTGATCGGCACCGGCGACCTGTCCGAACTGGCGCTGGGCTGGTGCACCTATGGCGTGGGCGACCACATGTCGCACTACAACGTGAACGCCAGCGTGCCGAAGACCTTGATTGCCCACCTGGTGCGCTGGGTGGCCGAGACCGGGTCGGTCGTGGCCGGTGGCGCCGAGGTGCTGCTCAACATCCTCGGCACCGAGATCAGCCCCGAGCTGGTGCCGGGCAAGGAGGGTGACGACAAGCCGGCGCAGATCACCGAGAGCGTGATCGGCCCCTACGAGCTGCAGGACTTCAACCTCTACTACACGCTGCGCTACGGCTTCGCGCCGTCCAAGGTCGCCTTCCTGTCGTACACGGCCTGGCATTCGCGCCTCGAGGGCCGCTGGCCCGACGAGAACGGCGCGCGCAACGAATACGACCTGGGGGCGATCAAGCGCAACCTCGGGATCTTCCTGTGGCGCTTCTTCAAGACCAGCCAGTTCAAGCGCAGCTGCGTGCCGAACGGACCGAAGGTCGGCAACGGCGGCTCGCTGTCGCCACGCGGCGACTGGCGCGCCCCGAGCGACTCGGAAGCGACCGTGTGGCTCGACGACCTGGCGAACATCCCGGACTGAACACCCATTATTAGAAAAGGAGCAGACATGAAACAAATTACCTGCGTGATCAAACCTTTCAAGCTCGACGAAGTGCGCGAGGCCCTGGCCGACGTCAACGTCACCGGCCTGACGGTCACGGAAGTGAAGGGCTTCGGCCGCCAGAAGGGCCATACCGAGCTGTATCGCGGCGCGGAATACGTGGTCGACTTCCTGCCGAAGGTGAAGATCGAGGTGGTGGTGGACGACGGCATCGTCGACCAGGTGGTCGACGCCATCATCAAGGCTGCGCGCACCGGCAAGATCGGCGACGGCAAGATTTTCGTGCAGGACGTGCAGCAGGTGATCCGCATCCGTACCGGCGAGACCGGGCCGGACGCGGTGTAAGCACCAAAGGGCACAGGGGCGCCATGCGGGAACTGAAAGGCTATTTCGCGCAACTCCAGTCGGCCCTGCCGCCCCAGGGGCCGGGCTTCAGCGCCGTGGTCATGCAAGAAGGAGAAGTCGTATTCGAGCTGCACCACGGCATGGCGTCGCTGGAGTGGAAGCAGCCGCTATCCGGCCGGTCGGCTTATTACCTGGCATCGGAGTCGAAGCAATTCACGGCGGCCTGCGTCATGTTGCTGGTGCGCGAAGGCGTCATCGCTCTCGACGACGACGTTTGCGCTCATCTGCCGGAGCTCGCGCGCTTCGAGCAGGCATTTCCCCTGCGTAGCCTGTTAAACCACAGCAGCGGCATTCCGGACTACTTCCCATACCTGCAGTGCCAGCTGGGACGCCACGAAGGCGACTACTTCAACAACCACACCATCCTGAGACTGATCGCCTGCATGGACACGGTCGAGTGTCCGACGCTGAGCGAACACCGTTACAGTAACAGTAACTACATCCTGCTTGCCGCCCTGGTCGAGCGCCTGACAGGCGTGCCGCTGGCGGCGTACGCCAGAATGCGCTTGTTCGCGCCCCTGGGTATACAGCGCCTGTGCTTCGACGACGACCGTTTTGCGGTCATCGACGAGCGTGTGTGCAGTTACGAAAGCGACCCAGCGCGGCCGCTGGGCTACAAGCAGCATCTCGGCAATGCCAACACGGTAGGCGACGGCGGCATCTACGGCAGCACCGACGAACTCTTGCTGTGGGAAAGGGAATGGCATCGCCAGTGGGCAGACGAGTCCAGCCTGCTGCACGCGATGCTGCAGGACTCGCCGCTACGCGACGGAACGGTGCCGGACTATCGTTTCGGGCTGGAGCGCACGCGCAGGAGCGGCGAGGACGTGGTGTTCCACAGTGGATGCCTGTGGGGGTTCAACAGCTTGATCCTGCGGCTTCCCCAGACGCGGATGTCGATCGTCCATCTCGCCAATTGCGAAGCCGCCGCGCCGGACATGGAACGCATCCTGGTTGCGGCGGGCGCATAGGCTTCGGGCTGAGCGTCGACAGACTGCTTGCGCCGGATTCGTTTCAGGCCGGGGTGTTGATGACGGCTTCGAGACGATAACCATCCAGATCGGTCACGAAGGCGGCAAAGTAATGGTCGCCGTATTCCGGACGCGGACCGGGAGCGCCATTGCAGCGGCCGCCGTGACGCAGAGCGGCGGCGTGGAATGCGTGGACTTGCTCGTGCGAGCGCGCGGCGAAAGCCAGGTGAAAGCCTGGGCCGGGAATGGACACCACCGGCGCCAGCTTCAACGACAGCTTGTCGTCCCCGCCCTCGTACCCGTAGCCGAGGGCGGTGTCGTCCTCGAATACGCGTACATAGCCCAGCGGGGCGAGCACAGCGTCGTAGAAAGCGCCTGCGCGTTCCAGGTCGAGTACGCCGAAGGAAAGGTGGTGCAGCATGGATGATCCCATCGATAAAAGTGATCCGGCGTAGCGCTCAGCGCCCCACCTGGATATCGAATTTCCAGGTAATCAAACGCAACCCGCTGATGAACAGCGCGCTGGTCCACAGTGCGAAGTCATGCGACACGCTGGTGTACAAGCCCATCAGCAGGAACATCCAGTTCCCGAGGAAGGCGCAGATCGCGTAGGGCTTGCCGTCCCTGAAAACCATCGGCACCTCGTTGCAGACGATGTCGCGCAGCACGCCGCCGAAGATCCCCGTGATCACGCCCATCATCGAGGCGATGAACAGGGGCATGTTGGCGTCCAGCGCGGCCGAGACGCCGGCGATCGAGAACAGGCCCAGGCCCACGGCGTCGGCGATCACGATCAGGCGTTCCGAGACCATGTGGCGCAGGGTGCGGATCAGGGGAGACGCGATCAGGGCCAGCACGAAGATGGCGATCGCATATTCCTGGTGCGTGACCCAGAACAGCGGGCGGCGGTCGAGCAGGATGTCGCGCAGGGTGCCGCCGCCGAAGGCCGCGATGAAGGCGACCGTAAACACGCCCACCAGGTCCATGCGTTTGCGGCGCGCTTCGATGAATCCGGAAAACGCGCCGACCAGGATCGCCACGATCTCGATGAACTTGATGAGGGTCATGCAGGGCAGGGTGCTGTTGGCATGTTGCTAGCCTAACATGCCAACCGCATTGCGCGGAAGCGCGTCCTGTACCCCTCAGGTCGGGCCGGCCCGGTCCATCTCCGCCAACGGCAGGCGCACCGTGAACACCACCTGGCCATCCTCGTGGCGGTAGGCGATTTCGCCCTGGTGTTCGCGCACGATCTGGGCCGCGATATACAGCCCCAGGCCCATGCCGGTGCGGTTGCGCGGGTTGTGCAGCGAGCTGCGCTTGAAGGGATTGAACAGCGAGGCGGCTACGTCGGGCGCGATCGGGGCGCCGGCGTTCGCCACTTCCAGCACCGCCCAGCCATGCTCCTGGGCCAGGGTGGTGGCGATCGTGCGGCCGACTTCGCCGTGGTGGCGCGCATTGCTCAGCAGGTTGGACAGCACCTGGGCCAGGCGGGCGCCGTCGGCGCGCACGCAGATCTCGCCCGGGTTGGCGAAAGAATAGTCGATCGTCGGGTAGGCCATGCGCGATTCGTCGATCACGTCCTCGACCAGGGTCGCGAGGTCGACCGGCTCGAGCACCATGCCCAGCCCCAGGCCGCCGTCGATGCGGCTCATGTCGAGGACTTGGCCGATCAGGCGCTGCATGCGGTTGCTCGAGGACTGGATGCGCCGGCCCAGGGTCGGCTGGGTGCTGCCCCGTTCGAGCAGGGTGCCGGCCATGTTGATCGAGTGTAGCGGGTCGCGCAGGTCGTGCCCGAGCATGGCCAGCAGCTGGGCGCGGGTCGAGTCAAGTTGCGCGCGGCGCGCGTTCGAAGCGCGCAGCAGTTCGGATTGCGTCAGGCGGGCATTGGCCAGCACCGTCGCTTCCCAGGGATGGGCATGCCCGCGCACGGTTTCGTGCCAGGCGTCGAAGGAGCCGCGCGGCGTCAGGCGCGCGCCCAGCGGGCCGTACTGCGTGGTCTTCTCCGGACGGCCGCCCCAGGACACGTGCTCGATCTGCTCGGTGCGCAGCAGCAGGCACCAGCCGCCGCCGGGCGGATCGAAAGGCAGGCCGAGCAGGCCGACCCATTTGCCGAGACCGGCATGCATGTCCTGCGGCCACTCGTCCAGTTTGTCGCGGACGAGGACGTCGCTGGCGTCCTCGGGCAGCGAACGCACGATGGCCTCGGCGATGTCGCGCTCGATCGGGCCGTGGCTGATGATCTTGCCGTTGTGGACGCTCACCAGGGCCTGCGAGCGGGTCGCCGCCAGCAGCTCGCCGGCATGGCGCGCCAGCGCGTCGAGCGGCTCCTCGTCGATGAGGAGGGACTCGATCAGGGCGGTGCGCACCTTGGCTGACTGCTCGACCAGCTCGGCGTCCAGCCGCGCCTCGATGCTCTGCACGGTCGAGGCCATGACCTGGGCCAGCACGTCGGCCGCCATGCGGATCGCGTGCGGCACCTGCTTGGGCGCCATGTGGTGGCAGGCGATCAGGCCCCAGAGGCGGCCGTTGATGACGATCGACACGCTCATCGAGGCGCGCACGCCCATGTTCTGCAGGTACTCGACGTGGACCGGCGAGACGCTGCGCAGCACGCCGAAGCTCATGTCCAGCGGCGCGGCGCCCGGCGCCCCGAGCAGGGGAACCGGTGCATAGCCGATGTCGGCGATCATGCGCAGGGTGTTCAGCGCGTACAGGCGGCGCGCCTGGGCCGGGATGTCGCTTGCCGGGTAACGCTGGCCGAGGTAGGGGACAAGGTCGTCGCGGCGCGCCTCGGCCACCACGTCGCCACTGTCGTCCTCGCGGAAGCGGTAGGCCATGACGCGGTCGAAACCGGTGAATTCGCGCACCTGGCGCACGGCCGTTTCCAGCAGGCCCTCGATGTTGCGCTGGCGGCGCACGCGCTCGATCGAGCTGTGCGCCTTGACCGCGAACAGGGCGACCGTGTCGGCCGGCACGTCGCGCGACTCGAATTCGGCAATGATGCGGCCATGGCTGCCGTGGACGATGGCGTCGTAGTCGCGCTCGCCGACCGACACCGCGGCCACGGCCGGGGCGCATTCGCCTTCGGCCAGCGCCTCGGCACATTCGGCGATCATCTCGAGGCAGGCGGCAGGCAGGGGCAGGGCGGTGTAGGCCTGGCCCAGCTGCAGCGCGGCCGCGAGCGGCGCAGGGACGTTCTGGCTCCAGCCTTCCACGCCACCTTGCGCGTCCATGAACAGCAGGAAGCCGTGCGGCTGGATCGATCCTGGAATGTGGATGGGCTCGTCGGCGCACGAAGCCAGGTCGACCTGGCTGGGCACGGGCATCGGAATGGCCGGAAGCGACTTCAAAGAGTGTCCCTTATGTGAGAGGTGGGCCGCATGAGCGGCTACCGTCGCATTCTACAACGCGACGCCGGCCGGGGACGTACCGGTTTGTATCAGAGAGTTATCAGAAGTCCAGGGCAGGCTTGAGCAGGACGATCAGGGCGCCGTTGCCGCCGTCGCTGCGGCCGGCCACGCAGAAAGCCACGACTTCGTCCTTCTGCACCAGCCAGCTGTGCACCACCGAGCGCAGCACCGGTTCGCCGCCCGGCGAGCCATAGCCGACCCCGTGGATGATGCGCACGCAGCGCACGCCGCGCCGGGTCGAGCGGCGCAGGAAATCGCCGAGCTGGCCGCGCGCGATGTCGCGCGTCATGCCATGCAGGTCGAGTTCGTCCTGCACGGGCCAGTGGCGCTTGCGCAGCTTTTTCACCACGTCCGGACCCACGCCTTCGCGGGCGTAGCTCAGGGTGGGGTCGTCGTCGAGCAGGCCGTCGACGTCGAACAGGTCGGACAGGGATTCCTGCAGCACCAGGGCGTCGTCTTCTTCCTGGCTCAGCTTGCGCTTGGACGGATGCTGGCGCAGCAGGGCTTCCTGCACCGGCCGGTGCACGTAGCGGTTCGATTCGGGCATCCTGGTGACGCCTTCCATCGCGCCGCGGAACTCGACCGCGCGCTCGCGCGCGATCCGCTCCTGCCGCTCGCGCTCGGCTTGTTCGATGGCGCGCAGGCGCTCTTCTTCCTTGAGCCGGTCGCGCAAGGATTTCAGGTCGGCAAAATCTTTCATGCCCGCCATCGTTTCACCTTTATTCGCCGAGGGCCTCCAGGTAGCGCTGGGCGTCCAGCGCAGCCATGCAGCCGCTGCCCGAGCTGGTGATCGCCTGGCGGTAGATATGGTCCTGCACGTCGCCGGCGGCGAATACGCCCGGCACGCTGGTGGCCGTGGCCATGCCTTCGGTGCCGCTGCGGGTCTTGATGTAGCCGTTGTGCATGTCGAGCTGGCCTTCGAAGATCATGGTGTTCGGCTTGTGGCCGATCGCCACGAACAGGCCGTGCACGGTCAGGTCCTTGGCGGCGCCGTCGACGGTCGACTTCAGCTTCAGACCGGTCACGCCGCTGTCGTCGCCGACAACCTGCTCCAGGGTGTGGTTCAGTTCCAGCGCAATCTTGCCTTCGGCAACCTTGGCCATCAGGCGGTCGACCAGGATGGGCTCGGCGCGGAACTTGTCGCGGCGGTGGATCAGGGTGACCTTGGAGGCGATGCCTGCCAGGTAGAGGGCTTCCTCGACCGCGGTGTTGCCGCCGCCGATGACCGCCACTTCCTGGTTACGGTAGAAGAAGCCGTCGCAGGTGGCGCAGGCCGACACGCCGCGGCCCATGAAGGCCTGTTCCGATTCCAGGCCGAGGTACTGGGCCGAGGCGCCGGTGGCGATGATCAGGGCGTCGCAGGTGAATTCATGCGAGTCGCCCACCAGGCGGATCGGCTTCTCGTTCAGGTAGGTCGTGTGGATGTGGTCGAACACGATCTCGGTGTTGAAACGCTCCGCATGCTGCAGCAGGCGCTGCATCAGCTCGGGACCTTGCACGCCCAGGGGATCGCCAGGCCAGTTCTCCACGTCCGTCGTGGTCATCAATTGGCCGCCCTGCTCGACGCCGGTGACCAGCATCGGGCTCAGATTGGCGCGGGCGGCATAGACGGCGGCGCTGTAGCCGGCGGGACCGGAACCGAGGATCAGGACTTTGGCGTGTTTCTTAGTGGTCATGAGGAGCGAAGATAATGATGTGGAAAATGGGAAACTGGGGGCGCGGCGGGCAGAATCAAGGCCGGCGGTGCATTCTCGATACGCTCTCGAAGCGGTCTCGAGTTCAGTCGAATTACAACGCCGATTATAGACGATGATGCGCACAAGCATGAATGATGAGGCCGTCTCGGCAATATATGCCTTAGAATGGATGGATTCCGCATTCAGCGAACAGAACAGCATCACCCAGCATGAGCAAGAAGAGTTCCGCCCCTCCCTCGAACGTCCCCCGCAATTCGGCACGCGCGCCGCTGCCGGGCAGGCTCGCGCGCCTCCTGCTCGAGGCGCGCTGGATCGCCACGGCCGTCGCCTTCCTGTATTTCGTCCTGATTTTATTAAGTTACAACAAGGCCGATCCGGGCTGGTCGCACGCCAACACGGTCCCGGCGATTGCCAACCTCGGCGGCAGCGCGGGCGCCTGGCTGGCCGACCTGCTGCTGTTCATCTTCGGCTTTTCCGCCTGGTGGTGGGGCGTGCTGTTCCTGCGCGTGGTCTGGCGCGGCTACCGCCGCCTGACCGACAAGAATCCGCAGCCGCGCGAGCCCGAGCACCAGGACGAGTTCATCATCCGCTGGATCGGCTTTGCCCTGATGTTCGCCGGCAGCGTCGGCCTGGAATACCTGCGCATGTGGTCCTGGGACGTCGACCTGCCGCGCGCCCCGGGCGGGGTGCTGGGCCAGCTGCTCGGCCACGCCTCGCAGGCCGCCTTCGGCTCCACCGGCGCCACGCTGTTGCTGCTCCTGCTGTTCGGCCTGGGCTTTTCGCTGTTCTTCCAGGTGTCATGGCTGGCCGTGGCCGAACGCATCGGCGAAACGCTCGAGCTGACGCTGGACTGGTTCCGCCTGCGCATCGAGGACCGCGAAGACCGCCGCCAGGGCGAGGCCGCTGCCGTCAAGCGCGACGAGGCGCTGGTCACCGAGCGCGCAAAGCAGGTCGAGAAACCGGCGCCGGCTGCAGCGCGCGCCGAGCCGCAGCTGGACACGGCGGCGCCGCGTGCCGCCAGCGCTCCGAAGGAACCGCGTTTCGACGCGGACGAAGAGTTCGATGCGAAGCCGGTGTCGGCCGCCATGAGCATGCCGGCGCCTGGCGCCGCCGCGCCGGCCGCAGCCCCGATCAAGATCGAACCGGCGATGCTGTCGGTGCCGAAGGGCGAGCGCGCCCAGAAGGAACAGCAGACCCCGCTGTTCCGCGACCTGCCGGGCGACTCGACCCTGCCGCCGCTGGCCCTGCTGGACGAGCCGCCGCCGGCCCAGGAAACCGTGGCCGTCGACACCTTGGAGTTCACCAGCCGCCTGATCGAGAAGAAGCTGTCCGACTTCGGCGTCGAAGCCAAGGTCGTGGCCGCCTATCCGGGCCCGGTCGTCACCCGCTACGAGATCGAGCCGGCCACCGGCGTCAAGGGCAGCCAGATCGTCAACCTGGCAAGGGATCTCGCGCGTTCGCTCTCGCTGACCTCGATCCGCGTGGTCGAGACCATCCCGGGCAAGAACTACATGGCGCTCGAGCTGCCGAATCCGAAGCGCCAGATCGTGCGCCTGACGGAAATCGTCGGTTCCAAGGTCTACAACGACAGCGCCTCGAACCTGACGGTTGCCCTGGGCAAGGACATCGCCGGCAAGCCGGTGGTGGCCGACCTGGCCAAGATGCCCCACCTGCTGGTGGCGGGCACCACCGGTTCGGGTAAATCGGTCGGCATCAACGCGACCATCCTCTCGCTGCTGTACAAGGCCGATCCGGCGGACGTGCGCCTGATCCTGATCGACCCGAAGATGCTGGAAATGTCGGTGTACGAGGGCATCCCGCACCTGCTGGCGCCGGTCGTGACCGACATGCGCCAGGCCGGCCACGCCCTGAACTGGGCGGTGAACGAGATGGAGCGCCGCTACAAATTGATGAGCAAGCTGGGCGTGCGCAACCTGGCCGGCTACAACGCCAAGATCCTGGACGCGCAAAAGCGCGAAGAGCACATCCCGAACCCGTTCTCGATCTCGCCGGACAATCCCGAGCCGCTCGAGAAGCTGCCGACCATTGTCATCATCATCGACGAACTGGCCGACCTGATGATGGTCGTGGGCAAGAAGGTCGAGGAACTGATCGCGCGTATCGCCCAGAAGGCGCGCGCGGCGGGGATCCACTTGATTCTTGCTACCCAGCGTCCGTCGGTCGACGTGATCACCGGCCTGATCAAGGCCAACATCCCGACCCGCATCGCGTTCCAGGTCTCGTCCAAGATCGACTCGCGCACGATTCTCGACCAGATGGGCGCCGAAACCCTGCTCGGCATGGGCGACATGCTCTACATGCCGCCGGGTACCGGCCTGCCGATCCGCGTGCACGGCGCCTTCGTGTCGGACGACGAAGTGCATCGAGTTGTAAAACATCTTCAATCGATGGGCGAGCCGAATTACATTGAAGGCATACTCGAAGGCGGCACGCTGGAAGAGGGTGGCGCCGGCGGCGATGGCGCCATGGCCGGCGAAGGCGGCGGCGAGTCCGACGCCATGTACGACCAGGCCGTGGCCGTGGTGCTGAAACACCGCCGCGCCTCGATCTCGCTGGTCCAGCGCCACCTGCGCATCGGCTACAACCGCGCCGCGCGCCTGCTCGAACAGATGGAGCAGAGCGGCGTGGTGTCCTCGATGCAGTCGAACGGCAACCGCGATATCCTCGTCCCGGCCGCCAACGCCGAGTAAGCCGTCCCGTTTAACGGTCTCGGGTGTCCACCGGGCGATTCGCATGCCGCGACTCGCCTTTGTAGGGTGGGCACTCGTGCCCACGCGGTCGTGCTTATGCACACCGCACACTCGAAAGGATCACGATGAATAAAAATACCAAGAACGTCCTCGCTGCATTGTTCACCGCCACCCTGGCCCTCTCTGGCGCCGCCCACGCCGCCGCCCTCGACCAGTTCAAGTCCTTCGTCTCCGGCACCAAGTCCGCCAAGGGCGAATTCACCCAGCAGCAAGTGCGCAAGTCCGCCAACGGCAAGGCCACCCCGGCCTCGAGCGGCAGCTTCGTCTTCGCCCGTCCCGGCAAGTTCATCTGGAACTACCAGAAGCCCTACGAGCAGCTGCTGCAGGCCGACGGCGACCAGCTCTACATCTACGACAAGGACCTGAACCAGGTCACGGTCAAGAAGCTGGGTAATGCCCTGGGTTCCTCGCCGGCCGCGATCCTGTTCGGCAGCAACGACCTGGAAAAGAACTTCACCCTGTCCGAGGCGGGCACCCGCGACGGCCTGGAGTGGCTGAACGCCGTGCCCAAGGCGCGCGACACCACCTTCGAGCAGATCAGCATCGGCCTGCGCGACGGCATTCCCCAGGCGATGGAACTGAAGGACACCTTCGGCCAGACCTCGGTGCTGAAGTTCACCAACTTCCAGCGCAACCCGTCGCTGGGCGCCCAGCAGTTCAAGTTCGAGATCCCGAAGGGCGCGGACGTGATCAACAACTAAACAATTGTTTAGGTGAGCTCAACAATTGTTGTAGTTGCTTGATGCGGAACAGGTCTCCCGCGTACAAGCCGTAGAATCGCTCCACGACGAACGGCCATGCGAGGAAGACCCCATGAAAGCAGTACGCATCCATCAATACGGAGGACGCGAGGTCCTCTCCATCGACGACATCCCGGTTCCCGACATCGCCCCGGACGAAGTGCTGGTGCGGGTCGTGGCCGCCTCGATCAACCCGGTCGACTGGAAGGTCCGCGAAGGCTACCTGGCGCAGATGATTCCGCACGCGCTGCCGCTGACGCTCGGCTGGGACGTGTCCGGCGTAGTGGAGCAGGTCGGCGCCCAGGTCACGCAATGGCAGCCCGGCGACGCCGTCTTCTCGCGGCCCGACCTCGCGCGCAACGGCACCTATGCCGAGTTCGTGGCGATCCGCGCCAGCGAATGCGCGCGCAAGCCGCGCACCATCTCGCACGTGGAAGCGGCCTCGCTGCCGCTGGCCGGCATCACGGCCTGGGAAGCGATGATGGACACCGCCCAGGTCAAGCCCGGCCAGCGCGTGCTGGTCCAGGCCGGTTCCGGCGGCGTCGGCTCGCTCGCGATCCAGCTCGTGAAAGCCGCGGGCGCCACCGTCATCGCCACTGCTTCCGGCCGCAACCGCGCGCTGGTGGAGTCGCTGGGCGTGGACCAGTTCGTCGACTACACGGCGACCAAAGTGGCCGATGCGGTCGAACCGGTCGACGCCGTGTTCGACACCATCGGCGGCGAGGTGCAGGACGCGGCCTGGTCCATCCTCAAGCCGGGCGGCATCCAGGTCTCGATCATCAGCCCGCCCAGCGAGGAAAAGGCGAACGCAATGGGCCTGCGCGCGGGCTTCGTCTTCATCGGGCCGAACGCCCCGGTGCTCGAGCGCCTGGCGGCAATGGTCGATGGCGGCAAGCTGCGGCCGATCGTCGGCGCCGAGTTCGCGCTGGAGGACATCAATGCCGCGCATGCGTTAAGCGAAAGCGGCCGGGCCGTGGGCAAGATCGTGCTCTATGTCGGCAAGCCCTGAGTCTGAACCTGTGATGGCGCACGCCTGCGTTTGCATCAAGTGTGCGCGCCGGCACGGGGGCGCGGCATCCTCGCAGCGCCTGCGCGCATCGGCTACACTAGCCGCATGCACAACATTTTGCACTCGAAACAGCTTCTGAAGCATCCTCTTTTGCCGCGCGCCGGAGGCCGCCGTGGATGACCTGTTCAAGACCGAACCCGCGCCGCCGCTGGCCGAGGCGCTGCGCCCGCGCACCATCGGCGAAGTCATCGGCCAGAGCCCCCTGCTGGGCGAGGGCAAGCCCCTGAACCTGGTGTTCAAGTCGGGCAAGCCGCATTCGATGATCCTCTGGGGCCCGCCCGGCGTCGGCAAGACCACGCTGGCGCGCCTGACCGCCTACGCATTCGACTGCGAATTCATTGCGCTGTCGGCCGTGCTGTCGGGCGTGAAGGACATTCGCGCCGCCGTCGAGCAGGCCGAGCAGTACCTGGCGCGCAGCAAGCACACGATTCTCTTCATCGACGAGATCCACCGCTTCAACAAGTCGCAGCAGGACGCCTTGCTGCCTTTCGTGGAGTCGGGCCTGGTCACGCTGATCGGCGCCACCACCGAGAACCCGTCCTTCGAGGTCAATTCGGCACTGCTGTCGCGTTCCCAGGTCTATGTGCTGAAAGCCCTGAACGAGGACGAGATGCGCCAGCTCCTCAAGCGCGCCCAGGAGCGGGTGCTGAAGCATCTCAGTTTTGATGAGGTGGCGGTGAATACCCTGGTCGGCTATGCCGACGGCGACGCGCGCCGCTTCCTGAACCTGCTGGAGCAGACCAAGACCTCGGCCGAGACCTCGGGCGTCACCCACATCACCGGCGGCTTCGTCGACAACGCGCTCACGCTCAACTCGCGTCGCTTCGACAAGGGCGGCGACAATTTCTACGACCAGATATCGGCCCTGCACAAATCGGTGCGCGGCTCGCATCCGGACGCGGCCCTGTATTGGCTGTGCCGCATGCTCGACGGCGGGGCGGACGCCAAGTACCTGTCGCGCCGCATCGTGCGCATGGCCTGGGAAGACATCGGCCTGGCCGATCCGCGCGCCATGCAGATCGCCAACGACGCCGCCACCACCTACGAGCGCCTCGGTTCGCCCGAGGGCGAGCTGGCGCTGGGCCAGGCCGTGGTGTACCTGGCGATCGCGGCCAAGAGCAATGCCGGCTACAACGCCTTCAATGCCGCCATGGCCTTTGTGCGCAAGGACAGGTCGCGCGAGGTGCCGGTGCACCTGCGCAACGCGCCGACCAAGCTCATGAAGGAGCTCGGCTATGGGCACGAGTACCGCTACGCCCACGACGAGCCGCACGCCTACGCGGCCGGCGAAACCTACCTGCCGGAGGGCATGCCGGAACCGGGCTGGTACCAGCCGGTGCCGCGCGGGATGGAAGCGAAGATCGCGGACAAGCTGGCCTTCCTGCGCCAGCTCGACGCCGACGCGCAGGAGTAAAGGGGCAGGGGCCGCTGCAAGGGCGGGCCCTGCCGCGGTGCATGCCGCTGCACCGCAAATCGATGACCGAATCATCCGAATAAAACGGGACGGCTTGGTACAATTGTGGTTTCGACATAGCCAAGTCCAACCCGACATGATTGACATCCAACTTCTCCGCAAAGACATCGACAACGTCGCCGCCCGCCTGGCGGCCCGCAAGTTCCAGCTCGACGTGAGCGCCTTCAACGCGCTGGAAGCCGAACGCAAGTCGATCCAGACCCGCACCGAGGAACTGCAGGGCAAGCGCAACTCGCTGTCCAAGCAGATCGGCATGCTCAAGGGCAAAGGCGAAGACACCACGGCCGTGATGGCGGAAGTGGCCGGCCTCGGTGACGAGCTGAAGGCCAACGAAGTCGCGCTGGGCGAGGTGCAGCGCAAGATGGCCGAGTTCATGGAAGCGATCCCGAACCTGCCGCACGAATCGGTGCCCGCCGGCCTGGACGAAACCGGCAACGTCGAGGTCCGAAAGTTCGGCACGCCGCCATCCTTCGACTTCGAGGTGAAGGACCACGTCGACATCGGCGAGAAGCTGGGCCTGGACTTCGACACCGCCACCAAGCTGACCGGCTCGCGCTTCTCGGTCATGAAGGGCGGCATCGCGCGCCTGCACCGCGCGCTGGCCCAGTTCATGCTGGACACCCACACCGAAAAGCACGGCTACACCGAGTGCTACACGCCCTACATGGTGAACGCCGATTCGCTGCGCGGCACCGGCCAGCTGCCGAAGTTCGAAGCCGACCTGTTCTCGGTGAAGAAGGGCGGCGCGGAAGGCGAGGGCGAGAACTTCTACCTGATCCCGACCTCGGAAGTGTCGCTGACCAACATCGTGCGCGACGAGATCGTGCCGCTCGACGCGCTGCCGATCCGCATGACCGCGCACACGCCTTGCTTCCGCTCGGAAGCGGGCAGCTACGGCCGCGACACCCGCGGCATGATCCGCCAGCACCAGTTCGACAAGGTCGAATTGGTCCAAGCCGTGCATCCGGAGCAGTCGTACGCGGCGCTGGAAGAGATGGTCGGCCAGGCCGAATTCATCCTCCAGAGCCTGGGCCTGCCTTACCGCGTGATGCTGCTGTGCACCGGCGACATGGGCTTCGGCGCCGCCAAGACCTATGACCTGGAAGTCTGGCTGCCGGCGCAGAACACCTACCGCGAGATCTCTTCGCTGTCGAACACCGAAGCCTTCCAGTCCCGCCGCATGGCCGCGCGCTTTCGCAATGCCCAGAACAAGCCGGAGCTGCTGCACACGCTCAACGGCTCGGGCCTGGCGGTCGGCCGTACCCTGGTGGCGGTGCTGGAGAACTTCCAGCAGCTTGATGGCAGCGTGATCATTCCGGAAGTGCTGCGTCCCTACATGGGTGGGCTGGAGCGCCTGGCGCCGAAGGCCTGAAGTTCTTGAGGAGAGCGCAGTTCGCTTGAAGCAAATTGGCTCTTCCGTTTTTGCAAGAGCATCGCTATAATGCGTGTCTCTTGCAGCGACCGCGCCGCACCGAATTAGGAGAGGTGGCAGAGTGGTCGAATGTACCTGACTCGAAATCAGGCGTACGGGTGACCGTACCGTGGGTTCGAATCCCACCCTCTCCGCCAGTAAATGAAAAAGGCCCCGAACGGGGCCTTTTTTATTTTCTGGCGGAGAGGAGCAGAGCCCCTGCGGGCTCTGCGTGTGGGATTCGAAGGGTTGCGCGTACTCGCGCAACCGCGGCCCGCGGCACGTGGGCGAATCCCGCCCCTTTGCGACCGCAGCGAGTCATATTCGCTTTTGTGGTTTGCGCAGTTCGCCTTCGGTTTTGCGAAGTAAAGCGAACCACCACGCGCCTTCAGCCCAGCCCGAAGTCATTCCAAAAAAAATTTACGCACAGCACATCTTTCCCCTTCCCACAAACACCAAACCTTCGCTATAATGCGGCCTCGCTTGCAACGACCGCAACGCACCGAATAAGGAGAGGTGGCAGAGTGGTC
>DEKZ01000113.1:0-803 GCA_002354135.1 Massilia sp. UBA2709 | reverse complement strand
CTGCTCGGCATCGGCGGCGGCCTGATCGCCATCCCCATGCTGGCCTGGCTCTACGGCATGGACCAGCACCTGGCCCAGGGCACGGCCCTGGTCATGATCGCGCCGAACGTGCTGATCGGCTTCTTCCGCTACCACCAGAAGCACCGCATCGACCTGCGGGCGGTGGCGGCGATCAGCGTGTTCTCCATGGTTGCCGCCTACGTGGCCGGGCGGCTGGCAAGCGGCATCGATTCCGGCGTCCTGCGCGTTGCGTTCGCCCTGTTCCTGATTGCCCTGGCCCTGTACTTCGGCTTCGACCTGCTGCGTCGCCGGCATCAAGGCAAGGCCCAGCAAGCCCCGCGCCGGATGCCGAACGCGGCCCTGCCCATGCTGGGCGTCGCCAGCGGCGCCATGTCGGGCATTTTCACGATCGGCGGCGGGCTGGTGGTGGTGCCGGCCCTGGTCGGCCTGTTCCGCATGGAGCAGACCCGGGCGCAGGGGATGGCGCTGGCGCTGGTGGTGCCCAGCTCGCTGATCGCGTTGTTCGCCTACGCGCAGGGGCAGCACGTGGCCTGGGAGATCGGCGTGCCGATGGCGGTGGGCGGCATCGCCACCGTGTCGGCCGGTGTCGCGCTGGCCCACCGCTTTCCCGCGGCGCGGCTGCGCCTGCTGTTCTGCGCCGTGCTGCTCGGGACGGCGGTGACGATGCTGGTCGCCATGTGATAAGCGCGCGAGGCTAGCCCGCCTGCTCCGGCCCGCGCACGCACTGCATCTCGGCCAGCCCCTCGACCGCCGCGTCGTCCGCGCTTGCGTCGATCGCCCCC
>DEKZ01000227.1:8536-10687 GCA_002354135.1 Massilia sp. UBA2709 | reverse complement strand
GCCGAGGTCGTCATCCTGCCGGGCGCCAGCCACTACGACGAGGTGGCGGCGACCTCGCCGGCCTGGCCGCTGGTGGCGGCCGCGATCGAGCGCGCGCTGGACGCGGCGAAAACAGGGTCTACGCCGGCTTCCGCTTCGCCAGCGGCGCGTTGACGACCACGTCGCCGGTGGGCACGGCGACGCAGGGCAGCAGATAGTTCTCGCGTTTCTCCTCGATCGACAGGCCGGGCCAGTCGACGAGGTAGCGCACCGTGCCGCTCTCGAGGCGGCAGAGGCAGGTGCGGCAGGTGCCGTTGCGGCAGGAGCTGGGCAGCTCGACGCCGGCGCTTTCCGCCGCCTGCAGGATGGTCCTGCCGCCGCCCGGGAAGCTTGCTCCGAGCGGTTGCAGCGTGATCATGCAGGATGTGGCATCGTGGCTCATGGCGTGGGTCATGGTGCGGTTATGGTGCGGTTATGGTGCGGATCATGGCCAATTCTAGCGCCCGGCGGGGTGCGGCGCCTCAGTTCGTTTCCGCACAGACCGTAATTGGCCGCGCGCCTACGCTGAGCTTTCCCTTAGCAAGTATCGCAGGTGCCATATGCAGAAAATCTTTACCCCTGTCATCATCGCCGCCCTTGCGGGCGCCCTTCCATTCGCATCTGCCCAGGTGGCAGCGCCTGCCCAGAATCCTGCCGTCCAGCCCGGCCTTCCGAACGCGGCCCCCCTGCAGGCGGCCCAGCAACAGCCGATGGCCGACCAGGCCGCCCAGGAGCGCGCCGAGTTCGAGCGCATGCTGCGCGCCCAGGTCCTGCTCGACCGTCTCCACATCTCGCCCGGCGAGATCGACGGCGCCTATGGCTCGAACATGCGCCAGGCGCTCGCCACCTTCCAGAAGACGCGCAATCTCGAAGCGACCGGCAAGCTCGACGACGCGACCTGGAATGCCCTGAACCAGGACACCACGCCGACCCTGACCCAATACGTGCTCACCAATGAGGATGTCGCCGGCCCCTTCCAGAAGGTTCCCGAAGACATGATGGAAAAGGCCAAGCTGCCCAAGCTCGGCTATGCCTCGCCGCTCGAAGGCCTGGGCGAGAAATTCCACGCCAGCCCCGAGCTGCTCGAACGCCTGAATCCCGGCAAGAATTTCGGCCGCGCCGGCGAACAGATCGTGGTGCCGAGCGTGCACGGCGGCGCGCCCCTGCCCCAGGCCGCCAAGGTCGTGGTCAGCGACAGCCGCAAGGTGCTGATGCTGTTCGATGCCAACGAGCGCCTGATCGCCCAGTACCCGGCCTCGACCGGCAGCGAACACGATCCCCTCCCGATCGGCAACTGGAAGATCGAGGGCGTGCACCCGAACCCGACCTACCACTACAACCCGAAGCTGTTCTGGGACGCGGAACCGGGCGACAAGAAGACGACGATTGCCGCCGGCCCCAACAATCCGGTCGGCGTGGCCTGGATCGACCTGTCCAAGCCGCACTACGGCATCCACGGCACGCCGGTGCCCAAGTTCATCGGCAAGACCGAGTCCCATGGCTGCATCCGCCTGACCAACTGGAGCGCCGCGGAAGTGGCGCAGGTGGTCGCGGCGGGGACGAACGTGGTTCTCCAGGAGTAATCACCCAAGGCAAATCAACGAAGGGAGGTTCGCATGAGATGGCTGGTCACATTCCTGATGGGCGTGCTGGTGGGCGCCGGCGGTCTTTTCGTCTACCTGCAAGAGATCGCCGACCCGCCCGATCCGATCGTCACCGATGGCGGCGCCCTGCCCGCTCCNNCCGGCCGATCCGCCGCCAGCCAGCACGGCCGACAGTCCTCTCGTGCAGACCGATCTCTCGGACGCCGACCTTCCGCTCCGCCCGGCCCCGCAAGCCTCGACCGGCGCCCCGGCTGCGCCGGAACTGACGGCCGGCGGCAGCATGCCGGCCAAGCTGCTGGTGCCGGTGGAAGGCATCGCCTATGCCCAGCTGAGCGATACCTTCGACCAGCCGCGCGGCCAGGAGCGCCACCATGAAGCGCTCGACATCATGGCGCCGACCGGCACCCCGGTGCGCGCCGCCGGCGACGGCAAGGTCGCCAAGCTCTTCAACAGCAAACCGGGCGGCATCACGCTCTACCAGTTCGACCCGGCGGAGAAATACGCCTATTACTATGCCCACCTGGACCGC
>DEKZ01000227.1:3313-8418 GCA_002354135.1 Massilia sp. UBA2709 | reverse complement strand
CCGGTTTTTCGTAGGGTGGGCGCCTGTGTCCACGCTGTCGTACCGATCCAGACCCCGATGCCGCCAGCCCGGCTGTCCGCATCCTGGAAAATGGCCGCGATCACGAAGGTCACCCCTGGTTCGTGGTTCAGGCGCCGGACTGCACGCCGTGAGACCGCGTGGACACAGNNACAGGTGTCCACCCTACAAAAGCTGATCCGCCGCTCCATCTCGCGCAGCACGGTGCCGCGTGCCTGAAGGGTGAGCTCGCGATGTGCGAGCGCCGCACCGCGTGGGGTCGAGACCCCACCCTACAACCCCACCTCATCCACGTCCGCCCCCACATTGATCGCCGCATATGCCCGCTGCACCGCAATGGCCTCGGGACTGCCGGCCCCATACAGCTCCTGGGCCGCCTCGATCATCTTCGCGCGCGCATCGGCGTAGTTCGTGCTGGAGGTGAACTTGGTCGTGTTCGCCTTGAACCAGATGCGGGAGGCCTTGTCGGTGCCGATGCCCGTCATCGCGGCCGGCGACTTGACCAGGTATTTGCTGTAGTAGTCGCCATCCTTGTCCGCCTTCGAGCCCTGCGACAGGAAGTAGAACATGCGGTTGTTCGGCCCGCTGCTGTAGTGCACGTCGAGGCGGCGCAGCGAGGTGCTCCAGGCGTCCGGGCTGCTGCCGTCCTTGCTCGGCCGGTACATCCAGCGCAGCGGCGTGCCGTTGCGGCCGATCTCGCTGCCCAGCATCCAGTCGTTGCCCTCGTTCGGGATCGACTCTCCCTTGCCGCCGGCGCGCGCATAGGCTTCGGCGATCTCGCCGCCGATGTCCGAGCTCGATTCGTTCAGGCCGCCCGATTCGCCCGAGTACACCAGGTCCGAGGTGGCGGCGGTGACGCCGTGGCCCATTTCGTGGCCGATCACGTCGATCGCGCCCAGGCTGGTGAAGGTCGAGCCGTCGCCGATGAACATGCAGCGGCAGGTGTCGCTGTAGTAGGCGTTGTCGTAAGCGGTGTTGACGTGCACGGCGATGTAGCTGGCGGTGTTGTGGCCGTCGAGCGATTGCCAGCCGAGCGCGTTCTTCAGCGAATCGTAGGTGTTCATCAGGCCCCACATGGCATTCACGGCCGCGGTCTGGCCGTTCGCATCAAGCGTGCTGCCGCCGCGGATGTACTGCTTGCCGTCGCCCCAGGTATTGGTGGCGTTGGTGTAGAGCTTGCCGGCGCTGCTGGTGTTGTTGGCGTTGGTGATCGCCATCGCGCCGTAGGTGCCGCCGGTGCCGCGCTCGGGATCGAGCATCTGGTAGGTGTCGCCCTTGAGCGTGGTGCTGATCGGCACCTCGCCGTTGTACTGGCTCTTGCCCACGCCGATCACGGTCTGCAGCATGCTCCAGCGGTCGATGATGTGGGCGTCCTTCGCACTGACGATGGTGTCGTGGTAGATCGGCTTGTTGGCGCGCTGCATGCGCGTGCGTACCAGGTAGGCCAGCTCGTAATGGTCGACCACTTCCACCACGTCGAGCGCGTTCAGCTCGGCCTCCAGCTTGTCCACCGCCGCCGGCACGCGCTCGATCTTCATCACCGGGTAGACCAGCAGTTCGGCCTTCGGCGGCACGACGTGGGTGAGCTTCGCTCCCGCCGCCGCGCCGGCACTGGCGCCGGCAGCGGCAATCGCGGCGTCGATCGCCGCCTTGGCCGGAATCGAGGGCTTGACGCTGAAGTCGAGCGTGGCCGCCCCCAGGCGGTTGGCGTTACCGCGGCCGAGATGGTCGCGGCGGTTCGAGGCCGCCTCCGACACGATGGCGCCCGCCGCGTCGACCACCACCACCGACTCCGACCCGAACACGCGCAGGCCCTTGTAGGTGTGTGCGGTGCGCACGACCTGGGTGCCCTGCAGGCCCGGATGCTGCTTCGAGACCAGGAAGCCATGGTTGGTGTCGAGGCCGCGCGCGGCGCGCTGGGCCGCCAGCTTCGACACCAGGGCGGCATTCGATTGGGTGGTTGCCGCCTTCGGCGCGCTCATCATGGGCGCGGCGGCCGCGCTGCTTGCAGACACGGCGGCAAATGGGGCGGCAAACGCGGCGGTAAACAGCGCGGCGATGACGGTGGACAGCAGGGTTGCACGCAGGTTCATCTCGTCTCCAGTCGGAAGATGCCGGCCCCGAGCGTGACCGGTAACTCACGAAGTGTGGATGAGCCTGAAACAAAGAATTTTGCTTAAACGCAAGAAGCCCCATCCGCGGCGCAAGGACGCAACGGATGGGGCTTTCTTTGACGAGGGATACCGGGTATCA
Source organism: Massilia sp. UBA2709 (assembly GCA_002354135.1). Classification (GTDB taxonomy): domain Bacteria; phylum Pseudomonadota; class Gammaproteobacteria; order Burkholderiales; family Burkholderiaceae_D; genus Telluria. Next base: position 6,147 of record DEKZ01000227.1, on the reverse strand, counting down.
GTAGCGCTCAGTAGCGTTCATCGCGCCGCTTCATCAGGTACCAGGCGGCCGCGCCGATGGCGCCGGCAATCGCCGCCTTCTTCACCAGGCCGGCCTTGTTGTGCTGCCATTCGGACTTGATGCCCATCTCGCCCAGGATGTTCGGCACATGGCCCTGGGCCAGGTCCTCGATGACGCCTTCGACCACGTTCACGCGGTCCGCGGCCAGCAGCACCAGCCAGCGGCGGATGTCGTTCTCGGTCATGGTGAAGGCGGCGCGCCGCAGCATGCCCGACAGGCCCGAAGGCGGCTGCACGGTGCCGAACACCTGGGTGATGCCCGGGCGTTCGGTCGAGACCAGCACCTCGACCTTCTGCGCCTGCGGCACCGGCTCGGGAATGTCGGCCGGGGTGTAGCGCGGCGGGGTGCGCTCCATCGGCACGCCGGGACGGTTGGCGCGGTCCAGGTCGGCGCCCCAGCCCTTGATGTGGCTCAGCTGCTCGCGCGTCGGGCGCTGCATGCGCAGCTGCGGCTGCACCTCGTGGGTATGACCGTGGTGGTTGGGGTGGTCGAGGTCGTGCTCGTGATGATGCTGGTGATCGTGCTCTTTGACGTCGGTGCGATCGTTCATGCGTGACTCCTCAAATCGTTGCGCTGGCCTTCACCGCGCGGATCTCGTGGGCGCGCGGCGGGATCAGGATGGGCTTGATGCAGTTGTCGAGCTTGCTCGAGAAGATGTGGTAGGCGTCCGCCACCTCTTCCAGCGGCACGCGGTGGGTGATGATCTGCTTGGGATCGATGTGGCCGGCGCGGATGTGCTCGATCAGGCGCGGCAGGTGGCGCTTCACGCTGGCCTGGTTCATGCGCATGGTGATGCCCTTGTTCAGCGCATTGCCCATCGGCACCATGTTGAAGGTCGGGCCGTAGACGCCGACGATGGACACGTTGCCGCCCTTGCGCACCGAGTTGATGCACCAGTGCAGCACGGTGGCGGCGCCGGCCTGCATTTTCATCAGGCGGCCGGTCAGGGTCTGAGCCACGCTGCCGGCGGCGTCGCAGCCGACCGCGTCGATGCAGACGTCGGCGCCCAGCCAGTCGGTCATCTTCTTGATGTGCAGCGCCATGTCGCCCACGTCCTTGAAGTTGACCACCTCGCACTGGGCGTAGTTCTTGACGAATTCCAGGCGGTACTCGACCTCGTCGACCACGATCACGCGCCCGGCGCCGAACAGCCAGGCCGACTTGGCGGCGAAGATGCCGACCGGGCCGGCGCCGAAGACGACCACCGTGTCGCCTTCCTGGATGTCGCCCATCTCGGCGGCCTGGTAGCCGGTCGGCAGCGCGTCGGTCAGGAGCACGGCGTCGTCGTCGACGATGTCGTCGGGGATCACCATGGGGCCGACGTCGGCCATGGGCACGCGCACATATTCGGCCTGGCCGCCGTCGTAGCCGCCGGCCGTGTGCGAATAGCCGTAGATCGAGCCCACCGCGGTGGACTCGGCGTTCATGTTGTGGCAGTTACCGTAGAGTTCTTTCTGGCAGAAGAAGCAGGAGCCGCAGAAGATATTGAACGGCACCAGCACGCGGTCGCCCACCTTCAGGTTCTGCACGCCCGAGCCGACGTCTTCGACGATGCCGATGAATTCATGGCCGAAGGTGTGGCCGACGCGGGTGTCCGGCACCATGCCGTGGTACAGGTGCAGGTCGGAACCGCAGATGCACGAGCGCGTCACGCGCACGATGGCGTCGCCCGGATGTTCGATCACGGGGTCGGGCTTGTGTTGGGCGCGAACGCGGTAGGGCCCGCGGTAGTTCATTGCCAGCATAGAATCCTCCTCGATGGTTTGCAGCACCCGCAATGCGCGGGCACATGAGTAATTCCAAACTTATGTCAAAACGCTATCCATTACGATACGCGCACGGCAATAAATGCAAATATTTTTCGGCTTAACACTGCTTTTTGCGCATATTATTCACAGCAGGAAAGCGTTTATTCCTGCCGGCAGCAAGCAGCATTGCCATGCTTAAAGCTGGCGCGCCTCGAAGGTATTGCACTGTTGAACGTCGCCGCTGTCGATGCCGCGCCGGAACCAGCGCACCCGCTGGGCCGAGCTGCCGTGGGTGAAGGAATCGGGCACGACCACGCCGCGCGACTGCTTCTGCAGGGCGTCGTCGCCGATCGCCGTGGCCGCCGCCAGCGCGGTCTCGACGTCGCCGCTCTCGAGGATGGCTTCCTTCTGGTTCGCGTGGTAGGCCCAGACCCCGGCCAGGCAGTCGGCCTGCAGCTCCAGCCGCACCGACAGCGCATTGCCCTCGGTCTCGGAGGCCTGCTGCTGGGCGTTGTGGACCTGGTCCGAGATCCCCAGCAGGTTCTGCACGTGGTGTCCGACCTCGTGCGCGATCACGTAGGCCTGGGCGAATTCCCCGCTGACGTTGAAGCGCTGCTGCATCAGGCGGAAGAAGCTCAGGTCGATGTAGACGTTCTGGTCCGCCGGGCAGTAGAAGGGTCCGGTGGCGCTGTTGCCGGCGCCGCAGGCGGTGTCGGTGCGTCCTTCGAACAGCACCAGGGTCGGCGGCCGGTAGGTGGCGCCCTGGGCCCGGAACAGCGGCGTCCACACGTCCTCGGTCAGGCCGAGCACGGTACTGACGAAACGGGTTTCACGATCGGTGGCCTTGGGCGCGTTCGGGTCGCGCTGCTGCGCCACCTGCGGCAGGGGCCCGCCCCCGCCGCCCAGCAGGCCCAGCACCACGCGCGGGTCGACGCCGAAGAAGAAGGACGCCACCAGCGCGATCGCCACCGTACCGAGGCCGATCGAGCGCCCGCCCAGGCCGAAGCCGCCAAAGCCGCCGCCGCC
>DEKZ01000227.1:0-3121 GCA_002354135.1 Massilia sp. UBA2709 | reverse complement strand
CTCGACTTCACGGTCGACGCGCAGGTGTTCCTGGTCCGGCAGCAATGGCTTCATGATGATCCTCGGGCAGTGGCTGGCCCGGCCGGCACCCCTTATGCCGGCCTGCGGCGTGTCGCCAGTATGGACGCGCCGGGGCCGGCGGTATGTTCGGGCATTCACATAAAACCGGCGGCCGCCGCGTAGGGCACTATGTGCGCCAGCGTACGGAGGGCGGTCCGCCTATCCGCGATGCTCGTGGGATGACCTCGACCATCCACGATCCGGACGCCCTCCTCGAACTGGGCCAGGCCTTGCAGCAAGCAGGCTATCGCTTCACCACCGTCACGCCCGCCACCCACCGGCGCGTGAACGACCGTCCCGGCAACGAGCGCGCGTGCGACCTGCGGGGCGTGTTCGGCTGGAGCCGGCCGTTCGCAGAAGACGTTGTCCCGGCCGGCATGCTCGCCCTCATGCGCCGCGCGGGCGTGGTCCGCGAGGCGAAGAACGGCCTGTTTGCCACCGTGCGCGCCTCGACCATCGGCGAGCGCCTCTACTTTCACTCGGCCTTCCCGACGCGCGCGGACGACGCGGTCTTCTTCGGTCCCGACACCTGCCGCTACATCGCCGCCCTGAAGCGCTCCATGGACACCCTGGCGCCGCCGCGGCGCGCGGTCGACATCGGCACCGGCAGCGGCGCCGCCGCGATCGAGGTGGGATGCCGATTCCCGGAGTGCGAATCGATCGGCGCCGACATCAACGATTACGCGCTCGAACTGGCCGCCGTGAACGCGCGGCTGGCCGGCTGCGCCAAGCTGCCGACCGTGCATTCCGACTTGTTGAATGGCCTGGACGGCGGCTTCGACCTGGTGCTGTCGAATCCGCCCTACATCCTCGATCCCTCGAAACTGCGTTACCGCCACGGCGGCGACATGCGCGGCGCCGGCCTGTCGGTCGCGATCGTGGATGCGGCGCTGGCGCGGCTCAACCCCGGCGGCAGCCTGCTGCTGTACACCGGCGTCGCCATCGTCGACGGACGCGACGAATTCCTGGAGACCATCCAGCCGAAGCTGGCCGCGCGCCGCGCCGCCTGGACCTACGAGGAACTCGATCCCGACATCTTCGGCGGCCAGCTCGACTGCGAAGGCTACGAGGACGTGGACAGGATCGCCGCCGTCTGGCTGCGGGCGACGCTGGCGGCGTGAGGCCGCACGACAAAGTGTTGCGCCCAGACGTCAGCGCACCTTGGCCGGCGTCGCAATACAATATTTCCACAGATCAAACGTTGTTTCCATAGATAATCAACGATCCTGCTTTTCGTCGCATCGCCCATCCATGCCGCCAGCCGCCCGCCTTGCCCTGTCCGCCGCCGCCTCCTTGTTGTGCGCAAGCCTGTGGGCGGCACCCGTCGGGCAGGCTGAGGCGCGTGCCGAGCTGCAGGCTATCCGCACCCTGTCCGAAACCTCGGCCCGGCAAGCCCTGCAGCGCCTGGTCGCCCTGCAGGCGGCGGTGGGCAAGGACGCTCCCTATGCCTTGCGGCGCGAACTGCTGCGCACCGAGGTCTGGCTGCGCGAGGACGCCGGCCAGCTCGACCAGGTCTACCGCGCCGACCGCGAAGCCCTGGCGCTGGCCCTCGCCAACCATGACCGCGTCGGCGCCGTGCTCGCCAGGCTGGGCCTGGTCAAGCAGCTCGTCGACGAGAACCGCGCCAACGAAGCCCAGGTCGAACTCGAGCGCATCCTGAAGGACATGCCGCAGGATGCGCCGCCCGATGCCAGGGCCACGGTGTCGGAGATCCAGGGCGACGTGCTCAATGCGCGCGGGCAGTACGACAAGGCCATCGCGGCCTTCCTCGGCAGCCTCAGGCTGCAGCAGGACCGGCTTGACGCCGCCGAGCACCGCGCCTACCTGCAATCGCGCATCGCCAAGGTCTACATCAACGCCGACAACGCCGGCAAGGCGCTCGAGACCGCCCGCCAGGGATTGCGCGAGCCCGGCGTGCCGGCCCGCACTACCGGTTCGCTGCAATTCCTCCAGGGGATGGCGCTGCTGCGCCTGGACCGGCCGCTCGAGGCGATCGCCGCCTTCCGACACGCGCTTGCCGCGGCCGAGCGAGGCGACCTGGCCGGACTCGAGGCCGAGGTGCGCGGCAACATCGCCGATTACTACCTGCGCCAGCACGACTATCCCCGCGCCGAGCGCGAGGCGCGCCTGGCGCTGGAGGCTTCGCAGCGCGTCAACAACGAGAACCTGACCCTGATGGCCAGAGCCAACCTCGGCTTCGCCCTGTTCGGCCAGCGCCGCATCGCCGAGGGCGCTCCTTACATCGACGGCGTGATCGCCGACCTGCGCAAGGCCGGCGCCAGCGCGGACCTGGAAGCGATGTACGACGAACAGAGCCGGATGCAGGAGAACGCCGGCCTGTACAAGGACGCGCTGGCGACCGTGCGCCGCCAGCAGCAACTGCAGCAGACCAGCGCCAGGGCCGAACGCGACCGCGCGATCGCGGCCCTGCAGGAAGAATTCGACGCCAGCCAGCGCACCCGCCAGATCGATTTCCTGCATCGCGAGAACGCGGCCAAGGAGGCGCAGCTGCACAGCCGCCGCCAGGCCCAGCTCGTCACCAGCCTGGCGGCCGTGCTGACGGTGCTGGCGGGCGCCGTCGTGTTCGTGCTGTACCGGCGCGCGAAACGCAGCGCGGCGCGCCTGCAGCAGCTCAACACCCAGCTCGAGTTCCACTCGATGCGCGACGCCCTTACCGGCCTGTACAACCGCCGCTCCTTCCTCGACAAGATGAGTGCGCGCGAAGCCCACGGCGCGGCCGAGCGGCGCAGCACGGCAGGCGACACCGACTGCTTCGTCCTGATGGACGTCGACCACTTCAAGAGCATCAACGACCGCTGGGGCCACGACGTGGGCGACGCCGTCCTGGTCGAGGTGGCGCGGCGCCTGACGCAGGCGGTGCGCGACACCGACATGGTGCTGCGCTGGGGCGGCGAGGAATTCCTGGNNAGCGCGTGCTCGACACCGTCGGCAGCACCCCGGTCGACGCCCGGACCTGCAGCGTGCCGGTGACGCTCAGCGCCGGCGTGGTCGCCCTGCCCTCCAGCGCCGTGCCCGCCGGTGCCGCCGGCCCTGATGCGGC
>DEKZ01000306.1 GCA_002354135.1 Massilia sp. UBA2709 | reverse complement strand
CAGTCGACCCGCCCTTCGCGGATCACGATCTGGCGCTGGCGGAACACCCAGTCGCCGCCGGCGCCGCCACCGGCCTCGTCCTTCGGGTCGATGCGCACGCCGGCCACGTGGAAGACGCCGTCAAGCCCGCGCCGCACGTCGAGCCGGGGGCGGATCAGCTCCAGGGTCTCGAAGCGCGGCTCCGCCGCGAACACGCTCCACCAGGAAAACGTCGCCGACACCGAGGGCAGCGCCAGCACCTGGCGCCCTTGCGCGTCCTTCAGGGTGACGTCGCCCAGGAACAGCGAAGGATGCAGGCCGCTCCAGGAGGCATAGATGCGGGCAATGGCGACCTGGTTGCCGACCGCGCGGCTGGCCAGGCGCTCGATGTCGCCCTTGTACATATCTATATTAGGGAGGATCGCGTAGCGCAGCGCCAGGAACAGCAATGCCAGCGCGAAGTAGACCAGCAGGACCAGCTTGATCGTGAAGCCGAGTACATGATGCGAGGCCAGGTTGGCATAGCGATAGGCGGCACGCAGCCGCCGCCAGCGTTCGGCCAGCGGAACATGCGCCTGGGGCGCCTGAGGCTCCGGGTTGTGCATCAAAGTGCTAATAAAAGGCTCGCCGTAAATTGTTTCTTTAATAAGAGAGCGCTTGCTACGATCGCGGCGTCTACCTTACCATCATGCTGACCCAGGCAGCACGGCGGGCAATTCTACCGCAAGCACGCCTCCCGGAACGCTTTTACTCTTGTGCAGGATTCCCCGATGACACCTGTTTCCGCCGCCAGCGCCTCGCGCTGGTACCAACGCTGGGTCGATGCCGTGCCCGGACGCCTTGAGCGCGTCGCCGAGTTGACCCGATTATCGCTGGCCCGGCCGGATTTCGGCGCGTTATTGGACACCGAACTGGCCGCCGGCATCCCCCTGCCGCGCGCCATGCGGCGCCTGCGCAACCTGTTGCTGGCCTGCCTGATCCGGCGCGACCTGGAAGGCCTGGCCGATCTCGACGAAGTCGTCACCGCCATGACCAGCCTGGCCGATTTCGCGATCCGCACCCACCTGGCGGACCTGATGGCCGAGATGGTCGCCGCCCACGGCATGCCGGTCGGCGGCGAGTCCGGCCGTCCCCAGGAAATGATGGTGCTGGCCATGGGCAAGCAGGGCGGCGGCGAGCTGAACGTCTCGTCCGACATCGACCTGATCTTCGTCTATCCCGAGGACGGCGAGACCGCGGCAGCGCCCCATCAGCGCGGCCTGTCGAACCACGAATTCTTCGTGCGCCTCGGGCGGCGCCTGATCGGCGCGCTGTCCGAAGTCATCGAGGACGGCTTTACCTTCCGGGTCGACATGGCGCTGCGTCCGAACGGCAAGTCGGGCCCGCTGGCGGCCAGCCTGAACATGGTCGAGGAATACCTGATCGTCCAGGGCCGCGAATGGGAACGCTACGCCTGGGTCAAGGCGCGCGCGGTGACCGGCAACGAGGAGGATATCGCGGCCCTGGATGCCATCGTGCGTCCCTTCGTGTTCCGGCGCTACCTCGACTTCGGCGTGATCGACGCGATCCGCAACATGCACGCCCAGATCCGCGCCGAAGTGAACCGCCAGGAACGCCTGCACCCGGACCGCAGCAATAACGTCAAGCTGGGCCGCGGCGGCATCCGCGAGATCGAGTTCCTGGCCCAGGTATTCCAGTTGATCCGCGGCGGGCGCGATCCGGCGCTGCGCGAGCGCTCGACGCGCCAGACCCTGCGCCTCCTCGCCGAGCGCGAGCTGATGGCGCCAAGTACCGTGGAGCGCCTGCTGGGCGCCTACACCTTCCTGCGCAACCTGGAACACCGCCTGCAATACCTGGACGACGCCCAGACCCACACGCTGCCGCCGAACGAGGCCGAGCGCCTGGTCATCGCCAACATGATGGGCCTGCCCGACGTGCCCACCCTGCTCGCCCGGCTCGAGGAGCAGCGCGCTTTCGTGGCCGCCGAGTTCGACGACATGTTCGCCGACAAGAGCGCGCCGCCCGACGAGGAGCGCGCCGAACTGGAAGCGATCGCGGCCGATCCCGAGAACCTGGCCGCCATCGAGACCCATTTGCGCTCGCTCGGCTACGGCGACCCTGTGGATGCCGCGCGCCGCCTGGTGGCGACCTGGCAGGCGCCGCGCCTGCAGAGCCTGCCGGATGCGAGCCGGACGCGCCTGCTGGCCCTGGTCAACCTGGCCCTGCCGCAAGTGGCCGCCACCGTGAAGGAGGCCGGCGTCGGCAGCCACGGCGCAACGCTGGGACGCCTGCTCGACTTCCTGGAAGCGGTGGCGCGCCGCTCGGCCTACCTGTCGTTGCTGTCCGAATACCCGCACACGCTCGAGCGCGTGATCCGCATGATGCATGCGAGCGGCTGGGCCGCCACCTTCCTGACCCAGCACCCGATCCTGCTCGACGAGCTGCTGGACGACCGCGGCGGCATCGACGAACCGGCGCAGCTGGCAGCCAGTCTCGACGCGAAACTGCAGGAGGCCGAGGGCGACACCGAGCGCCAGCTCGACATCCTGCGCGAGACCCACCACGCCCAGCAGTTCCGCCTGCTGGCGCTGGACCTGGCGGGCGAACTGTCGGTCGAGCGCCTCGCCGACCACCTGTCGGCGCTGGCCGACGTGATGGTGGCGGCGACCGTGCGCTGGGCCTGGAAGACGGTGGCCACGCGCCACGTCGAGGAGCCGCGCTTCGCCGTGATCGCCTACGGCAAGCTGGGCGGCAAGGAGCTGGGCTATGTGTCCGACCTGGATGTGATCTTCCTGTTCGACGACGAGGACGACATGGCGCCCTCGAACTACGCCAAGCTGGCCCAGCGCTTCATCACCTGGATGACGGCCCACACCCCGGCCGGCATCCTGTTCGACATCGACACCGCCCTGCGCCCGGACGGCGCCAGCGGCATGCTGGTCAGCTCGCTCGCCGCCTTCGAACGCTACCAGCAGCAATCGGCCTGGGTCTGGGAGCACCAGGCCCTGACGCGCGCGCGTTTTTGCGCCGGCGACGCGGCCATCGGCGCGCGCTTCGAGGCGATCCGCGAAACGGTGCTGCGCCAGGACCGCAGCGGCCGCGAGGCCGAACTGAAGGAAGAAGTGCTCAAGATGCGCCAGCGCATGCACGAGGCCTACCCGAACCGCACGCCACTGTTCGACCTGAAGCAGGACGCGGGCGGCATGATCGACATCGAGTTCATTGTCCAGTACCTGGTGCTGCGCCATGCGGCGGCCTATCCGCAGCTCACGGCCAATCTCGGCAACATCGCCCTGCTGCGCATCGCTGGCGAACTGGGCCTGATCGACGCCGGCCTGGCGGCCGAGGTCGGCGGCGCCTACCGAATCATGCGCAAACTCCAACACCAATTGCGTTTGCAAGGGCAGGAAGCACGGGTCGAACATGGTCTCGTGAAGGCGCCGAGTGCGAATGTGATCGCGCTCTGGCATCAGCTTCTAGGCTGAGATGTTGCGTCGCAGCAGATCAGCGACCACTTGTTTATTTCTGTTTATTTGCTGCTAACGCACTAGGAAAGTGCGTGGATGCTCCACGTCTGTGCAAGTCTGCTATGTCGCAGTGCAATATTAAGTTCTTCGCTTTATAGCCAAATAAAAATTGTTTTTATGTGTTGTTTTTAAGTCGAAATTGTTTCCACAAAGATTGACATCGCTTAATCAAAAGTGTCTTATATACAAGTCTTGCAGGCTATTAAGTCCAAGTTTGACGAACGGGCTTGCCACCAAGATGGCGCCGTGCTTATCGAAGAGCCTAGCCCTCGCCTTGCTCGAAGAAGTGCAGCAGACGAAATACTGAAAACAATTTTTTGGAGAGTCCATGCATCAACGTACAAAAATCGCGGTAGCCGTTACCCTGGCTGTCAGCGCGATGACCGCCTTCGCTCAGACCACTGAGACGCCAGTTGCGGAATCCATGCAAAAAGTCGAGGTGACTGGTTCGCGCATCAAGCGCGCAGCCGCTGAGGGCGCCCTGCCCGTGACCGTCGTGACCCGTGCTCAACTGGAAGACAGCGGCGCGAACACGATCGCGGAATTCATCCGTACCTCGACCTTCGCTAGCACCGGCCAGTTCCGTCCGCAATCGGGCTCGTCGGCACAAGCATGGTCGGGCGCCAACCTGCGTGGCCTGGGCAGCTCGCGTACCCTGGTGCTGGTGGACGGTCGTCGTGTCGCGAAGGCACCGAACGTCGGTGATGCAGCCGACATGAACTCCATCCCGATGGCAGCAGTCGAGCGCATCGAAATCCTGACCGACGGCGCTTCGGCGATCTACGGTTCGGAAGCGATCGGCGGCGTCATCAACATCATCCTGCGCAAGGACTTCGACGGCGTCCAGTACTCGATCGAGAAGACCAGCCCGAAAATCAAGGGCGGCGACCGTAACGCAGCATCGGCCCTGTTCGGCCTGACTGGAGAAAAAGGCCGTGTCATCGCAGGTATCTCGCATACCGAGCGCGACATCATCTTCGTGCGCGACTATCCATGGGGCTACACCCGTGCTTCCTCGTCGTACGGCAATGCCTTCTACGAAGCCAAGGACGACGGTTCGGGCGGCACCTTCGCCAACATCGGTACTGCCGGCTGGCGCGGCAACGCGGGTCCTTGCAACTACGAAGACCGCGGCATGTACATCAACCCGTCCAACAAGCGTTGCGTCTTCGACCCGAACCTGGTCGCAGCCGATGAAGCCGCTACCGGCACCACCTCGGTCTTCGCTCGTGCCGAATACAACATCTCGGCCGATTTCACCGCGTACATGAACGCGTCGAACACCAACAACACCAGCTTCGGCCGCTACGCGCCTGTGCCGGACGCCATCCTGGTCCGTGCCGGCAGCGTGAACAACATCTCGACCACCCCGGACAAGGACGTCTACCTGGCGCACCGCTTCGCTGCAGCCGGCAACCGCGACACCTCGACCGACGGCAACCTGACCGACATGGCGCTGGGCATCAAGGGCACGGCCTGGGGCTTCGACGTCGACGCCGGCGTGCGCCGCACCTCGTCGAAGATCGTCGAGACCGGCCGTGGCTACATCGTCAAGGGCCTGGCTACCGAAGCGATCAACAGCGGCCGCTACAACATCGTCAATCCGTTCGCCAACAGCGACGACGTCCTGAAGTCGATCACCACGACCACCGGCCGTGACTCCATCTTCACCTCGACCGAAGTCTACGCGACCGCCACCCACGACCTGTTCAGCATGGCCGGCGGCACCTCGGCCCTGTACGTGGGCGCCGAGCACCGCAAGGAAGTCTTCGCCGACATCTACGACTCGCTGAGCGAAGCCGGCGAAGTGCTGGGCAGCGCGGGCAACTCGTCGGATGGTTCGCGCAAGGTCGACGCCATCTCGGCCGAATGGACCCTGCCGTTCACCAAGACCATCGAGGGTAACATTGCCGCCCGTTACGAGAAGTACTCGGACTACGGCAGCGATTTCTCGCCGAAGGCTTCGGTACGTTGGGCACCGACCCGCGACATCACCCTGCGCGCGTCGGTCGGCCGTGGCTTCGCAGCCCCGTCCCTGCCGCTGATCAGCTCGAAGCCGTCGTTCAGCGCCGACTCCGTGATCGACTTCAAGCACTGCATGGCCGACGGCGGCTTCAGCGCCGAGGATTGCAAAACCGAATCGTTCCAGATCAACGGCCTGCGTATCGCCAATCCTGAGCTGACCTCGGAAAAGTCGAAGCAGTTCAGCTTCGGCGGTGCATGGGACGTGACCAAGCAGTTGACCATCAAGGCCGACTACTGGAACACCGAGATCAAGGACGTGCTGTCGTTCATCGGCCCGCAGACCCTGGTCAACCGCGACAACGGTTCGGACGTGCGCCCGATCCCGGCCGGCCTGACCGTGCGTCGTGACCCGAGCGGCTCGATCCTGCAAGTCGTCAGCGGCTACACCAACGAAGGCCTGCTGAAGTATGCTGGTATCGACTTCGCGGCCACCTTCACCCACACCTATGCCGCCCTGGGCCGCTTCCGCCACGACCTCAACTGGTCGAACGTGCAGAAAGCCGAATCGGATGGCGTCGATTACAACGGCACCTTCGGTTCGCCGAAGAACCGCGTCCAGCTGAACAACAGCTGGTCCTTCCGCGGCCTGGACCTGTCGTGGAACATCGGCATGATCGGCAAGAACGGTGAAGAAGACGACCTGTACGTCGGCAGCTACGTGACCCATGATGTGCAGGCTACCTATGCCATGCCGTACTTCAAGGGCATGAAGCTGAGCGTGGGTGCGGTCAACGTCGGCAACAAGATGCCGGCATTGGTCACCGACAACACCAAGCCGTTCAACTACAACCTGTACGACGCCTATGGCCGTCAGGTCTACGTGCGCCTGGAACAGCGTTTCTAAGCAACGTGAGCTGAACCTGCGGGGACATGTATGATCGTCCCTGCTCCAACGAGCCGCAGCGGATTTTTCCGCTGCGGCTTTTTTACTGCCCCGCCTTATGCTGGAGTGACTCCCATCATGAACGTCTCCCGTCTTGCCCGAGCCATGCTGCACGGCGCCGTGGCCTGCTTCGCCGTGGCCGCCCTGCCAACCGTTGCAGCTCCGATCCCGCTGCAGGACTTCTTCAAGCTGCCAGCGGCGACCTCGCCCCGGCTGTCGCCGTCCGGTAACAAGCTGGCCCTGCTGATCCCTTCGGATAACGGCCGCTTCGCACTCGCCGTAGCCGATATCGCCACCCCGACAAAATTCATCGGCATCGCCCGCTTCGACGATGCCGACGTCAACAACTTCGGCTGGATCAACGACGGCCGCCTATGGTTCGACGCCACCGATCACCAGGCCGTCGCCGGCGACCAGATCGCCAATGGCCTGTTTGCGGTCAACGTCGACGGCAGCGGATTCGCCAAGCTGATCGAGCGCCAGTACGAGCGCCGCGCCGGCGCTGTCGACCGCGGCGTCCTGCCTTCGAACCGCAACCGCTTCGTCCAAGCCGCGACCGACGGCAGCGACGACGTCATCATCCAGCGCTACGAATATGTCAGCGAGGAGGCGCCCCTCGAGAGCAAGCTGCTGCGCCTGAATACGAAGACGCGCGAAGCGCGCAGCATCACGCCGGTCAACGCTCCGGGCGCCGTCCAGAGCTGGCTGCTCGATCGTAATGGCGAGCCGCGCGTGGCCCTGACCAGCAACCACCGCACCGACATCACGACCTACTGGCGTAACCCTGCCAACGGCGAATGGGTCAAGCTGAACAGCTTTGACGCACTCGACCCGGCGCCGTCGAGCTACGTGCCGGTTGCGGTCGACTTCGAGGGGCAGCTGCTGGTCAGCGCAATGGACCCGGCCAGCGCCAGCGGCGCAAAGACCAGCGCACTGTTCCGCATGGCGCCGCAGGCAGGCAAGCTGCCGGACCAGCCGTTGCTGACACTGAAAGGCTACGACTTCGACGGCGAAGTGCTGTTCGACGAGGCCAGCCGCAAGACTTCAGGTGTCTCCTATAAATCGGATGCGCTCGGCGTTGCCTGGTTCGACCCTGCCCTGCGCGCCGACCAGGAAGCGATCGACAAGCAGCTCGACGGCACGGTCAACGTCTTCGCGTGCCGACGCTGCAGCAGTGCCCGCCACTTCGTGGTGACTGCCTATTCCGACCGCCAGAGCCCGGTGTACTTCCTGTACGAGCGCGCCACGCGCAAGCTGCAGCTGATTGCATCGAGCCGCCCGTGGCTCGACTCGGCCAAGATGGCCGAGCAGGATTTCGTGCGCATCAAGACGCGTGACGGCCTCGAGATCCCGGTGCTGGTGACCCGCCCGCAGGGCAAGGGCCCATGGCCGACTGTCGTGCTGGTACACGGCGGGCCGAACGTGCGCGGCGAGGAGTGGGGTTTCTCTTCCGACACTCAGTTCCTGGCCTCGCGCGGCTATCTCGTAATCCAGCCGGAATTCCGCGGCAGCATGGGCTATGGCGAGACCCTGTTCCGGGCCGGCTGGCGCCAATGGGGCCTGGCGATGCAGGATGACGTCACGGACGCCACCAAGTGGGCAATCGCCCAGGGCCTGGCCGATCCGAAGCGCATCGCCATCGCTGGCGGCAGCTATGGCGGCTACGCCACCATGATGGGCCTGGTCAAGGAACCGGCGCTGTACCGCGCCGGTATCAACTGGGTCGGCGTGACCGATATCGGCCTGATGTATGAGATCGGATGGAGCGATTTCATGGGCGACAAATCGATGCGCTACGGCATGCCGCGACTGATCGGCGACCGGGTCAAGGACGCGGCCCAGTTCCGCGCCAACTCACCGCTGCATCAGGCAGCCCGCATCACCCAGCCGGTGCTGATGGCCTACGGCGAGGAAGACCGCCGCGTACCGCTGCCGCACGGAACCAAGATGCGCGACGCACTGAAGGACGCCGGCAACAAGCAGGTCGAGTGGGTCGTCTACGAAGGCGAAGGCCACGGCTGGATCCTGATGAAGAACAAGCTCGACTTCTGGAGCCGTGTCGAGCAGTTCCTCGGCAGGAACCTGAAGTAAACTGCGGGTGGCAGCCCGGCCAGCGGCTGGCGCCGCCATCTCACAAGCACAATAAGGACAGACATGACCATCAAGCTGCATCGCATCGTATCCCTGGCCATCGCCGGCGCCGTGTCGCTCGGCGCCGTACAGGCCCACGCCCAGACCCAGGGCCAGGCCGGCAAGGCCCCGGCCGCCAAACCGGCCAAGTCGCTGCCCGCCACCGACGACGCCAAGCGCCGCGGCAAGGGCGACCGCATCATGACCAAGGACGAACTGCGCACCTGCATGCGCCTGAAGGAGAGCAACGACAGTGGCATGGCCGAGATCGAGCGCCGCCAGGCACAGCTGGACAAGGAACGCGAGGAATTGGCGAATGCACCCGACTCCTCGGCCGGTATCCGGGCCGCGGTCGACGAGAAGCTCGCCGCGGTGAAGCAGGCCGACGCCGCATATGGCGAACACGGCAAGGCGATCCAGGATTGGAACGAGCGCATGGCCGCGTTCGATGCAAAGGCGAAGGACATGCGCAACGCCGACCGCCGCCGTGAAGTCCTGCGCCAGGAACATATTGCGCTGAAGGCCACCGAGACCAGGCTGCTCGCCGAACGCAATGAGAAAGTGGCGCTCTATGAGGCCGCCGTCAAGGAAGCCAATGAGAAACTGAGTCAGCCGAGCGGGCGCAATGCGGAGTGGAACAAGCGCAGCGAAGCGCTGGCCGCCGACGAGCAGGCCCTGCTCGACTCGCGCCGCAAGTGGGCGTCCGAATGCGGCGACCGCCGTTTCCGCGAAGACGACGAAGCCGCGATCAGGGCTGGCAAGTAACAAGCCGCCGCTGTAGACAGGGCCCGGAAACCTCGGTTTCCGGGCCTTTTCTTTAGCGCGCGTCCGTATCGATAGCGGCGAACGGACCGCGTGCGGCGCTAGGCGAGGATGCGGACTGCGCCGCGGACTGGGCGCAGCTTCATACTCCACCCCATCAACATGCCGTTGTCGAACAGCGGTTCGATATTTCGCGCGCTGCCGCCCAATGCCGCCGCCAGGGAAATGGCGCCGGCCTCGTCCAGCGCGTAATCGCACAGTTCCTGCAGGCGCACGCGCGAATCGGCCAGCGCCTGCGCCAGCAGGGAAAGCGCCTCGTACGCCGTTCCGGCACCCTGCCCCGCCGCCACATTCAAGACCTGGCCCAGGGCCGCGCGCATTTCGGCAAGCGCATCGGGACATGCACTGCCGGCCGCCAGGCCGGCCGCCTCCTGTTGCAGGGCATTGAAGCGGGTCCGGACCGCATGTGCCGCGGCATCGCCAGATAGCGACGCGCGCCCCGCGTCGGTTGCGGCGCGTGCCATCGGTTCGATCATCGCGCCGGCGGTCTCGAGCAGGCCGGCGGGCGCCTGCAGCCAATCCAGGTGGGCGAGCTCGGCTGCGGCCAGGCGTACCGGGCGCGCATCCGCATGGTGGGTAATCAGGCACACAGTGCCGCCGGGGCGCAGCACGCGCAGGATCTCGGGCACGCTACGCCCCAGATCTGTGTACTCGAGTCCGTATTGACTGCTTACCAGGTCGAACCGGGCATCGGGAAAAGGCAGCATTTCGGCAGGCTGCTGGCCATGAAATTGGATGCGTGCGCGCTTGTGACGCGACAGTCCGGCAATCCACCGGGGTTCCGGCTGGGCCAGGTCGATGGCGTCGCAGCTGATGCTATTGGCGGTATGTGCAAGCAGCAATTGCGGAACGGCGCCATTGCCTGTTGCAATATCAAGCATGCGGGCGCCGGGACGCAGTCCGGCGCAGGCGGTTCGCCAGAATCGTGCCAGGGAACCTTCGTAGCGGTTCCCATAGCTGCCGCCGCAAGAATGTGCAATACCATGAGACCAGTAGCGGCTCCACACGGCCTTTCGCACGTCAACGTGAATCTCCATTTACGACCCTTTATGACGAGGGGTGAACCGAAACGATGACTTCAAGACGTACAACATTTAATGCCGTTCAGTATCACCTTTCAGTAAATACAGGTCAACAACAAAACATACATACAAGCATCGCGCGACACACCAGCAAGCAGAGCGCCAGGCGTTTCGGCGGCGCAGCGGGTATCATGGAGGATTCGCGCGGCATGGCCGCCATCACATTCAATCGACAATGGCAATCAAACTCAAGAACGACAAGGACATCGCGAAAATGCGCGTCGCCGGCCGCCTCGCGGCCGAAGTGCTGGACATGATCGGCGAGTACGTCGTGCCCGGCGTCTCCACCGAGGAGCTCGACCGGCGCTGCAACGAATACATCCGCAAGGTGCAGAAGGCCACGCCGGCCAATGTCGGCTACCACGGCTTTCCGAAAACCCTGTGCACCTCGGTCAATGGCGTGGTCTGCCATGGCATCCCGAGCGAAAAGGAAATCCTGAAGGACGGCGACATCATCAACATCGACGTCACCGTCATCAAGGACGGCTGGCACGGCGACACCAGCCGCATGTACTACGCGGGCACGCCGAGCGTGGAAGCGAAGCGCCTGGTCGACACCACCTTCGAGTGCATGATGGCGGGTATCCGCACCGTGCGTCCGGGTTCGCGCCTGGGCGACGTCGGCCACGCGATCCAGAAGATGGCCGAGAACGCCGGCTATTCGGTGGTGCGCGACTATTGCGGCCACGGCATCGGCCGCGTCTACCACGAGGATCCGCAGGTGCTGCACTACGGCCGTCCGAACACGGGCCTGCTGCTCAAGGAAGGCATGACCTTCACGGTCGAACCGATGATCAACATCGGCGGCGAGGAAGTGAGCCAGCTCGACGACGGCTGGACCGTGGTGACGGCCGACGGTTCGCTGTCGGCGCAGTGGGAACACATGATCGCCGTGACCGCGCACGGCTTCGAGATCCTGACGCCCTGGCCGACGAAGTAAGAACAGGGACGGAAAAGAAAAACCCGGCGTGATGAACGCCGGGTTTTTTTGTACCCTCGATTCCTCTCGGGTTGATCCCAGCGCGGCGGCTGCCCGAGCCCGCCGCGCCCTTCCCCCATCAGAACTCGTATTCGCCGGCTGCTCTGACGAGGCGCATACAAAAATGCCGCCCAGCGCATGCTGGACGGCATTCGACTGAACGACATGCCCGGCAGCGAGGCCGGGCCCGCGTTCCGGATTTAGAACGTGTACTGCAGCGCCACGCGCAGGGTGCGGCCGCGCGGCGCCGGATCGCCGGCGCGCATGTTGACGCGCTCCTCACGGTTGAACACGTTGTTCAGGTAGGCCGACACGACGGTGTTCTTGATGCCCGAGTAGCTCAGGTTCAGGTTCACCAGCACGTCTTCCTTCAGGCGGCAGTATTCCGACGGAATGCCCTGCTGTTCGCAACCTTCCGGCGTCCAGTTGGTCGAGTACTTCCAGTCGATCAGCTTGGTTTCCGGCACATAGGTCACGACGCCGCCGACTTTCCAGTCGCCACGCGCCCAGGTGGTGGCCGCACGGACGTTGTAGCGATAGTTCTGGTAGTTGCCCACCAGGTTCTCGGTGTAGTCGTCCTCGGCGCCGTCCCAGCCGCGGTAGTCGATCTGGTAGTTGGCCTTGATGTTGGTGGCCAGGCGACCTGCCGTGCCCAGGTTCAGGCGGTGGTTGATCTCCATGTCCACGCCCGAGACGCGGGTCTTGTGCAGGTTCTCGTAGCGGCGGTACAGCGCGGTCACCGGACCGGCCGGCCAGACGAAGGTGACGCCCGACAGTTCCGCTGCACGGGCAGCCAGGCGCAGGTCATCCTCGGTCACGTCCGAACGCAGGACGGTGCCCGGCATCTGGTCTTCGGTCGCCAGCACTTCGGCGGTGGCCCGGGTGCCGATCTCGTTGCGGCGCTCGATGCGGTAGTAGTCCATCGTCAGGCTCAGGTCCTTGAACGGCTCGAGCACGAAGCCGGCGTTGATGCTGCGCGACTTTTCCGGCTCCAGGTCCGGATTGCCCTGCACCGCGGAAGCGAAGCTGACGCGGCAGCCCAGGTCGCGGGCACGGGTGCTGTCCGCCTTGTCCAGGGTGTTGCCGTTCTTCAGCACATCATAGATCTGGTTCGCCACGGCGCAGCGCTTCGGATCCTGCACGCCGTTGTTGAAGGCCGACAGCGCGACCTTGCCGGTTTCGGCCACGTTCGGTGCGCGGAAGCCATGGGCATAGGTGGCGCGCAGCATGAAGCTCTTGCTCACTTCGTAGCGGGCGCTCAGTTTCGGCACCACCGAGGCGTCGGTATCGCCGACCTTGTCGACGCGCACGGCGCCGTTGAGCTCCAGCTTCTTGGTCAGCGGGGCGTTCAGTTCGGCGAAGGCTGCGGCGATGTTGCGCGCACCGGTGACGGCGATTGAGCCGTAGCCGACGATCTCGGCATTGGCCACGTTCTCGCTGGTCCAGGAGTCGAACTCTTCGCGGCGCACATCGGCGCCGACCGCCAGGCCCAGGCCGCCGCCCGCCAGCTGCATCAGCTCGCGCGAGGCCTTGATGTCGGCAAAGATCTGCTTCGACTCGCCGGCAAAAGTGATGGTCGGGAACATGCGGTCGAGCAGCTCGGGGCTGTTGGTGCCGCCGAAGCGGTATTCGCCGCTATTGATGGCGGCCAGGTAGTTGGCCGCATGCTTGGCGCTGCGCAGGTCGTTGTCGGCCTTCGAACCCATGATGCCCACGGCGGTGTTCCAGTCCCAGCCGAAGTCGCTGCCTTCCATGCCCACCAGCACGCGGTACTGGTTGGCCTTGGCGACGCTCTTGAACATCTCGACGTCGTCGGCGTAGCGGTAACGCAGCGACACCGGGAAGGAATACGGGTTGTCCGGATGGCCCACCGGCAGCTTCGGCTCGGTGAAGGACTTCAGCCTGCCTTCCCTGGAGCTGTACCAGGTCGACGGGGTGCCGGTGTACTGCATGATCGGCGGCGGGTTGTAGTAGGTGGTCTTGGTCTGGGCCAGGGTGACTTCCGAGTACAGGGTGCGGCCGCCGTCCAGGTTCATGCGCGCGCCGCCGTAGAAGTTGACGCGGTCGGCTTCGGCGTGGATGCCGAGGCGGTCGTACTGGTCGAAGCGGCAGGTGCCGTCCACGATGGTTTCGCAGCCAGGGCGCGCCACGGTGAAGGACTTGCCTGCCAGCGCCGGGTCGGCGTAGTTGGTCGGGTAGCGGTCGACGAAGTTGCCCGGATAGGAGTAGGTCGAGGTGACGCCGAAGCTGGGGTTCACGTGCTTGAGGTACCACGGGGCGACCGTGTTCTCGATCTCGCGGTCGGTGTACGGGTCACGGTGGTAGGCCTCGAGGTGGCCGAACACATTGTAGCCATCGCGGGCCAGGTCGCCGAAGCCGCTGGTGATCGACGCGGTCTGGTCCTTGTCGAGCGCGCTGTTGAGCAGCGACTGGCGCGCGCTGGCGCGCACGGTCGTGCCCTGGAAGTCCTTCTTGGTGATGACGTTGATCACGCCGGCAACGGCGTCCGAACCGTACACCGCGGACGCGCCGTCCAGCAGGATCTCGACGCGCTCGATGATTTCCGACGGCAGCGCGTCGATGTTCACGAAGGTTTCCTGGCCGCCGTCGGCCATGCCGTAGTTCGACACGCGCCGGCCGTTGAGCAGGGTCAGGGTCGAGCTCTTGCCCAGGTTACGCAGCGAAATACCCGAAGCGCCGCTGGCGAACGAGTTGCCGCCGCCCAGGTCGGACAGCGCGCCCGTGTTGGCGGTCAGGGTGTCCAGCACGTCCTTGACGGTGCTGGCGCCGATCGTGGCGATCTCGGCGGCCGTCACGACCTGGACCGGCGACGAGGTTTCGGTGTCCACCGCGCGTTTGATGTTCGAGCCGGTGACGTAGACCTTCTGGACGCCTGCTTCCGGCGCAGTGGCCGGAGCCTGCTGGGCGTAGGCGGCCTGGGAGGTGGCGAGTGCCACGGCGACAGCGACGACGCTGCGCTTCAACACGAGTTGCTTATTCAAAGTTCTCTCCGTAAGTTCTTATTTATTTATCATCACTCTTTTACAAGAGCAAATTGAGTGTCGCAGATGACCCGGAGCAACGGAATAAGCTGAGCGATATTTACTGGATAAATACAACAACTTGTTGTTTTTTTGCGATCTCCCGCATCCCTAGGCCAAGAAATCGTCAATACAAGCATATGAATTTTGTATAAGCATATTATTTTGGAATATTTGCGGCATACATACTCATCAAATATCACATTGTGGCGCTAGGGCGCCACGGCTGGTCAGCGCTTCGACGGGCACTAAGAAACCCTGTGCCGAAGGCCGACACAGGGGTTCATGCTGGAAGCAGCAAAGTTGCTTGGCTCGACAACGGCTGGACCGTCGTTACACGCGACGTTTCGCTGTCGGCGCAGTGTGAACACATGCTCGTCTTGACCGCCCACGGCGATGAGACCCTGTTCCTCGGCAATGGCGCGGTTCGCCGCCCTCCCCTTCTCCCGCGCCAAGCCACACCAGCGCCGTAGCACCGTCGGTCCGCAAAATGCGCAGCTTTGCATTTTATGCCGCGCCGTGGTCAGCATTGTTGTTTTTCGGACACGATATTGCGCATGTATCTAAAGTAAATTGACGTCTTTACAATTCGCGTGTTTCATTGCTGACAGCCTCGCACCGACGGTGCGGGTAATTCATTTCTGAAACGGGAGCTTGTCGATGATCAAAGAAAGAGTGTTATCGCAGTCCGTACGTCTGATCTGTTCCGCTGGCGCCCTTGGCGCCACCCTGCTGGCCAACCCAGCCGCGGCCCAGGACAACACGACCGAACCTGCGATGCAACGCGTTGTCGTGACCGGTTCGGCCATCAAGCGCATCGATGCCGAGACCGCGGTGCCGGTGACGGTCGTGCGCGTGGAAGAACTGAAGAAACAGGGTCTCACCACCGTCGAGCAGGTACTGTCGAACCTGGCCCCGGTCCAGGCCTCGCAAGGCACCAGCCAGGTCGTCGGCCTGAGCACGGGCGGCGCCTCCTTCGCCGACATGCGCGGCATCGGCGCCAACAAGACCCTGGTCCTGCTCAACGGCCGGCGCCTGGCCAACAACGCCTTCGACAGCTCGGCCCCGGACCTGAACATGATCCCGTTCGCCGCGCTCGAGCGCGTCGAAGTGCTGCGCGACGGCGCTTCGTCGCTGTACGGCTCGGACGCGGTCGGCGGCGTCATCAACTTCATCACCCGCAAGGACTTCACCGGCGGCACCGCCACCCTCGGCTACGACAAGCCGGAGCACCCGGGCGGCATCTCGAAGAACGCCAACCTCGGCTTCGGCTACGGCGACCTCGAATCGGACGGCTTCAACTTCTTCGCCATCGGCGGCTTCCAGAAGCAGGGCAACGTGGGCGGCCTGCAGCGCCCGTTCAACACGCGCTATCCGGGCGGCCTGTCGCCGACCACCCATCCGGCCAACTACTTCCAGGAAGGCGATGTCGGCAACCCGGCCGCGCCGGACTGCACCAGCGCGCCGAACCTGATCCCGGCCGGCGACGGCCTGTCGTGCTACATGACGACCTCGAGCTTCGTCGACTACATCCCGAAGAGCGAACGCGCCACCGGCCTGTTCAAGGGCACGCTGAAGCTGCCACAGAACCACGAACTGGGCCTGGAATACCTGGTCAGCCGCAGCCGCGTCGAAAACCAGATCGCCCCGGTGCCATACGGCGGCCTGTACATGAACCGCCTGCGTCCGAACGGCACGCTGAACCCTTACTTCCCGGGCAACCCGGGCGCCATCGCACCGACCATCCCGATCGACCCGAACTTCGTCGCCGAGACCGGCCTGCCACCGGGCGTCCAGCCGGGCTACCTGAACGTCAAGTGGCGCGACCTGCCGAACGGCGTGCGCGCGGGCGACGACATCAACCGCCAGCAGCGCTTCGTCGCATCGCTGTCGGGCGCGATGGCGGGCTGGGACTACACGGCTGCACTGAGCTACAACGAGAACAAGGTGACCTCGAACCTGAAGGGCTACAGCGACGGCGGCATCATCTCGGCCGGCGTCCTGAACGGCATCATCAACCCCTTCGGCGAGCAGAGCGCCGAGGGCATGGCACTGATCGAAAGCGCCGCCCTCGACGGCACGATCCAGACCGCCAAGGGCACGACCAAGACCTTCGACTTCAGCGCCAGCCGCGAACTGGGCGACTGGGTGGGCGCCGGCAAGAACGTCGCACTGGCGTTCGGCGGCCAGGCCAGCCGTGAAAACTTCGTCAACCGCGCCAACAGCGAGTACGCGGAAAAAGTCGTGGCCAGCACCGGCATCGACCCCAACCTGTACAACGCCGGCTCGCGTACCGTGTACGCCGCCTTCGCCGAGCTGAACGTGCCGGTGCTCGCCAACCTGGACGTGACCGCCGCGGTCCGCTACGACAAGTACAGCGATTTCGGCAGCACCACCAACCCGAAGGTCGGCTTCCGCTACCAACCATCGAGCACGCTGCTGGTGCGCGGCTCGTACTCGACCGGTTTCCGCGCCCCTTCGCTCTACGAAGTCAACGCGGCCCAGACCTATACCAACACCTCGCAGCAGAACGACCCGATCAACTGCCCGGGCGGCACTGCGATTCCGGGCAAGAGCCCGGCCACCAACTGCGCCCAGCAGTTCCAGGCGCTGTTCGGCGGCAACCAGAACCTCGATCCGGAAGAGTCGAAGAACCTCACGTTCGGCGTGGTGTTCGAGCCGATCAATAACCTGACCCTGGGCGCCGACCTGTACCACATCGAGCTCGAGAAGCAGATCGGTTCGCTCAGCGAGAACGACGTGTTCGCCGATCCGGTCAAGTACGCGAACCTGTACCACCGCAACGGCGCCGGCAACCTGTCGACCGACGGCTCGCAGTGCCCGAACCCGGCCACCTGCGGCTACGTCGACCTGCGCACCCAGAACCTGGGCGGCCTGAAGACCAACGGCGTCGACCTGACCGCCTCCTACCGCCTGCGCACCGGCGCCTGGGGGAACTTCAACCTCGGGCTGAACAGCACCTGGGTCCACAAGTACGAGTACCAGAACGAAGAAGGCGGCGAGTGGAACCAGAACGTCGGCATCTTCTCGGGCGTAGGTCCGGTGTTCCGTTGGCAGCACTCGGCAAGCGTGAACTGGAGCCGCGGCCAGTTCGGCGGCGGCCTGACGGCTCGCCACAAGACGGGCTATGTCGACCAGGATCCGGAATTCCGCGTGGCGTCCTACACCACCGTCGACGGCTACCTGTCCTGGGCCCAGCCGAAAGGCTTCGGCGTGACGGTCGGCGTGCGTAACCTGTTCGACCGCGAACCGCCGCTGAGCTACCAGGACCAGACCTTCCAGGCCGGTTACGATCCGCGTTACACCGACGCGATCGGCCGTACCTTCTACGTGCGCGGCACCTACACGTTCTGATTGAAGGGTAATAAAAAACCCGTGCGGCTCGCGCCGCACGGGTTTTTTTACGTCTGCTTGAATGCCGAATTACTTCGCGTTCATCAGCGCGACGGTGGTGTCGAGCATGCGGTTCGAGAAGCCCCACTCGTTGTCGTACCAGGACGACACCTTCACCAGGCGGCCCGAGACTTTCGTCAGGGTAGCGTCGAAGTTCGACGATGCCGGATTGTGGTTGAAGTCCACCGAGACCAGCGGGTCGGTGTTGTAGGTCAGGATGCCTTTCAGGGCGCCTTCCGAAGCCGACTTCATGATCTGGTTGACTTCATCGACGGTGGTGTCGCGCTTGGCGATGAAGGACAGGTCGACGATCGAGACGTTGATGGTCGGCACGCGGATCGCGAAGCCGTCCAGCTTGCCGTTCAGCTCGGGCAGCACCAGGCCGACCGCGGCGGCGGCGCCGGTCTTGGTCGGGATCATCGACTGGGTGGCCGAACGGGCGCGGCGCAGGTCTTCGTGCATCACGTCGGTCAGCACCTGGTCGTTGGTGTAGGCGTGCACGGTGGTCATCAGGCCGGTTTCCAGGCCGATGGCGTCGTGCAGCGGCTTGACCAGCGGGGCCAGGCAGTTCGTGGTGCACGAAGCATTCGAAATCACGGTGTCGGTCGACTTCAGCACGTCCTGGTTGACGCCGTAGACGATGGTCGCGTCGACGTCCTTGCCGCCCGGGG
This sequence comes from Massilia sp. UBA2709, assembly GCA_002354135.1. GTDB lineage: Bacteria > Pseudomonadota > Gammaproteobacteria > Burkholderiales > Burkholderiaceae_D > Telluria. The sequence continues at coordinate 3,078 of DEKZ01000306.1, read as the reverse complement.
CCGAGATGATGACCTTCTTGGCGCCGCCCTTCAGGTGGGCCGAAGCCTTTTCCTTGGTGGTGAAGAAGCCGGTGCACTCCAGCACGACGTCCACGCCCAGCTCGCCCCATGGAATTTCTGCCGGGTTACGCTGCGCGAACACGCGGATCTTGTCGCCGTTGACGATCATGTTGTCGCCTTCGACCGTCACGGTGCCCGGGAACTTGCCGTGGGCAGTGTCGTAACGGGTCAGGTGGGCGTTCGATTCGGCATTGCCGAGGTCGTTGATCGCCACGATCTGGATGTCTTGCTTTTTGCCGCCTTCGTAGAAGGCGCGCAGGATGTTGCGGCCGATGCGGCCATAACCGTTGATTGCAACTTTGATCGTCATTGCTTAGCTCCTGATTAGAAAAAAACCTTTTTCATACCGCGAATGCAAAAGGGGCCGCCATCAGGCAGCCCCATGAAACCTTACGCGCCGATCACGCCCTTGGCCTTCGCCACGACGTTTTCGACGGTGAAGCCGAAGTGCTTGAACAGCACCGGCGCCGGCGCCGATTCGCCGAAGGTGTCGATACCGACCACGGCGCCTTCCAGGCCCACGTACTTGTACCAGAAATCGGTCACGCCGGCCTCGATCGCGACGCGCGGGATACCGCGCGGCAGCACGCTCGCTTTATAGCTTGCCTCCTGGCGCTCGAACACGTCGGTCGACGGCATCGAGACCACGCGCGCCTGGACACCCTCGCCCGCCAGCGCGTCGGCCGCTTTCATCGCCAGCTCGACTTCCGAACCGGTCGCGATCAGGATGACCTTTGCATCGGCGGCGTCGCGCAGCACGTAGCCGCCCTTGGCGATGTTCGACACGCTTGCTGCGTCACGCTCCATGAACGGCAGGTTCTGGCGCGAGAAGATCAGGGTCGACGGACCGTCCTTGCGCTGCACTGCCGCGCCCCAGGCGACCTGGGACTCGACGGTGTCGCACGGACGCCAGTTGTCCAGGTTCGGGATCAGGCGCAGCGACGAGACATGCTCGATCGACTGGTGGGTCGGACCGTCTTCGCCCAGGCCGATCGAGTCGTGGGTGAACACGAACAGCGAGCGGATCTTCATCAGCGCGGCCATGCGCAGGGCGTTGCGGCTGTAGTCCGAGAAGGTGAGGAAGGTCGCGCCGAACGGAATGAAGCCGCCGTGCAGGGCGACGCCGTTCTGGATCGCGGCCATGCCGAATTCGCGCACGCCGTAGTTGACGTGGTTGCCCGGGATGCCCGAGCGCACGGCGACCGATTCCTTCCAGTTGGTCAGGTTCGAGCCGGTCAGGTCGGCCGAGCCGCCCAGGAATTCCGGCAGGATCGGGGCCAGCGCCTGGATCGCGTTCTGCGAGGCCTTGCGGGTGGCGATGGTTTCCTTCTTCTCGATGCAGGTGGCGATCGCCGCGTCCAGCACTTCATTGAAGTTGCCCGGCAGCTCGCCCTTCATGCGGCGCTCGAACTCGGCGGCCAGCTCAGGATGGGCGGCGCGGTATTCGGCGAACTTGGCGTTCCACTCGGCTTCGAACTGCTGGCCGCGTGCTTTCGCGTCCCAGGCTTCGTAGATCTCGCCCGGGATGTCGAACGGGATCGGGTCCCACAGCAGGTGCTGGCGCACGGCCGCGATTTCCTTGTCGCCCAGCGGGGCGCCGTGGACTTTGTCTCCGCCTTCCAGGTTCGGGGCGCCCTTGCCGATGATGGTCTTGCACATGATCAGGGTCGGACGGTCCGACTGCTTGGCCTGCTCGATGGCTGCCGAGACGTCGGCGACGCTGTGGCCGTCGATCTGGCCGATCACGTTCCAGCCGTAGGCTTCGAAGCGCTTGCGGGTGTCGTCGGTGAACCAGCCTTCGACTTTACCGTCGATCGAGATGCCGTTGTCGTCGTACAGCCAGATCAGCTTGTTCAGGCGCAGGGTGCCGGCCAGCGAGGCGACCTCGTGCGAGATGCCTTCCATCAGGCAGCCGTCGCCCAGGAAGGCGTAGGTGTAGTGATCCACCACGTCGTAGCCCGGACGGTTGAATTCATAGCCCAGCAGCCATTCGGCCAGCGCCATGCCGACCGAGTTGGCGATGCCCTGGCCCAGCGGACCGGTGGTCGTTTCCACGCCCGGGGTGATGCCGACTTCCGGGTGGCCCGCGGTCTTCGAGTGCAGCTGGCGGAAGTTGCGCAGGTCGTCCATCGACAGGTCGTAGCCGGCCAGGTGCAGCATCGCATAGTGCAGCATCGAGCCGTGGCCGTTCGACAGCAGGAAGCGGTCGCGGTTGAACCAGCCCGGATTGGCCGGGTTGTGGCGGTAGTGCTTGTCCCACAGCGCAACGCCGATCTCGGCCATGCCCATCGGCATGCCCGGGTGGCCGGAGTTGGCTTTTTGAACAGCGTCCATCGCCAGCGCGCGGATCGCGTTGGCCATCAAGGTGGTGGTTTGCGTAGATTTCATCGGATGCAGGGGGTCTGGATTGGAAAGCGAAGGCCTGCGACGGGCCGTAGCCCGGTATTTTACCAGACCGACACTCTGCCGAATTAAAATGCAGGTTCTGCCGTATTTTTGTTTGTACATATATTAGGAACCGCATGCCCCGCTTCTATTGTCCGCAGCCCTTGCGCGCCGGCGCCACCGTCGACCTGCCCGAATCCGTCGCCCACCACCTGCACGTGGTGCGCATGCAACCGGGCGCCGCGCTGACGCTGTTCGACGGCAGCGGCGGCCAGTACAGCGCGACGCTGCTCGAGATCGGCAAGAAGCGGGCCAGCGCGCAGGTCGATGCGTTCGAGCCGCGCGAGGTCGAGCTGCCCTACGAAGTGACCCTGGCCCAGGGCCTGCCGGAAGGCAGCAAGATGGACTGGATCGTCGAGAAAGCCGTCGAGCTGGGTGTGGCGGCGGTACAACCGCTGGCGGCCCAGCGCAGCGTGGTGCGCCTGTCGGGCGAGCGCGCCGAGAAGCGCCACGCCCACTGGCAGGGCGTGATCGTGTCGGCTTCCGAGCAATGCGGGCGCAACCGGCTGGCGCGGCTGGCGCCGGTGGCCGACTTTTCCCGCTGGCTGGCGGCGCCGCTCTACAGCCTGACCA
>DEKZ01000245.1 GCA_002354135.1 Massilia sp. UBA2709 | reverse complement strand
ACCAGGTCCTGGCCGATCACGCCTGGTCAACGCTGACGGCGGTGGTAGCGGCGCCGCGGTATCCAGCCCACGGCTCGGCTAACGCCGACCCGTGCGGATCATGCACGACTTGCCTGCGTTGCACTCCGGCAAGAGCGCACTACTCCAGCGCTGGCAGGCCGGTGCCCGTCCTGCCAGCGAAGGTCTGACCGGTGGGACGCGATCCGGTGCCCCGGACCCCGTCCCAGAAATGAAAAAGGTGGGGGANNGAGACCCCCACACCCCCCTCTAAAAGAACACACATTACGCACGAAACGTGCTGCGTACAAAACGGCGCTAACTAACTGATCCTAAAGCATAAAGTCTGTTTACAGCGGAGAGTCAAGACCATCCCGCACATGTCTTGAAACCCAATACATGTGGTAAATCAGGGCATTACCTTGTTTTCAATTGATTGCGAGTGGACGAAAGTATAATATTTAATTTAAATTGACTTTTTGGGAGCGTCCGATGAAGACTATTCCTGTTGGTACACGGCTCGATGTGGACCTGCATAGGGCGTTTGAGGAGGAGATGAAGCGGCGCGGACAGGACAAAGCGGAGCTCTTGCGCACCTTCATCCGCGACGGCCTGGCTCGCTACGACTCATATTCCGAGCAGATCATGCAAACCCAGCTCTCGATCCTGGAGCACATGAAAAAGCTCCAGGAGATGATGGGCGCAGCACTCCATCTGAACGTCGAGCAAACAGTCTTGAGCTTGCGCCAGGGAGCCAACGAAACGCCAGAGGCATACAAAGAGCGTCTTATGACCGAATACCGAAAAACGGTATTTGAGGCCCTCGGTAAGGGCGGACGGATAGCATCGGTTGCCGCCGCGAGGACGGCGAACGCAAAGGTCGGCCATGATCACTGATCTCCCCGGTTTCGTGAGCGTCAACAAGCTCGAGTCGCTTCCAAGTGGCCGCTACTTTGTGGTCGAGTCCATTTATCAACCCGCCGCCGAATCGTCGGCTCTGGTGACCATGAGCGAGATCCTCACTGTTGCGGGAAACAGGACTGTCGCCGTCGACTTGCAGGTCCTGACAGACGAAGGCGAACTTCGTTTCCGCGACTTCTGTTTGACCGCCAGCGGTGCCTGGCGTGACAGCTATGGCGCAACTGCATGGAAGCTTCAGGACCTACTTCCGTCTGAGTTGGCGAAGTACACGTTGACGTCGCGTCAGGGAACCGTCGTCGATCATGACGGACATGGCAACCTGCTTCAAGTGCCGGCGAGGGAGCAAAATTATGGCGCGTAACATCGCAGCGACAAATGCTGGTGTAGGCCAGGCGAGCGTGTCCACGCGAGTCAAACTGACAATCCAGGCGGCCAAAAAGTGCTTGGTCTTCGGGACTTTTCCACTGTTCGTCGCGCCGATCGCATATTGGATTTCTGCCGCCTCGCCTCAGGAGTTCGACGTCGCAAAATTGTACGTTGAAGGAAAAGTGCTGGACGATACGGTTCCAAGGAAGTGGCGTATTCGCGATCTGGACGGTACCCGTAAGATTGTCAGCGTCAACGCTGAAGTCGGTCCGCCAGTCCAGTACATCGCGGCGAAGGATTTACCTTCTTTGATGGGTGAGCGCTGGGAACCTGCACGGGACTTCCGACGAACCGTATGGATCGCGACCGGTGCTGGCATTTTGGGCTACTTCGCGGTCTGGCAGCTCTTCGTTTTCCGCGGGCGACAGCAGCAAGCAAATAGGCGCATCCGTGGTGCGAGAGACATCGTTACCGCTGCCGAGCTTAGTCAGCTCGTGCGCAAGATTGGCCCATCAGGATACCGTCTGGCGCACGTGCTGCTGCCGCGGGATGCGCCGATGCGCGGGATTCTTGCGATCGGGGCGCAGGGTAGCGGCAAGTCGATGGCGATCCATGACCTCATGCAGCAGGTTTTCCGAAACAAACGCAAAGCGGTGATCTATGACCAGAGTGGAGAATTTTTCAGGGCGTACTATCGGCCAGGAAAGGATATATTCTTCAACCCGGCATTTGAAGGCTCGATCGCCTGGTCGATCTTCATGGAGATGAAGAATCGATACGACTCCAGTTCTCTTGCACAGGCATTTCTGCCACCGAAATCGACGGCCGGAACGGTTGGCGCCAACAGCTTTTTCGAGGATGCGGCCCGCGCGCTCTTCTCGGTAATCCTCTTGCGCCTGACCGAACGAGGCGCGGTCAACACGAAGGACATTGCGGAGGCTTTCCTGGAAATGCCCGAAGACGAGATGAACCTGCTCATTCAGAAATCGGTGGCGAGCTCCGCTATCGGAGGGGACTCCAAGGGCCAGCGACAAGGCGTGATCAGCTCGATCTCCATCTACCTCGACGGCATTGCATCGGTCAATGAAGGCAAATGGTCGATGTCCGAGTTTCTCGACCGCGACGATGATGTGCGCCTGTTCATTTTCGGCACGGACGACACGAAAGCGATGTTTGTCCCGCTGTACCGGCTGCTGCTCCAGGTCGCCTTCAACGCAATCGCGGCCCGGCAGGAAGTTGTGCATCACGACCAATATTGGTTCTTCTTGGACGAAGTGCACACCTTGGGTGACATCAAGGTCGACGAACAATTGGCGACCTTGCGCAAGTTCGGTGTATCGATCGTCGCCGGCACCCAGGTCGACAGCCAGTTTGTCACGAGCCTGGGCAAGGACCGCGCCGAGTCTGCCATGAATGGATTCAATACGCTGCTGCAGCTGGCGATGAACGATGCCGAAGCGAAGGAACGCGCCGCGAAACGATTTGGTAAAGCGGAGACGGAAACGATCTCGCAGAACCAGGCCGTTGCAGTCGTTGAGCAGCGCGATGGCGCGGGTCTGGTAATCAACGAGCAGGAGAAGTGGGCGGTCATGCCGGCGACGTTCGGTCAGCTCTCTCCTTGTACCGGTTTTCTAAAATTGTCCGGTGACTTCCCCGTCGCCGCGGTCGACTACTCGGCATGGCTCCGCAGGAGGTTTTGGATCCTTCCTGCACGAATCGAATCGTTCGCGAAGCGGAACGAGAACCCGCCGCGGGATGCACGCTTCAAGATCTCGCGCCCGGTCCTGCCAAGCGGCGAAAGCGCGTTCGATGGCGTGCGCCGTGAGGCCGAGCAAGCGCGAATCGAAGCGGAGCGCAAGAAGAAGGAAGAGCAGGAGCAGCAACAAAAGCAGCAAGCGAACGAACAGCAAGCCGCGGACGGCGTGATCGACGTCTCGATGACCTCCGCATCTACGGAGGTGGCGACGCCGAATCCGCACCGTGAAATCGACCTGGGGTTCTAATCATGCTGGCGACCGAACCGACACTTATCCGACGTGCTATCAATACTTTGTTCATGGGCGCGTTACTGGCCGCTACGGCCGCTTACGTGTTTCGCGCTGAAATCACCGATGCCGTCACGGACGGTCTCAACAAGAATGACGCAGCAGTAAAACGCGTGTGGGATGATGGGGTCCGGGGCAAGATGAGCCTGCGGCCACAGACGAACGATCCTGCATTCCTGCAGGTTTCCGGGCTGCGTGCCGGCGCAGCCACCCAGGTGGGTGTTCCCATTTCGTTCGATTTGACGAACCTGGGCGACGCGAACGATTTTCCTAACATCGCCGTCTTGACGGTGGATGCGTCTGGCCGGCCCCTGCGCAAGATCCTGTTTTCACCCGCAGATTACAACCATGGTAAGCGCTTCGAAAGGGAGCGCGTCGAGCTTCTGGTCCGTCCTCGGCCGGATGAGCGTAGTTTCACCGTTCAAGCGTTTTACGGGGAGCGCCCATGATCGGACTCTACAAGCTGGGCAGCAGTGACGACGCAGCACGCTATCACGATAATGCGCTCAAGTCGGATGGCCCGGCTCACGACCGCGCCGACAACTATTATGTTAACGAGCAGGCCAACTTGACCTGGCAGGGGAACGGCGCCGAGGTGCTCGGTCTTGCGGGTGAGACCGTGACCAAAGAGCAGTTCGTCAAATTCCTGGACGGCGAGATCACCAACCCGGCAACGGGAGAGGTGCAGGACCTGTCGGCGAATTCGCGAGGGGATGAGCGAAGGCTCGGCTACGACATGACGATTTCGGCGCCGAAGAGCGTTTCCATCGTCGGGCTGGTCGGGGGCGATGAACGGGTAGTGCAGGGGCACGTCGATGCAAACCGGGTTGCGATGAAATGGCTCGAAGAGCACGGCGCCCAGGTCCGGGTAAAGGATGAAAATGGGCAGAACCAGTTCAAGCCGACGGGCAACCTGCTTTACGCCACGGTCCAGCATGAGACCAGCCGCGAGAACGACCCCCAGCTCCACAATCACAACGTCGTCGTGGCGGTCACATATGACCACGACGCACAGAAGTGGCGTTCGCTGACCAACGACGAGCTGTTCCGGATTCGCACCCAAGCGGACACCATTTACAAAGCTGAGCTCGGCCGCAATCTCCGGGAGGCGGGGTACGAGATTGCATACCGCGAAAACGGCATCGACTTCGACATCAAGGGCGTGGAGGGTCCACACCTGGAGGCATTCAGCCAGCGCACCAAACAAATGCGGGAAGCGCTCGAGGCGCGCGGTATCGATCCCGACAGCGCCTCGCACCAGGCGCGCCAGTCCGCCGTGCTGGCTACTCGCGCGCGCAAGGTCGACCTCGACCTGGTGCGCATGCGCGAAGCCGGCATGGTGACCGCCGCCAGCGGCCGCACCAGCCTGCTCGAGGACTTCCGCGTCATCAAGCGCCCGCTGCTCAAGCGCGCCTTCAACGAAGCCTCGGCGCCGGACCGTCCGAACAACCTGATCATGGTGACCAGCTCGCTGCCGGGCGAAGGCAAGACCTACTGCGCGATCAACCTGGCGATGAGCATCGCCATGGAGCTGGACCACACCGTGCTGCTGGTCGACGCCGACGTCGCCCGCCCCTCGGTGCTGCGTACCCTCGGCCTGCCGGCCCAGCGCGGCCTGATGGACATCCTGATCGACGACAAGCTCGATTTCGCCGACGTCATGCTGCGCACCAACGTCGACACCCTCAGCATCCTGCCCGCCGGCACCAGCACGCCGCGCGCCACCGAGCTGCTGGCCAGCTCGACGATGAGCAACCTGGTCAACGAGATCGCGCACCGCTATCCGGACCGCGTCATCATCTTCGATTCGCCGCCGCTGCTGCTGACCAGCGAATCGCGCGTCCTGGCCAGCCACATGGGCCAGATCGTCGTGGTGGTCGAAGCCCAGACCACGACCCAGCACGCGGTCAAGGAATCGTTGCGCCAGCTCGAAGGCTGCAGCAACGTCAACCTCATCTACAACAAGGCCCGGGACATCCCCGGCATCGAAGAGACGTATGACTATCACTACGGCTAAGCGCTCGCGCCTGCCGCGCCCGCTGTGTCTGGCGCCGATGGCGGCGGCGCTGCTGGCGGCGCTTCCTGCCCACGCTGAACTGACCGTCACCCCCACGTTCAGCCTGAGCGAAACCTATACCGACAACGTCAACCTGCGCAGCGACGCCAGCAAGCGCTCGTCCTTCGTCACCGAAGCGGTGCCGGGGATTAACGTGCTGGCGAAGAGCTCGCGCGTGGAATTCTCCGCCAACGCCCGCCTGTACTACTTCAACTACAGCGAAGACGACGTGCCGGGCGTGCGCAACAGCCAGCACCAATACGACGCCAACGGCCGCTTCAACGTGGTCGACCAGCTGTTCTACGTGGATGCCAGCGCGGGCGCCAGCGCGCGCAGCATCTCGGCCTTCGGCCCGATCGCCGAGAACGGCAACCGCTACAGCGACGAGAACAAGACCGACGTCAAGACCTGGCGCGTCAGCCCCTACCTGACCCACCGCTTCGGCAATTTCGCCAGCGGCATCCTGCGCTACAGCCACGACAGCGTCGACACCGATTCCGGCAGCATGTTCGGCGACAGCACCGCCGACGGGATCTCGCTCGACGTCGTCAGCGGCACGGGCTTTCGCAACGTCGGCTGGAATGTGCGCCTGTCGCGCCAGGACGTCGACAACGAGCGTTTCGGCGACACCTCGTCGCAGAACGCCCTGCTCGGCCTGAACTACCGCCTCGGCTCGACCCTGGCCCTGACCGCCACCGCCGGCTACGACAAGTACGACTACCAGGCCCTGGGCGGACGCACCTCGGGCGCCAGCTGGTCGGGCGGCTTCGCCTGGACGCCTTCGCCGCGCACCAGCCTGCAGATGTCGGTCGGCCGCCATTACCTCGGCAATACCGGCACGCTCGCCGCGCTGCACCGCAGCCGCCACAGCGTCTGGCGGATGGGCTATTCGGACACCGTCACCACCAGCCGCTCGCAGTTCACGCTGCCGGCCGCGATCGACACCGCGTCGATGCTCGACTCGCTGTTCGCCGCGAGCATTCCGGACCCGGTGCTGCGGCGCCAGGCGGTCGAAGGCTATATCCGCGCCGCCGGCCTGCCGGCCACGCTGGCCGACAACATCAACTACCTGACCAACCGCTACATGCGCCAGAAGCTGTTCCAGGCATCGAGCGCGTTCAACTGGCGCCACAGCAGCGCCGTGCTGTCGGCCTACGCCAGCGAGCGCACCGCGCTGTCCTCGGCCGAAAGCGACAGCGGCCTGCTCGGCAGCCAGCTGCGCGCGCTGAACGACAGCGTGCGCCAGCTTGGGGTCACGGCGGCCTACAACTACCGCCTGAGCGCGCGTTCGAGCGCCCTGGCTTCGCTGTCGGTGACCCGCGCGCGCTCGCTCGACACCGACTTGGAAAGCAAGCAGAACACGCTGCGCCTGGGGATGACCCACCGCTTCGGCCGTTCGGTGCGCGGCAGCCTGGAAGTGCGCCGCGTCGTCGGCGACAGCGAGGTCAGCCGCCGCGATTACACCGAGAACGCCGTCGCAGCCACCCTGACGGTGCAGCTCTAAACACGGAGTGACACGATGTACGAAAGCTATTACGGACTCTCGGCCAAGCCCTTCCAGCTGCGCCCCGATCCCCATTTTTTCTTCGGCAGCAAGGGCCACAAGCGGGCCATGGCCTACCTGGAATACGGCCTGTCGCAGGGTGAAGGCTTCATCGTCATCACCGGCGAAGTCGGCGCCGGCAAGACCACGCTGGTGCGCAACCTGTTCAACAAGCTGCCGTCCGACCAGATCGTCGCCGCCCACATCGTCAACACCCACCTCGATCCGGACGACACGCTGCGCATGGTGGTCTCGGGCTTCGGCCTGCCGTACGAAGGCGCGAGCAAGACCGACCTCCTGACCCGCCTCGAGCAGTTCCTGCGCGCGGTCGACCGCCAGGGCAAGCGCGCCCTGCTGGTCATCGACGAAGCCCAGAACCTCAAGCCGCAGACGGTCGAGGAACTGCGCATGCTGTCGAACTTCCAGACCGACGACAAGTCGCTGCTGCAGACCTTCCTGCTCGGCCAGCCGGAATTCCGCGCCACCCTGCACAGCCCGACCATGCAGCAGCTGCGCCAGCGCGTGATCGCCAGCTACCACCTGGGCCCGATGGACGCCCAGGAGACCCGCGCCTACATCGAGCACCGCCTGCACACGGTGGGCTGGAACGGCGACCCGGCTTTCGACGACGGCGCCCACGCGGCGATCTTCGCCCACACCGGCGGCATCCCGCGCAAGACCAATACCCTGCTCGACCGCGTGCTGCTGATGGGCTACCTGGAAGAACTGCACGAGTTCAACGAGGAACACATCAAGACCGTCATCAGCGACATCAGCGAAGAATTCCAGTTGCCGACCGCGGTCGGCACGCCGGCCGCCGGCGCCCTCGGAAACAGCCTCGGTGACGATGAGCTGGGCCAGTTGCCCGAGCGCCGCGACAGCGCCGAGATGCTGGACGAACGCATGATGCGCCTCGAGAAATCGATCGTCTCGGTACTGTCGATCCTGAAGAAAATCGTCGCCACGCCGCAAGGCGCGCAGGCGGCCCAACACGTGGATACCCAGGAATGAGAATGCAAACTCCCGCAGCCCGGCCGCAGCGCCAGCCGGGCGAGCGCATCCGCAACGCGATGACCTGCGACGTCGAGGACTACTTCCAGGTCTCGGCCTTTGCCCCCTACATCAGCCGCGACAGCTGGCCGAGCCGCGAATGCCGCGTCGAAGCCAACATCGAGCGCATCCTGGCGCTGTTCGAGCGCCATGACGTAAAAGGCACCTTCTTCACCCTCGGCTGGATCGCCGAACGCTACCCAAGCATGGTGCGCCGCATCGTCGCCGCCGGCCACGAACTGGCCAGCCACGGCTACGGCCACCTGCGCGCCTCGGACCAGAGCCGCGCCGAATTCGACAACGACATCCGTTCGGCCAAGGCGATCCTGGAGGATATCGGCGGCCAGGAAGTGATCGGCTACCGCGCGCCGAGCTTCTCGATCGGTCACGGCAACCTGTGGGCGCTGGAGGCGCTGACCGAAGCGGGCTACCGCTACAGCTCGAGCATCTACCCGATCCACCATGACCACTACGGCATGCCGGACGCGCCGCGCTTCGCCTTCTATCCGAACGGCCCGGACGGCCTGCTCGAAGTGCCGATCACCACGGTGCAGCTGGGTTCGAAAAAGCTGCCGGCCGGCGGCGGCGGCTACTTCCGCCTGCTGCCCTACGCGCTGTCGCGCTGGATGGTCAAGCGCGTCAACGAGATGGATAACGAGCCGGCGCTGTTCTACTTCCACCCATGGGAAGTCGATCCCGGCCAGCCCCGTCCGGAGGGACTCGGCGCCAAGGCGCGCTTCCGCCACTACATCAACATCGAACGCATGGAAGGGCGCATCGCCGCCCTGGCCCGCGACTTCGCGTGGGACCGCATGGACCGCATTTTCCTGGAACGGCCATGAACTCGATCATCGAAGGCGTGCTGCAAAAGAAGGCGGCAGCAAGCGCCGAGGCAGCCAAGCAGGACCTGCTGCTGCTGGTGCACCGCATCCCCTACCCGCCGAACAAGGGCGACAAGATCCGCTCGTACCACCTGCTGAAGCACCTATCGGGCAAGTACCGCGTGCACCTGGCCACCTTCGTGGACGACGAGGACGACTGGCAGTACGTGCCGACGGTCGAGGCCCTGTGCGCCAGCAGCCATTTCGTGCGCCTGAATCCGACCCAGGGCAAGATCCGCAGCGCCAAGGCGCTCGCCACCGGCAAGTCGCTCTCGCTGGGCTACTATCGCGACGCCGGCATGAAGGCCTGGATCGCGAAGACCATGCGCGAGCACGGCATCGCGCGCATCATGATGTTCTCGTCGGTGATGGCGCAGTACGCCGAGGACTATCCGGCGGCGCGCCGCGTGATCGACTTCTGCGACGTCGACTCGGATAAATGGCGCCAGTACGCCGAGAAGAAGAAGTGGCCGATGAGCTGGGTCTACCGCCACGAGGCGCGCCACCTGCTCGACTACGAGCGCCGCGTGGCCGACCAGTTCGACGCCTCGCTGTTCGTGTCCGACCCCGAGGCCGAGCTGTTCCGCACCCTGGCGCCGGAAAGCCGCGCCAAGATCGGCTTCTTCAACAACGGCGTCGATACCGAGTACTTCAGCCCCGAGCGCGCCTACGACAACCCGTTCGAAGAGGGCGAGCAGGCGCTGGTGTTCACCGGCGCGATGGACTACTGGCCGAACGTCGACGCCGTCAAGTGGTTCGCGGCCAACGTGCTGCCGCGCGTGCGCGAGGCCGTGCCGCAGGCGCGCTTCTACATCGTCGGCGCGCGTCCGAGCCCGGAAGTGCAGGCGCTGGCCAGCGAGGGTATCGTCGTCACCGGCACCGTGCCCGACGTGCGTCCCTACCTCGCCCACTGCAGCGTCGCGGTGGCGCCGCTGCGCATCGCGCGCGGCATCCAGAACAAGGTGCTCGAAGCGATGGCGATGGCGCGTCCGGTGGTCGCTTCGCCCCAGGCTTTCGAGGGCATCGATGCCGTCGACGGCCGCGAGCTGCTGGTGGCCGACGCCCCCGACGACTACGCCGACAGCGTGATTGGCCTCTTGCGTTCGCCCCACCCGGCCATGGGCCGCGCCGCGCGCGCCAGCGTCGAGCGCCGCTACAGCTGGCCGGCGCACCTGTCCACCATCGAAACGAGGTTCGAATGCTGATGAACGATACCCAGGCGCTGTCTGGCGCTGCGCGCGAGCGCATGTCGGTTCCGACCGTTGCCATCATCGTTGCCGCCCTGCTGGCCCCGCTCCTGCTGTACTGGAGCACGGCCGCCTCGATCGTCTCGGTGTGGAACAGCTCCGAGACCTTCGCCCACGGCTACGCGATCGCACCGATCAGCCTGTGGCTGATCTGGCGCCGGCGCGAAGTCTTCCAGCAGATCCCGGTCGCGCCCTGGTGGCCGGCCCTGGTCCTGCTGGCCCTGTGCGGCGCCGGCTGGCTGGTGGCGCGCGCGGGCGAAGTGCAGGTCGTGATGCAGTACGCGTTCGTCGCGATGTTCCCGGTGCTGGCCCTGGCCCTGCTGGGACGCCGCCTGGCGGGCGCATTGACCTTCCCGCTGCTGTTCCTGCTGTTCGCCGTGCCCTTCGGCGAAGTGTTCGTCCAGCCCCTGATCAACTTCACCGCCGACTTCACGGTCGCCGCAGTGCGCGCGACCGGCATCCCGGTGCTGCGCAACGGCACCATGTTCGAGCTGCCGACCGGGAACTGGTCGGTGGTCGAAGCCTGCAGCGGCGTGCGCTACCTGATTTCCTCGATCACCCTGGGCTGCCTGTATGCCTACCTGAGCTACCGCTCGTTCTGGCGCCGCGCCCTGTTCATCGGCCTGTCGATCGTGGTGCCGATCATTGCCAACGGCCTGCGCGCCTACATGATCGTGATGATCGGCCACACCAGCGACATGGCCCTGGCCACCGGCGTCGACCACCTGATCTACGGCTGGCTGTTCTTCGGCCTGGTCATGTTCATCATGTTCTGGATCGGCAGCTACTGGAGGGAAGACGAAGCGCCGGCGGCTGCCGTGACGGCGGCGAAAGCCGGCGCCACGGCAGCGACCTCCCCTGCCGCCCGTCCGGTCCTGGGCGCCGCCATCGCCGCCGTGCTGATCTGCGCCGCCTGGCCGGCACTGGCCATCCTCAGCGACAAGGCCGCCCACAACCCGGCGCCGGTGGCGCTCGACGGCGCGCGCCTGGCATCGAAGCCGGCCGGCATGCCGACCTGGAGCCCGAACTACATGGCCCCCGACGCCACCCTGAAAGGCGCCTACACGGCCGCCGGCGCCCCGGTGGAGCTGAACGTGCTGTACTACCGCAACCAGGGTCCGGACAAGCGCCTGATCAGCTCCGTGAACCGCGTCGACAACCGCAAGGAAGGCTTCCAGCACGTGGCCTCGAGCGCGCGCACCGAGGAGATCGGCGGCCGCGCGCTGACGCTGCGCGAGACCCGCGTCAAGGGCCCGCAGGGCAACTACCTGGTCTGGCACTGGAACTGGGTCGACGGGCGCTTCACGGCCAACGACTACGTCGGCAAGCTGTGGCAGGCCCAGGCCAAGCTGATGATGCATGGCGACGACGGCGCGGCCCTGATGGTGGCCACCCCGGTCGGCGAACATCCGGACACGGCGCGCGCCGCGCTGCGCGCCTTCCTCGGCGCCAACCTGGCGCCGCTGGAAGCAACGCTCGAGGCGGCACGGGGTAAGTAAGATGGCAGTAACGAAGAACCGGCCGGCGGACATTCCGCTGGTCGTGCACCTGATCTACCGGCTCGACTTCGGCGGGCTGGAAACCCTGCTGGTCGACTGCATCAACCACATGCCGCCCGAGCGCTACCGCCACGCCATCGTCTGCCTGACCGGCTACACGGAATTTGCGGACAAGATCACGCGCCCGGGCGTCGCGCTGTATGCGCTCGACAAGCAGCCGGGCCTGGGCCTGGGCATCCACGTGAAACTGTTCAAGCTGCTGCGCCAGTTGCGCCCGGCCGTGCTGCACACCTATAACTTCGCCTGCGCCGAGTACGCCGCGCCCGCCTGGCTGGCCGGCGTGCCGGTGCGCGTGCACGCCGAACACGGGCGCGACGCCAGCGACCCGCAGGGCCTGAACCCCAAGCACAACTTCCTGCGCCGCGCCCTGGTCCCCTTCATCGACCGCTACGTGCCGGTCTCGCACGACCTGCACCGCTGGCTGAAGGATGTCGTGCGGATTCCGGCGGCGAAGGCCGAACTGATCATGAACGGCGTCGACACGCTGCGCTTCGCACCGAAGCTGCCGGCGGCGACGACGCCGTGGGCCGGCGAGGACGTGTTCACGATCGGCACCGTCGGCCGCCTGCAGGACGTGAAGGACCAGGCCTCGCTGATCGAAGCGTTCGCGCTGCTGTGCGCACGCCGTCCCGAACAGCGCGCGCGCCTGCGCCTGCGCCTGGCCATCGTCGGCGACGGTCCGCTGCGCGACAAGCTGGCGCAAAAAGCGCGCGAGCTTGGCGTGCATGACCTGGTCTGGTTCCCCGGCGCGCGCAACGACATCCCGGAACTGATGCGCTCCTTCGACGTGTTCGCCCTGTCCTCGATCGCCGAGGGCACGCCGGTCACCCTGCTGGAAGCGATGGCCTGCGGCCTGCCGGTGGTCGCGACCAAAGTCGGCGGCATCCCGGAAGTGGTGCAGGACGGCGTCAACGGCGCCCTGGTCCCGGCCAGCAATCCACCAGCCCTGGCCGATGCGCTGGAAGCGTATGTCCAGGACCCTGTCCGCGTTGCCGTCCACGGAGCCGCTGCGCGCGCAAACATCGAACGCCATTACAGCGTTGCCGCGATGGTCGGCGCCTACACGGCGCTGTACGACCGCCTGAGCAACACCAAGACAACCCCCAGAGGAATTACTGAACCATGTGCGGAATAGTTGGCATTTTTGACCCGCGCGGCACGCGCGCATTCGACCGCGGCGTCCTGGAGCGGATGAACCAGACCCAGTTCCACCGCGGACCGGTCGAGGGCGACGTCTACCTGGAACCGGGCGTGGGCTTCGGCCACCGCCGCCTGTCGATCATCGACCTGGCGGCCGGCCAGCAACCCCTGTTCAACGAGGACCATACGGTCGTCACCGTGTTCAACGGCGAGATCTACAACTTCCGCGAACTGACCAAGGAACTGACGGCGCTGGGCCACACCTTCCGCACGCACTCGGACACCGAGACCATCGTGCACGCCTGGGAACAGTGGGGAGAAGACTGCGTCAAGCACCTGCGCGGCATGTTCGCCTTTGCGATCTGGGACCGCAACAAGAAGGTCTTCTTCGTGGCGCGCGACCACATCGGCGTCAAGCCGCTGCACTATGCCTTCCTGCCGGACGGCACTTTTATCTTCGGTTCGGAACTGAAGGCCCTGCTGTCCTTCCCCGAGCTGCCGCGCGTGATCGAACCGCGCGCCGTCGAGGAATATTTCGCGTACGGCTACGTGCCGGAACCGCGCACCATCTTCAAGGACGCTTTCAAGCTGGAGCCGGGCTACTCGCTGACGCTGAAGGTCGGATCGAACGCGGCCAGCGCGAAACCGCGCCGCTGGTGGGACGTGCCGTTCACGCCGCACGGCGCGATGAGCGAAAAGCAGATGGAAGAAGAACTCATCGTGCGCCTGCGCGAATCGGTCGAGAGCCAGATGGAAGCCGAAGTGCCGCTGGGCGCCTTCCTGTCCGGCGGCGTCGACTCGAGCGCGATCGTGGCGATGATGGCGGGCCTGTCGAAAGAGCCGGTGAATACCTGCTCGATCGCCTTCAACGACCCGGCCTTCGACGAATCGACCTATGCGCGCCAGGTGGCCGAGCAGTACAAGACCCGCCACCAGTGCGAGACCGTCGACAAGGACGACTACGGCCTGGTCGATCTGCTGGCCGGCCTGTACGACGAGCCGTATGCCGACAGCTCGGCGATCCCGACCTACCGCGTCTGCGAGCTGGCCCGCAAGCGCGTGACCGTGGCCCTGTCGGGCGATGGCGGCGACGAGAATTTTGCCGGCTACCGCCGCTACCGCATGGCGATGGGCGAGCAGCAGGTGCGTTCGATGCTGCCGCTCGCGCTGCGCAAACCCGTGTTCGGCTTCCTGGGCAAAGCCTATCCGAAGGCCGACTGGGCGCCGCGCATCTTCCGCGCCAAGACGACTTTCGAGGCGCTGGCGCGCGACCTGGTCGACGGCTACTTCCACGGCGTGTCGATCCTGGTCGATCGCGTGCGCGACCAGCTGTTCTCCGAGTCGTTCCGCAGCCAGCTGCAAGGCTACCGCGCGGTCGAGGTGATGCGCGGCCACGCCGCCAATGCGCCGACCGACGACCCGCTCTCGATCACGCAGTATGTCGACATGAAGACCTACCTGCCGGGCGACATCCTGACCAAGGTCGACCGCGCCAGCATGGCGCACGCGCTGGAAGTGCGCGTGCCGCTGCTGGACCACAAATTCGTCGAATGGGTCTCGGGCCTGCCGTCGTCCTCCAAGCTGCGCAACGGCGAGGGCAAGCACATCTTCAAGAAGGCGCTCGAGCCCTACCTGTCGCAGGACATCCTGTACCGCAAGAAGATGGGCTTCTCGATCCCGCTCGCCTCCTGGCTGCGCGGCCCGCTGCGCGAGGCCATGAAGGCGGCGGTGCTGAACCCGATGTTGCTGGACACCGGCATCTTCAACCGCCACTACCTGCAGCGGATGGTCGACGAACACCTGGCCGGCACCAAGGACCACAGCACCGCGCTGTGGGCCGTGCTGATGTTCGAAGCCTTCCTGCGCAAGAACGGCGCCACCGGCGCTACCAGTACCAACAGCAGCATCGGCGCGGCCAGCCCCCTGATCGCCAGCGCAGCATAACGGAGCAATACATGCGTGTCCTTCACGTCCTCGACCATTCGATCCCGCTGCACAGCGGCTATACCTTCCGTACCGCCTCGATCCTGCGCGAGCAGCGCGCGCTGGGCTGGGAAACCTTCCACGTGACCGGCGCCAAGCACCAGGGCGGCAACGACCTGCTCGAGGAAACCGCCGACGGCCTGCACTTCTACCGTACCCCACGCTCGACCGGCGCACTGGCGAAGATGCCGGTGCTGAACCAATTGGAGGTCATCCGCGGCCTGGAAAAGCGCCTGACCGAGATCATCCCCAAGATCAAACCCGACGTCCTGCACGCCCACTCGCCCTGCCTGAACGCGATCGCCGCCCTGCGCGCCGGCCGCAAGTTCGGCATCCCCGTGGTGTACGAAGTACGCGCCTTCTGGGAAGACGCCGCGGTCGACCACGGCACCAGCACCGAGAACGGCCTGCGCTATAAGCTTACGCGCGGCCTGGAAACCTATGCCCTGAAACGCGCCGATGCCGTGACCACCATCTGCGAAGGCCTGCGCGGCGACATCGTCGCGCGCGGCATCCCGGCCTCGAAAGTGACGGTGATCCCGAATGCCGTCGACATCGACAAGTTCGCCGTCGGCGGCCAGGCGGACATGGACCTCAAGCGCAAGCTGGGCCTGGAGCACAACCGCCTGATCGGCTTCATCGGCTCGTTCTACGCCTATGAGGGCCTGGACGTGCTGCTGCGCGCGGTGCCGGCGCTGTCGCAGCGCCACCCCGACCTGCGCGTGCTGCTGGTCGGCGGCGGTCCGCAGGACGCCAACCTGCGCCAGCAGGCCAAGGACCTGGGCATCGCCGACAAGGTCGTGTTCACCGGCCGTGTGCCGCATGACCAGGTGCAGAAGTACTACGACCTGCTCGACGTGCTGGTCTACCCGCGCATGTCGATGCGCCTGACCGACCTGGTCACGCCGCTGAAACCGCTGGAAGCGATGGCCCAGGGCCGCATCCTGGCCGCCTCGAGCGTGGGCGGCCACCGCGAACTGATCGCCGACGGCAAGACCGGCGTGCTGTTCGCGCCGGACGACCCGGACTCCCTGGCCGCCAAGGTCGGCGACCTGCTCGACGCGCAGGTGCTGTGGCCGGCGCTGCGCTCGGCCGGGCGCGCGTACGTGGAAACCGAGCGCAACTGGCCGGTGAGCGTGGCGCGCTACAAGAACATCTACGGCAGCATCACCGGACTGAAGGCTGCATGAAGATCCTGACCTTCAGTACCCTGTTCCCGAACAGCGAAAAGCCCGGACACGGCATTTTCGTCGAGACGCGCCTGCGCCACCTGGTCGGCAGCGGCCAGGTCCAGTCGCGCGTGGTGGCGCCGATTCCCTGGTTCCCCTCGACCAATCCGCGCTTCGGCAACTACGCGCGCTTCGCGAAAGCGCCGCGCCATGAAGTCCGCCACGGAATCCAGGTGGCGCACCCGCGCTACCCAGTCCTGCCGAAGGTCGGCATGAGCGTCGCCCCCTTCCTGCTGGCCCAGGCCGTGAAACCGGCCATTGGACGCCTGATCGACGAGGGCTACGACTTCGACCTGATCGACGCTCATTATTTTTACCCTGACGGCGTGGCCGCGGCCATGCTGGCGCGCCACTTCAACAAGCCGCTGGTAATCACCGCGCGCGGTTCGGACATCACCCTGTTCCCGCAATACGCGCTGCCGCGCCGCCAGATCCTGTGGGCGGCGCGCCGCGCCGACGCCATCATCACGGTCTGCAATGCGCTGCGCGACGAAGTGGTGGCGATGGGGATCGACGCCAACCGCGTGGTGTCGCTGCGTAACGGCGTCGACCTGCAACTGTTCCGCCCGACCGAACGCACGCCGAACCCGATGTTCACGCTGCTGGCGGTGGGCCACCTGGTGCCGGTCAAGGCCCAGGACCTGATCATCGGCGCGCTGCCGCTGCTGCCCGGCGTGCGCCTGGTGCTGGCCGGCGATGGCCCGGACCGCGCCAAGCTGGAAAACCTGGCGCGCGAACTGAAGGTGACGGACCGCGTGAGCTTCCTGGGCGCGGTGCCGCAGGCCCAGCTGCGCGCCCACTACGGCGCCGCCGACGCGCTGGTGCTCTCGTCCAGCCGCGAAGGCTGGGCCAACGTGCTGCTGGAGGCCATGGCCTGCGGCACCCCGGTGGTCGCCAGCCGCGTCTACGGCACGCCGGAAGTCGTGGCCGCGCCGGAAGCGGGTGTGCTGATGCGCGAACGCAGCTACCAGGGCGTGGCCGACGCCGTGAATGCCCTGCGCGCGAACTACCCGGACCGCGCGGCGACGCGCCGCTATGCCGAGCGCTTCAGCTGGGATGACACGACCGAAGGCCAGATCCGCTTGTTCGGCGAAGTCTTGGCGCGTCATGGCGACATGCTGGCCCTCGCCTGAACCTGACAACGAATGGACTGAACGATGGAATCTCTTCTCTGGGCAATGGACCTGTGCGCCGTGGTCTACCTGTGTCTGTGGGCCCTGAAGACCGACAAGCGCAAGACCAAGGAAGCCGAGCAGGCTGCCGCCCTGGCGCATAAACAGGCGCGTGAGCAGGCCGCGCGTGCAAAACCGGAGGCCGGCCATGCGTGACCTCTTCCTGTTGGCGCTGCTGCCGCTCATGCTGTATGCGATGGCGCAGCGTCCCTTCATCGCGGTCGGCATGTGGGTCTGGACCGCGCTATTCTTTCCCAACGGCTGGGTCTACGGCATCGCCACGCACATCCGCTACAACCTGCTGTTCACGGCGGTGGCGATCCTCGGCTACCTGGCCTGGAAACACAAGCCCAGGGTCCACCTGGGCATGATCGGCACCTTCGTGCTGCTGTTCTTCCTATGGACCACGATCAGCACCTTCACCAGCCTGTCGCCGTCCGAGGTGTCGACGGAATACTGGATCCGCTTCTTCAAGGTAGTGATGCTGTTCGTGTTCGTGGCCCTGACCATCAGCGACAAATTGCACGTCGACTTCGTGCTGTGGTGCCTGGTACTGTCAGTCGGATTCTACGCCGACCTCGAGGCCTTGAAGTTCCTCGCCAGCGGTGGCGGCCACAACATCGCAGGCATGAACGGCCATGTGCTGGGCGACCGCAACGAGCTCTCGCTTGCTTTTGTCATGACGCTTCCGGTCTGCTACTACCTGTTGAATGAATACGGCAAGCAATCGAAAATCCTGCACCTGGGCCTGCTCGGCACCATGGCGCTGCTGGTGATCGGCGTGATCGGCACCCAGTCGCGCGGCGGCTTCCTGGCACTGGCAGCGCTCGGCGTCTACATGTATGTCAAGAGCGAGCGCAAGGTGCTGCTGACCTTCCTGATCGTCGGACTGGCGATCGGCCTGACACCCTTCATCAGCGACGACTACACGAGCCGTATCGACACTATCCAGACCGCCGACCAGGACGCCTCTTTCATGGGACGCGTGGTGGCCTGGAAGCTATCCTTCATCATGGCGATGCAGCACCCCTTCTTCGGCGGCGGCTTCAAGTCGCTCGAGTATTTTCCGGTCTGGAAGGAGCTATCGCGCGATTTCTTCTCCTATCCCTGGTTCTATACCGGTCATGCCCTGCCCAATGCTACCGTCGGGCGCGCGGCGCACAGTATCTACTTCCAGGTGCTGGGCGAACAGGGCTTCGGCGGCCTGATCCTGTACCTGGGCTGCCTGGCGAGCACCTTCTTCAAGGCCGGCAGCGTCGCGCGCCGCGCCAAGCGGGCCGGTGCGCCCCAATGGCTGCGCACGCTCGCAACCATGCTGCAACTGAGCGTGTTCGCCTTTGCCTTGGGCGGCGCCGCGCTCAGCTTCGCGTACGTTGACCTGATCTTCTGCCTGTTCGGGCTGGTGCTGGTAGTCGAGAAGCGCCTGCTGCCGGCAGCGCTGGAACAGATGGCGCCCGCCGCTGTGCCTGGCGCCCAAGCCGCAGGCACAGCGGCGCCCGGTGTGACTCTTCCCGGCGTGGGTTCACCGCGCCCGGTGCTCGCCAAGACTACCCTCTCCGCACGATTGAACCCCGGCGAACAGCCTCGCAGGGGTTAATATATCGACAATATTGCGGACTCTTCACTACTGATGAACGAACACATCATCCGATCCATCGGCAACGCCATCGCCCGCCTCACCCGCGGCAATGGCCGCGTCGCGATCGTCAATTACCACCGGGTGCTGGCCGCCCCCAGCCCCTTCCTGGCGTCCGAGCCGGACATCGACATCTTCACCTGGCAGATGGAGCTGCTGGCGCGCTGCTTCAACGTGCTGTCGCTGCGCGAGGCGCTGGCGGCGATCGATGCCGGGCGGGTGCCGCCGCGCGCGGTCTGCATCACCTTCGACGACGGCTACCGCTCGGTGCACGACCTGGCGCTGCCGGTGCTGCGCCGCCTCGGCCTGCCGGCCACGGTGTTCGTCAGCAGCGGCTACGTCGGCGGACGCACGATGTGGAACGACCGCATCGTCGAAGCGGTGGAGACCCTGCCGGCGGAAGAACTCGACCTGGCCGAATTCGGCCTGGGCGTGTATTCGCTGCGCAGCCTGCCGGAACGCGCGGCCACCCTGGGCACCCTGACCGAGGCCTCGAAATACCTGCCGCCGCAGGAGCGCAGCCGCCTGGTCGGACGCCTGCAGACCCTGGTCGGCGAGCGCGCCGCGGAAGGGCTGATGCTGACCCCCGAGATGGTCGTCAACCTCGACCGTCACGGCATCGAGATCGGCGCCCACACGGTGTCGCATCCGATCCTTACGAGCCTGGACGACGCCAGCGCCATGCAGGAAATCCGCGACGGCAAGCGCGAGCTCGAGGAGCTCATCGGCAAGCCGGTGACGCTGTTCGCCTACCCGAACGGCAAGGTCGACAAGGACTTCGACGGCCGCCACGTGGCGATGGTGCGCGAGGCCGGCTTCCAGGCCGCGTTCACCACGGCGGTGGGCGCGATCACGCGCCGCCACGACCGCTACCAGCTGCCGCGCAGCCGGCCGTGGGACGAGACCCCGTTCCGCTTCGCGCTGCGCCTGCTGCAGTGGCTGGCGCGCGGCTGAGCGAATGAAACGACATGCATCCGGCTCGCGCCGGATCCCGCAGTAACCAGGCTTCGGCCCCGGGCCGAAGGAAACACCCATGAACAAACGCGCATTACTCATCGCATTCCATTTTCCGCCGCAGGCCGGAAGCAGCGGCATCCAGCGCACGCTGAGCTTCTCGAAACTCCTCGGCCGCCACGGCTGGGAACCGATGGTGCTGTCGGCCCACCCGCGCGCCTACGGCGTCCAGAATCCTTCGCAGCTGGCCGCGATCTCGCCCGACCTGGTGGTGCGGCGTCCGTTCGCGCTCGACACCAAGCGCCACCTCGGCTACAAGGGCCGCTACGTCGAGGCGCTGGCCATGCCCGACCGCTACGTCTCCTGGTGGTTCGGCGCCACGCCCACCGGCCTGTCCATGATCCGGCGCTACAAGCCGCAAGTCCTGTGGTCGACCTTCCCGGTCGCCACCGCCCACCTGATCGCGCTCGGCCTGCACCGCCTGACCGGCCTGCCCTGGATCGCCGACTTCCGCGACCCGATGCTGCAGCCCTCGCATCCGACTTCGAAGCGCCTGCGCGCCATCTACGGCTGGATCGAGCGCCAGACCATCACGCGCTGCCGCTTTGCGGTATTCACCACGCATAGCGCCCTGCGTTCCTACCGCGAGCGTTTTCCTGAGATCGACCCGGCCAAGTTCCTGGTGATCGAGAACGGCTACGACGAAGAGGAGTTCGGGCGCCTGATCGAAGCGGCGGCGGCAACCGCTCCCGGTCCGGCACTGTCGACAGTCAAACGCACCACCCTGCTGCACAGCGGCGTGCTGTACGACGCCGGCCGCAATCCGGAATCCTTCCTGGCCGCGCTCGCCGCACTGAAAGCCGCCGGCAAGATCGACGCCGCCTCGCTGCGCGTGGTGCTGCGCGCGCCGGGCAACATCCCTGCCACCCAGGCCAAGGTCGACCGCCACAAGGTGGGCGACATCGTCGAGGTGCTGCCGCCGGTTCCCTACCGCGACGCGCTGAACGAGATGCTGGCCGCCGACGGCCTGCTGCTGTTCCAGGGCACGCCCTTCAACAGCCAGATCCCGGCCAAGATCTACGAATACTTCCGCACCCGCAAGCCCATCCTCGGCCTGGTCGACCCTGCCGGCGAAACCGCGCAGGTGCTGCGCAACGCCGGCTTCACCCTGAGCGCCCAGGTCGACAATCCTGCTGAAATCGGCGCGGCGCT
This sequence comes from Massilia sp. UBA2709, assembly GCA_002354135.1. Classification (GTDB taxonomy): domain Bacteria; phylum Pseudomonadota; class Gammaproteobacteria; order Burkholderiales; family Burkholderiaceae_D; genus Telluria. The sequence continues at coordinate 6,710 of DEKZ01000245.1, read as the reverse complement.
GGAGCGCTTCCTGCCCGGCCTGCGCGACGGCAGCGCCTATGTCGCCAGCGACGAGGTGATCGCGGGCGCCTCGCGCACCCACAAGGCCGCGCAGCTGGCGCGCCTGTTCGACGAGGCGGTGCGATGAGCCTGAAACCCGTCTCCGAGATCGACGCCAAGATCGCCAAGGGCGCGGTCTGGATGGTCGCCTTCAAATTCCTCGACCGCGGCATCGGCCTGATCAGCACCCTGATCCTGGCGCGCATGCTGGTGCCGGAGGACTTCGGCCTGGTCGCGATGTCGATGATCCTGATCGCCGCCATGCAGCTGCTGGTCTCGTTCGGCTTCGACGTGCAGCTGATCCAGAACCCGAAAGCCGGGCCCGAGCACTTCAACACGGCCTGGACCTTCAACGTGATCTTCGCCACCGTTTGCGGCATCTGCCTGGCGGCGCTGGCGGTGCCGGCGGTGCACTACTACGACGAGCCGCGCCTGGAAGCGATCCTGTATGTGCTGGCGCTGGGCTTTGCGATCCAGGGCTTCTCGAACATCGGCACCGTGAAATTCCAGCGCGAGATGCGCTTCGATAAGGAATTCCGCTTCCTGCTGAGCAAACGCCTGGCGACCCTGGTGGTGACGATCCCGCTTGCCTTCATCATGCGCAACTACTGGGCGCTGGTGCTGGGGCAGCTGGCCGGCACCATCCTGTCGGTGATCCAGTCCTATGTGGTGTCGACCTACCGCCCGCGCCTGTCGCTGGCGGCGCGCGGCGAGATGTTCAGCGCCTCGAAGTGGCTGGTGGTGAACAACGTGATCCAGTTCGTCAACAACCGCGCGGCGCAGTTCATCATCGCCCACCACACCACGCCGGCCTCGCTCGGCGTGCACTCGCTGGCGACCGAGATCGCGACCCTGCCGACCACCGAGCTGGTGGCGCCGATCAACCGCGCCGCCTTCCCCGGCTACGCCAAGGCCGCGCACGACATCGAGCTGCTGCGCGACAGCTTCCTGAAGGTGATCTCCTCGATCGCCCTGTTCTCGATTCCCGCGGGCGTCGGCATTTTCGCGGTGGCCGACCTGCTGGTGCCGGCGGCGCTGGGCTGGAAGTGGCTGGCGGCGATCCCGCTGATCCAGGTGCTGGCGGTGCACGGCGTGATCAAGGCCGTGCAGACCAACATCACCTACGTCTACCTCGCCCTGAACCGGCCGCGCCTGATCACCATCGTGTGGGCGGTGCAGGCGGTGATCATGGTCGGCCTCCTGTTCCCGGCGGTGAAGTACTACGGCATCCTCGGCGCGGCCTGGACCTATCTGGCCACCGCCATCGTGATGATCCCGGTGAACCAGGGCATGGTCGCGCGCTGCCTGGACCTGGGCTGGAGCACCTTCTGCCGCCAGCTGGTGCGCCCGCTGCTGGCCGCGCTGGCGATGGCCGGCGCCGTGCTGGCCGTGAAGAGCCAGCTGGTGCTGCACCACGGCGTGACCTTCGAGTACGTCCTGGCCCTGGTGCTGTGCGTGGCGGTCGGTGCGCTGACCTATGCCGCAACCCTGTACGTGCTGTGGCGCCTGGCGAAGTCGCCGCACGGCCTGGAGCGCTACGGCTTCGGGCGCGTCGAGAACGTGCTGGGCAAGGCGGGGATCCGTATCAAGCTGGTAGGATAGAAACGGCGCCATCGGCAGCAAGCGTAGGGTGGGCACTCCGTGCCCACGCGTTACGCGCGTGGCCGGTAGTCACAGGCGGCGATATGTCGCCCGCAAAGTATGCGATGGACGCGAACGGGTCGAGATCGGCGTTAGCGGGCGAGAAGTCCCAGCCAACACAGAAGGGATACGCACGTAACGCGTGGGCACAGAGTGCCCACCCTACTGTCACTGGTCGTATCTAGTAGACACGTGCCTCAATAAGCTCAGCGCCCTGTCAACCTGCGCAGCAGTTCCAGCACCCCGCTCATCTCCGCCTCGAACTCGATCATCGAGACGTCGCCGCCATCCAGGAAGCGCGGCAGCAGGTAGCGGGTGTCGCCATCCTTCAAACGCACCAGGCCCGGCAGGCAGGTGGTCGCGGTCGACACGCCGGCCGCGCGCATCACCTGCGGCGCCTGGGCGTCAAAGGCTCCGCTCGGGTAGCAGTAGTGGGTCGGACGCGGCAGGCCGGCCTCGAGGATCTTCTCGCGGCACTTCTCGATGTTGGCGCGGTTGCGTTCCGGCTCGCCGGGCACGTATTCGTGCAGGTGGCCGTGCAGCTCGATCGCGCAGCCGTTGGTGCTGGCCGCCTGCAGTTCCTCGCGCGTCATGTAGCTGAAGCGGCGCGAGGCCAGGTCGAGCTGGGCCGCCGGCACGCCCAGCGCCGCGGCGAAGCGCTCCAGGCTCGGGGCCACGTCCTGGGGCGCCTGCGCCAGCAGCCAGCTTTCGGCCGCTGCGCACAGGCGGTGGCGCTGTTCGCGCTCGGCCAGGCGCCAGTTGCCGTCCATTCCCGAGCCAAAACCCGCCAGCGTCGCCTCGACCGGGCCTGCCTTCCACAGGATGTAGCGCACGCTCACGGGAATGATGGGCGCCCCGGCCTCATAGGCCTCGGTGTGCAGGTAGAGCACCGGGCGGTGGCCGTATTCGGCCATGATCGGCAGCAGGTCGTGCCAGGACGAATACCAGCCGTCGTCGAGCGTGATCGCGACCGGGATGCCCTTTGCAGGGGCGGCGCCGGGCGTGACCACCTCGTCGAGCGTGGCCGGCACGAAGCCGGTGCGGCGCAGCCAGTCGAGGCGCTCGCGCAGCTGCTCGCGGGTGCAGAACAGTTTCGGGTTGTAGCGGCGCTCGTCGCCCAGGTTGCCCCCGTGGTAGCACAGGATGCGCGGATGGCGGCGGGTGGCGGCGCGCACCAGGGCGAAGACGCCGGCGAACTTGGCGGCGCGCAGTACGGCTTGTTTGATCGTCATGTCAGTCGTTCTTGTCCTTGCTGTGCCGGCGCGCCCAATCGATCTGCGCGCGCTTCGGCCACACCAGCGCCCACGACGCCGGACGGTACTGGCCGGCGGCGTGCAGCGAGCGCCGCTTTTCCGAGGTCGCGGTGGCATTCCTGACGGCCTGCTCGTCGTGCGAGACGAACAGCGCGCGCGCCCCGCCCTCTTCCGGCACCGTGCGCAGGTAGGCCAGGTGCGGGCTGATGATCTCGACCACCGGATCGTAGAACCAGCTGCCGGCGATCATGCCCAGCGCGTCCGGGTGCAGGTCGTAGAGCTCGACGCAGCAGCGGTAGCATTCGTTGCGGCCTTCCTCGTTGAATTCGTCCTGGTACAGGCGGTTCACGTGGATCGCGAACCAGGGCTTGAAGCCGCCGGCGCGGGCGAACAGCAGGGCGCGGCCCGGCAGCGCCATCAGGCCGCCCTGCCACAGGATCGAGCGGCCCATGCCCGCGCGCGGATCGATCACGCTCGAGGCGCCCGCGTACAGGCGCAGCGTGGCCAGGCCGAATTCCTTCAGGAAGACGTCGCCGTCCAGGCGGCAGTAAGGCAGGAAGGCTTCGTCGTGGTTGGCGATGCGCGCGAACTGGCGCAGCTGGTGCGCGCGCACCCGTTCCGGCAGGCGCGCCAGCAGTTCGCTCGCGAGCGATTCGCGCACGCCCATCAGGACGGCGGCCAGCAGGAAACAGGCGCCCGCCTGCTCGCCGCGCTCGTCCAGCACCTGCTGGTAGAGGGCGCGCGCGCCCGGCGAAATGGCTTTGAAGCCGCCATGCGGCGGCGGGTCGGCGAACTGCGCGAGGAAGGCGCGCACGCGCCCGGCCGCATCGGGCAGGTGGACCGCGCACAGCGCGAGGGCGCGCTGCAGCTGGTCGGACAAGCGGGATTCGAAGCTGGAAGTCTGTTGCGCTAGCATGGTGTTGGTCCTGGGTGGCCGCAGCCGGTCCGTTCCGGGAGTGCGCAAAGCTTGCGCTATAGCCGCCGCAGGTGGAGGCAGTGGAAAACGTTTCTCCGTTTATTTTCCTGCAACAATTAATTTATCGCAAATTTTATACAAGCGGCCACACGATTGCACGCCGAGACCACCCACGGCCGCGTCTTACACCAGCACTTCGGGCGCGTCCGGATGGCTGAGGAAGCCCTGCGGGCTGGCCGAGCGGCCATAGGCGCCGGACTGAAACACCACGACCAGGTCGCCTACCTGGGCCTGCGGCAGCTCCATGCGGTCGGCCAGAAGGTCGAGCGGGGTGCACAGCGGGCCGACCACCGAAGCGGTTTCCGTCGCGCCAGTCGCGCTCATGCGGTTGCCGATGGCGACCGGGTAGTTCTTGCGGATCACCTGGCCAAAATTGCCGGAGGCGGCCAGGTGGTGGTGCAGGCCGCCGTCGGTGACGAGGAAGACCTGGCCGCGCGAGACCTTGCGGTCCACCACGCGCGCCACGTACACGCCCGCTTCGCCGACCAGGTAGCGGCCCAGTTCGATCGAGAGCTGCGCGTCGGGCAGACTCGCCTTCACGCGCGGCAGGGCGGCCTCCAGGGCCTCCCCGATCGGCGCCAGGTCGAGCGCCACCTCGCCCGGGAAATACGGAATGCCGAAGCCGCCGCCGATGTTCAGGATGCGCACCGGGTCGCGCGCGTCCTGCGCCAGGCGCTCGGCCAGCAGCAGGGTCTGGGCCTGGGTCTCGACGATGGCCTCGGCCTTCAGGCTTTGCGAGCCGCTGAAGATGTGAAAACCCAGCACCGTCAGACCAAGTTCGAACGCCAGCGCCAGCATGCGCGGCGCTTCCTCGGCGTCGATGCCGAACTGCTTGGCGCCGCCGCCCATGCGCATGCCGGAGCCCTTCAGTTCGAAATCCGGGTTGATGCGCAGGACCAGCAGCGGCGCAACGCCGATCTCATTACCGATGCGCGCCAGCGCGCGGATCTCGCGCTCGGACTCGGCGTGCACGACGGCGCCGGCGGCCACGGCGCGCGTCAATTCCGCGTCCGATTTACCCGGACCGGCAAAGCTGATGCGGTGCGGCTCCATGCCGGTGTCCAGCGCTACCTTCAACTCGCCGCTCGACGCCACGTCGATGCCGTCGACCAGCCCCGCCATGTGCTGCACCAGGGCCGGCATCGGGTTGGCCTTCATCGAGAAGTGCAGCTCGACCGCCTGCGGCAGGTGGGCGCGCACGTGGGCGACCCGCTCGCTAAGCAAGCGCCGGTCGTAAGCATAGAAGGGCGTGCTGCCGACGCGCTGGGCCAGGCGGGTCAGCGGAATGCCGCCGACCTGCAGGCAGTCGTCGACGGTCGGGAACAGGGTCTGGGCGGCGTGGACCGGCTTGGCGTTCATGGCGTATTCTCAAACATCGTCAGGTAATTCAGGCGCAGGCTCTTGCGGTCGATCTTGCCGTTCGGGTTGCGCGGGAAGGCTTCGCTGGCCATGGCCACATGGGCCGGCACCATCCAGGCCGGCAGGCGGCGCTGGCATTCCTTCAGCAGGGCGGCGGGAGCGAGATCGCCGTCCTTCGGCAGCGCCAGCAGCACGATGGCCTGGCCCAGCTGCGGATGCGGCACGCCGAAGGCGACCGTTTCGCCCACCAGGCCGGTGGCATAAACCGCCTCCTCGACCTCGTTCGGGCTGACGCGGTAGCCCGACACCTTGATCATGTCGTCGCTGCGGCCGATGAAGTACAAATAACCGTCCTCGTCCATGCGCACCGTGTCGCCGGACCAGACGGCCATCTCGACCAGGGGCAGCGCCGGGTCCTGGCCGGGCGCCGGCTTGAAGCGCTCGGCGGTTTTAACGGGGTCGTTCCAGTAGCCGAGCGAGACCAGGGCGCCGCGGTGCACCAGTTCGCCCGGTTCGTTCGGTTCGCAAGGCGTGCCGTCCGGGCGCACCACCATCACCTGGGCGTTCGGGATCGCTCGGCCCATCGAGTCGGGACGGCGATCCAGTTCCGCCGGCGGCAGGTAGGTGGAGCGGAACGCCTCGGTCAGGCCGTACATCAGGAACAGCTCGGCGTTTGGCAGGGCCGCGCGCAGGGCGGCCACCGTCGTCTTCGGCATGGCGCCGCCGGAATTGGTCAGGTAGCGCAGCGTGCAGTCCTGCGGCCAGGGCAAGGTGCACAGCTGGAACCACAGCGGCGGCACCGCGGCCAGGCCGGTGATGCGTTCCTCGACCACGGCCTTCAGCACGTCTTTCGCGAACAGGTGGTTCAGCAGCACGGCGGTCGCGCCGGCCAGGAAGGCGCAGGTCAGCTGGCTCAGGCCATAGTCGAAGCTGAGCGGCAGCACCGACAGGATGCGGTCCTGCGGCGTAATGTTCAAATAGCTGGCGACGCTGCGGGCGCCGGCCACCATGTTCCGGTGCGACAGCACCACGCCCTTCGGCTTGCCGGTGCTGCCCGAGGTGTAGAGGATGGCGGCCATGTCGGCGTCGATCGGGCGGCGCGCGGCCAGCACGGCGGCATCGGGCGCCGTCTGCGCCGTATCCCAGGCGCGCACCTCGCATGACGCCTGCGACACGGCGGCTCCGGTGACGAACACGGTCCGCAAATCCGGACAGGCCGCCAGCGCTTCGCCCAGCTGGGCCAGGCGCTCGGGCGAGGTCACGAGGATGCGCACATTGCAGTCGGCCAGGATGTGGGCGACCTGCTCGGGCTTGAGTTGCGGATTCACGGGCACGAACACGGCGCCGGCCAGGGCAGCGCCGAACATCGCGGTCACGTTCTCGACGCGCTTTTCCAGGAACACGGCGACGCGCTCGCGCGGCTGCACACCGGCCGCCAGGAA
>DEKZ01000381.1:652-6399 GCA_002354135.1 Massilia sp. UBA2709 | reverse complement strand
TCGCCGGCGGCGCGGGCAACGATGTGCTGCTGGGCGGCGCGGGCGACGACACCTATCTGTTCGGCATCGGCGACGGCGCCGACCGCATCATCGACGCCGAGGGCAATGGCACCCTGGTCATCGGCAACGGCCTGACGGCCGCCGACCTCGAGGCCAGCGAGTCGGGTACCGACCTGGTGCTGACCATCCGCGCCAGCGGCGACAGCGTGACCCTCGTGAACTGGCTGGGCCAGGCCGAAGGCGTCGGCCGCATCGTCTTCGACGACGGGAGCGTCCTCGACCACGAGGGCATCGGCGGCCTGCTCAACGCGGCCCCGGTGGCCGCCGACGACAGCTTCAGCGTCTACGAGGACGGCGGACTGGCCAACATCCCGGTGACCATGCTGCTGGCCAACGACAACGATCCGGATGCCGGCGACGTCGTCAGTGTGATCTCGGTCGGCGAGTCCAGCATCGGCGCGATGGTCAGCCTGGAGGACGGCGCGGTCGCCTACGACATCGGCGCGCGCTTCCAGGAACTGGCCGCGGGCGAAACCCTGCACGACAGCTTCAGCTACACCGTGACCGATGCGATGGGCGAAACCTCGACCGCCGTCGTCAACGTGCAGATCGTGGGCGTCAACGACGCGGCCGTGACGGTTGCCGACACCGCCGCCATGGGCGAGGACGATACCGCTACGGTCAGCGGCAACGTGCTGGCCAACGACAGCGACGTCGACCGCGGCACCGTGCTGCGGGTCGCGGCGCCCGGCACCTACCAGGGCGTCTACGGCACCCTCGCCATCGCCGCCGACGGCAGCTACAGCTATGTCCTGAACAGCGGCGCGGCCAACGTACAGGCGCTGAACGCCGGCGAAACCGCCGTCGATACCTTCACCTACGTGGCGACCGACGGCATCGAAGGCGTGGACTCCACGCTGTCGATCACCATCACCGGCAGCAACGACGCGCCGGTGGTCGTGGCAGATGCGGGCCACGCCATCGAAGAGGACCAAGTCTCCGCCAGCGGCAACGTGCTGGCCAACGACAGCGACCTCGACGCCGGCGCCGTGCTGGCGGTCGTCGCGCCCGGCACCTACGCCGGCGCCTACGGCAGCCTGACCCTGGCCGCGGACGGCAGCTACACCTATGTCCTCGACAATGCTGCCCCAGGCGTGCAGGCGCTGGCCCAGGGCCAGACCGTGGTCGACAGCTTCGCCTACGCCGCCACCGACGGTGTGGCGCAGAACGCGGCGACCCTCGACATCACCATCACCGGCGCCAACGACGGCCCGGTTGCGACCGCCGACGCGGCGCAACTGGCCGAAGACGGGGCGGCGACCGTGTCGGGCAACGTCCTGGCCAACGACAGCGACGTCGACGCCGGCACCGTGCTCGCGGTGAGCGACGCCGGCGTGCGCAGCGGACGCTACGGCAGCCTGAACCTGGCCGCCGACGGCAGCTACAGCTACACGCTCGACACCAACGCGGCGCAGGTGCAGGCGCTGGGCCGCGACGCATTGGCCACCGAGCATTTCGGCTACACGGCCACCGACGGCATCGCCAATGCCGCCTCGACCCTCGACATCGCACTGGCAGGCAGCAACGACGCGCCGATCGTGGTGAACGCCCTGGCCGACCGCGACCTGACCTTCAACAAGGCCTTCTCGTTCAAGATGCCGGAGAACAGCTTCATCGACGTCGACCAGGGCGACAAGCTGACCTATGCGGCGACCCTGGCCGACGGTTCCGAGCTGCCGTCCTGGCTGAAGTTCGACGCCGCGACCGGCACCTTCTCGGGCAAGACGCCGAAACAGGTGGGTGAGATCGCGGTGCGCGTCACCGCGACCGACCAGGTCGCCGCCACCGGCAGCACCGAGGGCAGCCTGTCGGTATCGGACGTGTTCACGCTCAAGGTCAGCCACGGCAACGAAGGCGTGGGCAATGGCGAGGATGCGGCGCCGGGCGGCCACGACGGCAACCAGAACGACGGTCCGGGCACCAGCCCGGGCAATCCGGGTTCGCAGGGCGGGAAGAAGGCCGGCATCGGCATCACCGCCACCAACTCCTCCAGCGGCGTGTCGGTCTCTGCCGGGCTGGTGGTCGAGAAGACCGCGTCGGGCGGGCTGACGATTGCCGCCTACCTGAGCGCGAGCCAGGCCGGGCAGGCCGCCCCGACCGCCCCGGCCACTGGCGGCATCGGCAACAGCACCTCGGCCCAGGCCTTCGGGCGCTGGCTGGCGGTCGACCTGGCGGTGTCGGAATCCCTGGCGGGCAAGAAGACGCTGAGCTGGGCGGACGAGCGCAGCGGCGCCGATACCAGCGCCCTGGCCAGCGCCACCGCCGGCTTCCTCGGTTCGACCTCCGCGTTCAACGTCGGCGCCTGGGCGGTGTCGACCAATGCGGGGACCGACCTGAAGGGCTTCCAGGGCCTGGGCGCGGGCATCAAGAAGATCAAGTAAGAGAGTCAACAATGCCGAACCCGGGACCGGTCCGCTGGTTCCGGAGCGTCGGCACAAATGGATGAGTGATCGTCGTGAACAAGACCACACCTGGCGCGCCCGGCGCGCATGAATTCTCGCCGCCGCTGCTGCGCCTGCAGCAGTCGGCGCCGAACCCGCTCGGCCGCAAGCTGCTGTGGGCGATGCTGCTGCTGCTCTGCGGCGTGCTGGTCTGGGCCGTGGTCGGCAAGCTCGACATCGTCGCGGTTGCGCAAGGCAAGCTGGTGCCGCAAAGCTATGTCAAGATCGTCCAGCCGGCCGAGTCGGGCATCGTGAAGGAGATCCTGGTCAGGGAGGGCGATACCGTGCGCGCCGGGCAGGTGTTGATGCGCATGGACACCCTGATCACCGACGCGGACGCGAAGTCGATCGAGAACGACCTGCAGGGCAAGCGCCTGGCCCTGCGCCGCATCGACGCGGAGCTAAGCGATACGCCCTTCCAGTCCCAGCCGGGCGACCCGCAATACCTGGCGGCGGCCGCGCAGGCGCAGTACCGCGCCAACCGCGCCGCCTACCATGCGGCCCTGGCCGAGGAAAGGAGCCGGCTGGCCAAGGCGAAGCAGGACCTGGCCGCGGCCCTGGAAGTGAGGCGCAAGTTCAGCGCCATCCTGCCGCACTACCGCGAGCAGGAAAAGGCCTTCGAGAAGCTCGGCAAGGACGGCTACGCCGGCGGGGTGATGGTCAGCGACAAGCGGCGCGAGCGGATCGAGAAGGAGCAGGAACTGGCGACCCAGGACCACATGATCGAGTCGGCCCGTGCCGGCGTGCAGCAGTCGGAAATGAAGCTGGTGCAGATCGACTCCGACTACCGCCGCCAGCTGCATGCCGAGCGCAGCGATGCCCAGCGCGCCTTTGACCAGCTGTCGCAGGAACTGGCCAAGCAGACCCACCGCAAGGAGCTGCTCGAGCTGAAGGCGCCGCAGGACAGCGTGGTGAAGGACCTGGCGACGCATTCGATCGGCACCGTGGTGCAGCCGGGCACGGTGCTGCTCACCCTGGTGCCGCGCAACGAAAGCCTGCGCGCCGAGGTGTGGCTGACCAACGAGGACATCGGCTTCGTGAAGGAAGGGCAGCCGGTGCGCCTGAAGTTCGCGGCCTTCCCTTTCCAGAAGTACGGCATGGTGGAGGGAACGGTGGAGCACATCGGCGCCGACTCGGTCGAGGTGCAGCAGGGCGGCGCGCCGGCAGGCGAGGGGACCCAGGCGCCGTCGAACTACAAGGCGCTGGTCGCGCTGCGGGCCGCGTCGCTCGAAGCGGACGGCGTGCGCTTCCCGCTGAGCGCCGGCATGCAGGCCAATGCCGAAATCCTGCTCGGCACCCGCACGGTGCTGGAATACCTGCTCTCGCCGGTGCAGAAGGCCTGGCACGAAGCCGGCCGGGAGCGCTAGGCCGGCTTCCGGAAAAAGCGGCAAGAAAAAAGCCGCGTCGCGGGAATCCCCGGGGCGCGGCTTTCTGGCTTTTTCTTCCCTTGGTTTAACTCATCCCGGATCACTGCGGCAGGACGCGGCGCAGCGTGCCCGCCAGGTCTTCCGCCGAGAACTTCGCGACGTAGGCGTCGGCGCCGACGTTCTTCACGTGTTCCTCGTTGGTCGTGCCCGACAGCGAGGAATGGATCACCACCGGGATATTCGCGTAGCGTGCGCTCTTCTTGATGTTGCGGGTCAGGGTGAAGCCGTCCATTTCCGGCATCTCGAGGTCGGTCAGCACCAGGGCGACCTTGTCGTACACGGTCTTGCCTTCGGTCTCGGCCGCGTTCGCGATGCTCGCGAGCTGGTCCCAGGCTTCCTTGCCGCTCTTGGTCATGATGTAGGGCAGGCCCATCGCATCCAGGCCCTGCTCGATGAGGGCGCGGGCAACCACCGAGTCGTCCGCCGCCAGCACGACCGAGCCGGGCTTGATCTGGATCTTCGCGCCGACCGTCTGCTGGTTGATCTCCGGACCGGAATCGGGATTCAGGTTGCGCAGGATGGTCTCGACGTCGAGCACCTGGGCCAGGCGGCCAGGCTCGCCGTTCTCGCCTTCGAGGCGGGCGATGCTGGTGACCATGCCGCTGCCGGCGCTCTTTTCGGCCGACATCACCTGGCTCCAGTCCAGGCGCACGATTTCCTCGACGCTCTCGACGGCGAAGGCTTGCGTGGTGCGGGCGAATTCGGTGACCAGCATGATGTTCAGGCCGGTCTTGGGCTTGACGCCGGCAATCGCCGGCAGGTCCAGCACCTGGATGATCTGGCCGCGCAGGTTGACCACGCCGAGCACGTGCGCCGGGGAGCCGGCAACCGCGGTGATCGCCGGCATGGCGACGATCTCGCGGATCTTGAATACGTTAATACCGAACAGCTCGCTGTGCTCGCCGTTGTCGTCGCCGCCGAGACGGAAGAGCAGCAACTCGAACTTGTTGGTGCCCGTAAGATTGCTGCGCTCGTCGACTTCCTGCTGAACCGATTTCATATGTCGCCCTGAAGATTAATGATTCCACCGGGAAAGCATTCTAGCCCTGAAAACGGCCGAATGCGTCAAGACAGGCTCAAACAGGCATGGATTTGTTGCTGTTCAGATCCAAAAAACCACGAATCAGGCGATAGGCCTTCCAGATCCAGGCCAAAGCCCAGACGCCGAGCGCGAGCGGGAGGCCGATCACGGTGGCGAACAGCACGCCGCCGACCACCATCCACAGCACGTAGAACCAGAACGAGCGCAGCATCCAGGTGTGGTGGCTGTAGACCAGGGTGCCCGCGGTGTCCGGCCGTTTGACGTAGTTGACGATCACCGGCAGGATCGACAGCATGCCCAGCGAAAAGAAGAAGGTGGCAGCGTGGACCAGGTAAAGGATGCGCGCCAGCTGCTTGGCGTCTTCCACACCCCGGTCCAGGACGAGTTCTTGCGACATGGTTGGCTCCTTCGGGACGACCCCGCTTGGCCCGATTGTAGCAGTCCTGGGTGGTAATTTCGCCAACAGGCGCGCTGGCGTGCGCCTACAGGTGCGACTGGACCCAGGCGGCGATGCGTCCGGCGTCCATGGCGCCGGCCTGGCGCGCCACCTCGCGTCCGCCGCGGAACAGGGCCAGGGTCGGGATGCTGCGGATCGCGAAGCGCGCCGACAGGTCCTGGGCGCGCTCGGTGTCGACCTTCAGCAGGCGCACGCGCGGCTCCAGGCGCGCCGCGGCCTGGGCGTAGTGGGGCGCCATCATCTTGCAGGGGCCGCACCAGTCGGCCCAGAAGTCGACCAGCACCGGGATGTCGTTGCGCGTGATGTGGCGGGGGGAGGGC
>DEKZ01000381.1:0-640 GCA_002354135.1 Massilia sp. UBA2709 | reverse complement strand
GGTGAAGCGCTCGGACGACACGTCGAGCGGGCGGCCTGCGAACAGCGCCTGGGCGCACTTGCCGCAGACCGGGTTGTCGGCGAGGCGTTCGGCGCCGAGACGGTTGACGGCGTCGCATTGGGGGCAGACGATGTGGATAGGGTCGCTCACGGGCTATTCTCCTCGGGCTGGCGTTGACTTGTTTGTTGGCGGTATTGTAAGCCCGCCCGGGCGCACGCGCAGGTCCCGCGCCGCGCCGGACCCCGGCTCAACCATGCGCCAGAGCAACGACAGCCGGCGTACAATCGCCACATCAGATATTACAATAAAACCAATGACGAATCCGACCCAGGCCTGCACCCAACTGATCGGCTGCGCCGGCTGGAGCTTGCGCACGGAACATGCCGCGCATTTTCCCGCCGAGGGCAGCCACCTCGAACGCTACGCAGCCGTCTTTCCGGTAGTGGAAATCAACTCGTCCTTCTACCGTCCGCACCAGCCCAAGACCTATGCGCGCTGGGCCGAAAGCGTGCCGGACGCGTTCCGTTTTGCCGTGAAGGTGCCGCGCTCGATCACCCATGACGCCGGCCTGCGCGACATCGACGACCTGCTGGCGCGGTTCGCCGGCGAGGTGGGCGCCCTGGGCGAGAAGCTCGGCTGC
>DEKZ01000025.1 GCA_002354135.1 Massilia sp. UBA2709 | reverse complement strand
AGGCCGCCGCCGGCGGCCACGCGACCCTGTTCCGCGGCGGCGACAAGCGCGTCGGCGTGTTCCAGCCCCTGGCGCCGCCGGTGGCGCGCATCCACGAGCGCCTGAAGGCGGCCTTCGACCCTGCGCACATCTTCAATCCGGGACGGATGTACTGACATGCAAACCAATCTCGCCGATTTCATCAAGGGTACGCCCGAGGGCGACGAGGCCGACGCGATCCTGCGCGCCTGCGTGCACTGCGGCTTCTGCACCGCGACCTGCCCCACTTACCAGCTGCTGGGCGACGAACTCGATGGCCCGCGCGGACGCATCTACCTGATCAAGCAGGTGCTCGAGGGCGTCGAGCCGACCCGCAAGACCCAGCTGCACCTGGACCGCTGCCTCACCTGCCGCAACTGCGAATCGACCTGCCCTTCGGGCGTGAAGTACGGCCGCCTGGCCGATATCGGCCGCCGCGTGGTCGAGGAGCGCGTGCCGCGCACCCTGAAGAACCGGATCAAGCGCAGCACGCTCAAGGAATTCCTGCCGAGGACCAGCCTGTTCAAGCCGGCCTTCCGCGCTGGCACCGCGATGCGTGGGCTGCTGCCCGGCGGCCTGCGGGAGAAGCTGCAGCCGGCGCGCGACCCGGGCCACTGGCCGACACGCACCCATGCGCGCAAGATGCTGGTGCTGGAGGGCTGCGTCCAACCGGCGATGGGACCCAACATCAATGCGGCCACCGCGCGCGTGCTCGATGCCCTCGGCGTCCAGCTCCTGGTCGCGCCGAAGGCCGGCTGCTGCGGCGCCGTGCGCTTCCACATGAACGACCAGGACGGCGGGCTGGCCGACATGCGCCGCAACATCGACGCCTGGTGGCCTTATGTGGAACAGGTGGAGGCGATCGTGATGACGGCGTCCGGCTGCGGCGTCACGGTCAAGGACTACGGCCACCTGCTGGCCCACGATCCGCACTACGCGGCCAAGGCGGCGCGCATCTCGATGCTGACGCGCGACCTGTCCGAGATCCTGCCCCAGTTCGAGGCCCAGCTCGCGCTGCAGATGGAGGGAAAGAGCGCCCAGCGCGTGGCCTTCCACCCGCCCTGCACGCTGCAGCACGGCCAGCAGATCCGCGGCAAGGTCGAACACGTGCTGCGCGCGGTCGGCGTGGACGTGGTCCTGTGCGTGGACAGCCACCTGTGCTGCGGCTCGGCCGGCACCTATTCGGTGCTGCACCCGGAGATCGCGCACGAGCTGCGCGACCGCAAGCTGGCGAACCTGGAGGCGACCGGGGCGAGCGAGATCGTCTCGGCCAACATCGGCTGCATGACGCACCTGCAGTCGGGGACCGATACGCCGGTGACGCACTGGATCGAGCTGGTGGACAGGATGCTGGCGAAGGGCGGGGCGGCGCGCTGACTGATTCAATAGTCATGTGCTTGTCTTTCTTGCGGCGAAGTACAGACTATTTTTGCGTTCGTTAGGTCTGGGAAGTCACTTCCCTATTTTTAGATGAGGAAATGCATTGGAAGATACCGCTCTTTTTGGAATTGCTAAGGAGCAATGGGAAAATATTGCTGCGTTCGCCACGGTGTTGTCTGCTATTGCGAGTTTTGCTGCCGTTTGGGTTGCACTGCATCTGGCCAAACAGGTTTCTATTCCAAAGGTCAGGTTTTCTGTCGGTCATAGGGTAATTGTTGAGCAAGGTAGGCACCCACCGTTTCCCGAATACGTCATATTCAAGGTTGTAAATACTGGTGAGCGTACTGTTCGCGTCAGCCAAATTGGATGGCGTGTGGGGCTCTTCAAAAAGCGTTTCGCGATGCAAACATTCGATCCAAGCTACAGCAGCTCCTTACCCGTCGAGTTATCGCATGGGCAAGAGGCAAGCTATTTTATTCCCCTTCAGCATCGTAACGAGCCTTGGCTTGACCATTTTGCAGAAACGATGCTTTTACCAGACTCTCGAATCTCATGCATGACATTAAGGGCAACGATGCTCACAAGTATAGGCAATGCATTTTCTGTGAAGCCCGAGAGAGATCTGCTAAACAAACTTGAAACGGCCTGCAGAAACGTTCAGCACCAATCGACGTAATTCATTGCATAATTTACCCAAAATTAAAACTCTATTTCTCGTACTCAACATTAAGCCTTGTACGAGGTTAAAGCGATTTGGTTCGGCTGCCGAGGTTGCAACATGTTCTAGCGGTATCTCTAGCAGCGGGGACGTAGCTTTAAGCGCGCTCGTGTTAGCATCCGTCCCATCCGTGAATCACCAGAATCAGTCATGAGTTTCGTATTCCGCCTCGTGCGCGAAGAGGGCGGTCCCGTCCCGGTCGTCGTGTTCGAGGATTCCACCAGTCCCGGTTATGTCCCCTTGTGGGAAGAAGTCGGCGTCTATGACGCGCTGTACAACAGCGACGGCAAGCCGGCGCGCGAGGTCTCGCGCAGCATCGCCTATGGCCTCGACCGCATCAGCGAGGAGGCGGCATTGGGCCGCCTGCTGCCGCCCAGCCTGTCGATGGGGGAGGCGATCCGCTTCCTCGAGGACGTGAACCGCGCGTGCGTCATCCACGGCACGGCGCAGATCGAGACGCGCTGACCGCTGTAGAGCACCGCTTCAAGCGCCGTATCGCCGTGGCGCGCCAGCGTGTATGCTGCTGGCCTCATCATGTGGAGCAGCCATGCCGCGACCAACCATCACCACCACCGGCGAAACGCTGGACCGCGCCCGCGTCGAACAGATGCTGCAGGACGACGCCATCCTCGTTTTCGAGCACTGCGATTTCTCGGGCGCCGACCTGTCGCGCCTGAACCTGCAGGACGCGATCTTTCGCCATTGCGCGATGGCCGAGACGTCCTTCTACGCCGCCAACCTGGCGCGCACGCGCTGGCAGCGCTGCCGCACCGGCCACGCCGACTTCGAATCGGGCGACCTGGTCGATGCGTGCTTCGAATCCTGCGACCTGAACAACACGAGCTGGCGCCGCGCGAAGCTGGCCTCCTGCACCTACCGCAGCTGCAAGCTGACCGGCGCGCATTTCGAGGAGGTGAGCTACCTCGGCCTGTCCTTCGAGGACACGCTGCTCGTCGGCGCCGACCTGCGCCGCATGTCCTTCCGCAAGATGAAACTCGTCGGTCTCGACTTCGCCGACGCCGACCTGTCGGGCTGCGACTTCCGCGAAGCCGTGTTCGAAGGCGGCAGCCTGCGCGACGCCCACATCAAGGACACCCGCTTCGACGGCGCCGACTTGCGCGAGGCCGACCTCGGCGGACTGAAACTCGTCAACGCCAAGCTGTTTGCGGGCGCCGTGATCTCGGCGCGCCAGGCGGCCGAGCTGGTGCGGGCGCTGGGGCTGAACGTCGGCTGAAGCTCGGTGTGGCCTCGCGGCAACAGTCGTTACTGCAGGTGTAAGCAAATGCCAGGCTTGTAAGGGAATGTTAAATTCGTCAACGAGCTGAAGCGCTCCCGCGTTGGAAGCAGGTGACATCGAAACCTCGCTGACAACCAATAGGAGCCGCACCATGAAGAAAACCATCGCTACCCTGATCGCTGGTCTGTTCGCAAGCGCCGCATTCGCACAAGGTCCGTCGACGCCTGTCGCCAAGGCCAACACGGAAAAAATGGACGCGAAAACCGCCGTGCTGGTGGACAACAAGGATGTGAAAACCACCCTGAAGACCGACGGCCAGGATGCCAAGGCCGCAGCGAAGGCGGACACCAAGGCCGACGCCAAGTCGGACAGCAAGAAAACCGCGAAGACCGAGAAGACTTCGAAGTCCAAGCACAAGGAAGCCAAGGCAGCTGCGAAGACCGAGGCCTCGGACAGCAGCACTGCCGGCTCTTCCACGAGCACCAGCAGCGGTTCGAGCTCGGCGGCAACCACGGTGCAGGGCGATGCGGGCACGTCGGCAGTCCCGGCAATTCCAGCCACCCCGGCAAGCTCGGCAACTTCGGCCACTCCGGCAATGCCAGCCACCCCGGCCACCCCGACCACCGCGACCACGATGCAATCCGATACCGGCCTGACCCCGGCGCCGGCCCAGAACCCGGCCCCGACTCCGACCCCGATCGATTCGCAAGCCGCCCCGACGCCGGCTACTGGCGACATCAAGTAAGCCCAGGCTTGCTGCCAACGAAGCCCGCTTCTTGCGGGCTTTTTTACGTTCCGGCCGAGACTATCCGATCGATCAGAGCACTCTTGCATGATGTGGCAACAGCTATTGCCGAGCTTGTAAGCAAATGCCAGCGATGTAAGCAATTGTTAAATTTGTCAACAGTTCACCGATGAGCTTCGTTGTTAGCTCAGTGACATGCGAAATGTGCACTGACACCATCAACTACCAAGGAGCTGCAACATGAAAAAAGTCACCGCTACCCTGATCGCCGGTCTGTTCGCCACCGCCGCCTTCGCACAACCCCCCGCCACGCCGGCTTCGCCTGTCGCTCAAGCCGACGGCAAGGATGCGAAGACCGCCGTGCTGGTCGAAAACAAGGAAGTGAAAGCCGACGCCAAGGAAGCCAAGGATGCAGCCAAGGCCGAGACCAAGGATGCCAAGGCATCGACCGATGTGAAAGCCGACAACCATGGCGCCGCCGTCTCGGCGACCGCCAAGACCAAGTAAAACCTGCCCAAACAGGTCCATCAGCCCGCGCCTGTCGCGGGCTTTTTTGCGTCCATACAGCGCACGGCTTGCTCATGCATTGGTAGTCCAGTTACAAGTTCTGTCGTATTATCTGGAAGAATTTTTCCCAGAATAAGTAGTTTTGCTACCTCTCGCGGGGTGGCGACAGGAGACCACCGCATGCACATTCGCCGCATCGCCGCCGTCCTGGCGGCTTCCTTCACGCTCGGCCTGCCGGCATGGGCCCAGCAAGTCATCGCCAGCGCCGCATCCCCGGGCAAGGTCATCGCCGTGGAGGTCCAGCTCGACAACGGTGGGAAGCTCGCCTACACCGTCAAGCGCCGCGGCAAGGACATCATCAGCCCGTCGCGCCTCGGCTTCAACCTGGCCAACGCCCCCAAGCTCGACGGCGGTTTCACGCTGCGCGACAAGGCCGTCAGCGAGCACGATGCGACCTGGGAACAGCCCTGGGGCGAGCGCCAGTTCGTGCGCAACCACTACCGCGAACTGCGCGTCGAACTCGAGCAGCCGAACCGCGGCAAGCGCCGCCTCGCGGTGGTGTTCCGCATCTATGACGATGGCATCGGCTTCCGCTACGAATTCCCGGACCAGCCGCAGCTGCGCGACGCCGAGATCCTCGACGAGCTGACCGAATTCACGGTGGCCCAGCCGGCCACCGCCTGGTGGATGCCCGCCGGCGAACTGCCGGGACTGGAAGAAGAAATCCGCAAGTCGCCGCTGGCCGAAATCGGCATCGCCAACACCCCGCTGACGGTGCGCCTGGACGACGGCACCCACGTCGCCTTCCATGAAGCCGCGCTGGTCGACTATGCCTCGATGTGGCTGCGCAAGGTGGATGGCCAGAAGCTGCGCGCTATGCTGGCGCCTTCGTCGCACGGCCCGGCCGTGGTGCGCCACGGCGCCTTCACCACGCCCTGGCGCACCATGCAGATCGCCGACAACGCGGCGGGCCTGTACATGTCGGACCTGGTGCTCAACCTGAACGAGCCGAACAAGCTGGGCGACGTTTCCTGGGTCAAGCCGTCGAAGTTCGTCGGCGTGTGGTGGGAGATGCACCTGCAGTCCGGCACCTGGAACGCCGGACCGAAACATGCCGCCAACACGGCCAATACCAAGCGCTACATCGACTTCGCGGCGAAGAACGGCTTCCGCGGCGTGCTGGTCGAGGGCTGGAACCGCGGCTGGGAAAGCGACTGGGGCCATGGCGGCGCCGACTTCAGCTTTACCGAGTCCTATCCGGACTTCGACCTGCCGGCCCTTGCCAGCTACGCAAAATCGAAAGGCGTGCGCCTCATCGGCCACCACGAGACCGGCGCCAACCTGCCGGCCTACGAAAAGCAGATGGACGCGGCCTACCGCCTGTATGCGAAACACGGCGTCGACAGCGTCAAGTCGGGCTATGTGCACGACGCCGGCACCATGCAGTTCGCGGGCAGCGACGGCAAGGTCTACTACGGCCACTACGATTCGCAGGACGGCGTGCGCCACTTCCTGAAGGCCGTGACCGAGGCGGCGAAATACCGCATCGCCGTCGACACCCACGAGCCGATCAAGGACACCGGCCTGCGCCGCACCTATCCGAACTGGATGTCGCGCGAAGGCGCGCGCGGCGTGGAGTACAACGCCTGGGGCAACCCGCCCAACAGCGTCGACCACGAGGCGAAGCTGGTCTTCACCCGCATGCTGAGCGGCCCGATGGATTACACGCCGGGCGTCCTGAGCCTGGTGGGTGCGGAAGGCAAGGTCTTCAACTCGACCCAGGCCAAGCAGCTGGCCAATTTCGTGGTGATCTATTCGCCGCTGGCGATGGCGGCCGACCTGCCGGAAAACTACGAGAAGTACCCGGCCGCCTTCAAGTTCATCCGCGACGTCCCGACCGACTGGGCGGACACGCGCGTGATCGACGGCGCGGTCGGCGAGTACGCGACCATCGCCCGCAAGGACCGGAATTCGAAGGACTGGTACGTCGGCGCCGTCACCGACGGCAATGCGCGCACGCTGGCGCTGCCGCTGTCCTTCCTCGACGCCGGCAAGACCTATGTGGCCGAGATCTACCGCGACGGCGACGGGGCCGACTACCGCAGCGAGCGCCGCTTCGACCTGGTGGTCGAGAAGCGCAACGTGACGGCCAAGGACGTGCTGCAGCTGAAACTGGCGCCGGGCGGCGGCCAGGCGATCCGCTTCGCGCCGCAGCGTTGATGGCGGGACGGCCCGGCCGTGGGTTTTCGATAGGTTTGCTGCTGCCTTTTTCTGGCAGCATGCAGCCTTCATCTCATCGGAAGGAAACCATGTCCCGGGCTGCACGCACCACTTCGTTCGTTCTTCTTGCTGGCCTGCTGGCCCTGAGTACCGCTTGCGGCGCTTTCGCCAGCCCCGCCGTCCAGGAACAGGCCATCGACTTCAAGGCGACCACGGTCACCCGCCTGACCCTGCAGGGCAAGGACGGCCCGCCCGTCCGCTACTACCTTTCGAAACCCGCGCACAAGGCGCCGCTGGTCGTGCACATCCAGGGATCGGGCTGCGTGCCGCCCTTCATGAAGCTGGACACGCCGGAAAAGTTTTCGACCATCTATTCGTGGCTGCCGATGGCCCAGGCCGGGCGCTACGCGGTGATGGCGATCGACAAGCCCTACCAGTCCGACGAGCCGCAACAGGGCCCCTACGGCGCCGCCCTGGGCTGTGCCGGCAGCTTCAACGAACATTATTCCTACGAGACCTGGCTGGCGACGCTCAAGAAGGCGGTGCGCCATGCCTTGACCCGGCCCGAGGTGGACCCGACGCGCGTGCTGGTGATCGGCGTGTCGGAGGGCGGGCTGATGGCGGCCGGGCTGGCGCGCGCGCTGCCGGAGGTGACCCACGTCGTCCTGCTCGGCAGCAGCGGGCCGACCCAGTTGTACGATTTCGCCGCCGGCATCTACGCTTCCCAGGACAGCGACGAGGTGAAGCTGCTGCGCCTGCGCGAGCTCGACGCCACGTTCGATGCCATCCGCGCCGATCCGAAGAGCACGAGCAAATACGCCTGGGGCCACACCTACCTGCGCTGGAGCAGCTTCTTCGCCCAGTCCACGCTGGACAACCTGGCGCAGTCGAAGGCCCGGGTATATCTCGCGAGCGGCATGCAGGACAAGAGTTCGCCCATCCTGTCGACCGAGGCGATGTATGCCCAGTTGCGCGTCCAGGGCAGGGACGTGACCTTCAGCCGCGTGCCGATGGCGGGTCACAGCCTGGTCCCGGATGGCGGGCCGATGCCGAAAGGGCAGAAGGAATACGACGCCTTCATGGCCTGGTTCGAGCGGCCTTGATGGCTGTAGCTCAGCTTGCCAGTAGCTGGGCGATATCGCCGGCGATCTCTTCCGGCTTGGTGGTCGGCGCGTAGCGTTTCACCACGCGGCCGTCGCGGCCGACCAGGAACTTGGTGAAGTTCCACTTGACCGACTGCGTGCCGAGCACGCCCGGCGCTGCCTGCTTCAGGTGGCGGTACAAGGGATGGGCCCCGTTGCCGTTGACGTCGATCTTGGCGAACAGCGGGAAGGACACGCCGAAGTTCTTCTCGCAGAAGGCGCCGATTTCGGCCTCGCTGCCCGGCTCCTGCTGGCGGAACTGATTGCAGGGAAAGCCCAGCACCTCGAGGCCGCGTTCGCGGTAGTCACGGTAGAGCTGTTCCAGCCCCTTGTACTGCGGCGTGAAGCCGCACTGGCTCGCCGTGTTGACGATGAGGAGCACCTTGCCGCGGTAGCGCGACAGGTCGACGGGCGTGCCGTCGATGGCATTGGCGGAGAAGTCGAAAACGTTCATGTGGGGATGATACCAAGACCGCTGGCATCACTGCGCAAAATGCCGGAGGGCGTAGGGTGGGCGCCCCGTGCCCACGCGTAAACGATGAGCAGACGCAGCGCTTTATAAACGCCAACGCGACGCAGACTTCACGCGTGGGCACGGGGCGCCCACCCTACGGATCAGCACGCCGCCGCGGTTCAGACCAGTCCCAGGTGCTCGGTCCCGCTCGAAAAATCGCGGTTCTTGGCGTGCTTGCTGTTCAGCTTGATGGTCAGGCGCAGGTCGTTCACCGAGTCCGCATTGCGCAGCGCGTCTTCGTACGAGATCTTGTCCGCCTCGTAGAGGTCGAACAGCGCCTGGTCGAAGGTCTGCATGCCCAACTCGCGCGACTTCTTCATGATCTCCTTGATCTCGTGGACTTCGCCCTTGAAGATCAGGTCCGAGATCAGCGGCGAGTTCAGCATGATCTCCATCGCCACCACGCGGCCCTTTTCTTCCTTCTTCGGGATCAGGCGCTGCGAGATCAGTCCACGCAAATTCAGCGACAAATCCATCAGCAGTTGCTGGCGGCGCTCTTCGGGGAAGAAGTTGATGATGCGGTCCAAGGCTTGATTCGCGCTATTCGCGTGCAGGGTGGCCAGGCACAGGTGGCCGGTTTCGGCAAAGGCGATCGCGTGTTCCATCGTTTCGCGGTCGCGGATTTCGCCGATCTGGATCACGTCCGGCGCCTGGCGCAGGGAGTTCTTCAGGGCCGCTTCGAAGCTGTCGGTGTCCACGCCCACTTCGCGCTGGGTGATCACGCAGTTCTTGTGCGGGTGGACGAATTCGACCGGGTCCTCGATGGTGATGATGTGGCCGTAGCTGTTCTCGTTGCGGTAGCCGACCATCGCCGCCAGGGTCGTCGATTTACCCGAGCCGGTGGCGCCGACCATGATCACGAGGCCGCGCTTGGACATGATCACGTCCTTCAGCACCTCGGGCAGGGCCAGGTCCTCGAACTTCGGGATCTGCGTCGTGATCGTGCGCAGCACCATGCCGACGCTGCTCATCTGGACGAACGCCGAGACGCGGAAGCGCCCCAGGTCGCCCGGGCTGATCGCGAAGTTCGCCTCCTTGGTGAGCTCGAAGCCGGCGGTCTGCTTGTCGTTCATGATGGCCCGCGCCAGGTCCGCCGTGTGGGCGGCGGTGAGGGGCTGGCTCGAGACCGGCGTCATCTTGCCGTCGATCTTGATCGCCGGCGGGAAGCCGGCGGTGATGAAGAGGTCCGAGCCGCCCTTGCTGACCATCAGGCGCAGCAGGTCGAACATGAATTTTGAAGCCTGGTCGCGTTCCATGGCTTACCTTAACCTGGGAAGTTTTCCGGAATCTTCGCGGCGGCGCGGGCGGCGCTGCTCGAGATGACGTTGCGGCGCACCAGGTCGGTCAGGTTCTGGTCCAGGGTCTGCATGCCGACGTTGCTGCCGGTCTGGATGGCGGAGTACATCTGGGCGATCTTGGCCTCGCGGATCAGGTTGCGGATCGCCGGCGTGCCGAGCATGATCTCGTGCGCCGCCACGCGGCCCGAGCCGTCCTTGGTCTTGAGCAGGGTCTGGGAAATCACGGCCTGCAGCGATTCCGACAGCATCGCGCGCACCATCTCCTTCTCTTCGGCCGGGAACACGTCGACGATACGGTCGATGGTCTTCGCCGCCGACGAGGTGTGCAGGGTGCCGAACACCAGGTGGCCGGTTTCGGCGGCCGACAGCGCCAGGCGGATGGTCTCCAGGTCGCGCAGCTCACCGACCAGGATGGCGTCCGGGTCTTCGCGCAGGGCCGAGCGCAGCGCGTTGTTGAAGGACAGGGTGTGCGGACCGACTTCGCGCTGGTTGATCAGGCACTTCTTCGACTCGTGCACGAATTCGATCGGGTCCTCGATGGTGAGGATGTGCCCGTACTCGTTCTCGTTCAGGTGGTTCACCATCGCCGCCAGGGTGGTCGACTTGCCCGAGCCGGTCGGGCCGGTCACCAGCACCAGGCCGCGCGGCTTCAGCGCCAGTTCGCCGAAGATGCGCGGGGCGTTGAGTTCTTCCAGCGTCAGGATCTTCGAGGGAATCGTGCGCAGCACGGCCGATGCGCCGCGCTCCTGGTTGAAGGCGTTGACACGGAAGCGCGCGAGGCCGGGAATGGCGAACGAGAAGTCGCATTCGAGCACCTCTTCGTACTGCTTGCGCTGGCCGTCGTTCATGATGTCATAGATCATGGCGTGCACGTCCTTGTGCTCGAGCGGCGGCAAATTAATGCGGCGCACGTCGCCATGGACGCGGATCATCGGCGGCAGGCCGGCGGAGAGGTGCAGGTCGGAAGCTTTGTTCTTCACCGAGAAGGCGAGTAATTCGGAGATGTCCATTTATAATCCCTGTGCCGTGAAGGGCGCGGCTTCGGCCAGCGCTCTCGCATCGACTCGAATATTGCCCATAGAAAATAATTATGTCCACAATCGCCGACAACTTGCAAGCTGTTGAAGCGACAATCGCCGCCGCCGTCCAGCAGGCCGGCAGGGCGCGTTCGATGGTCCAGTTGCTGGCCGTGTCCAAGACCTTCCCTGCGGAGGCGGTGCTGGAAGCGATGGCCGCCGGGCAGCGCGCCTTCGGCGAAAACTACCTGCAGGAAGGCGTTGAAAAAATCGCGGCCGTGGCGCGCGCGCAACCCGACGCTGCGGTCGAATGGCATTTCATCGGTCCGATCCAGAGCAACAAGACGCGGCCGATCGCGACCAATTTCGCCTGGGTGCACACGGTGGAGCGGTTGAAGATCGCGCAGCGTCTCTCCGAGCAGCGTCCGCCCGAGCTGGGGCCCCTGAACATCTGCCTGCAGGTGAACATCAGCGGCGAGGCGACCAAGAGCGGCGCGACGCCAAGTGAACTGCCGGAGCTGGCGCGCCAGGTCGCGGCTTTGCCGAATTTGCGCCTGCGCGGCCTGATGGCGATCCCCGAGCCGCAGACCGACCCGGCGCTGCAGCGCGCGGCCTTCGCCAAGCTGCGCAAGCTCGGCGAAGCCCTGCGCGCGGACGGCATCCTGGTCGACACCCTGTCGATGGGCATGTCGGGCGACATGGCCGCGGCAATTCTCGAAGGCGCGACCATCGTGCGCGTCGGCAGCGCCATCTTCGGCGCACGCAACTACGACAAGGATTCGGAATGAAGATCGCTTTCATCGGCGGCGGGAACATGGCCACGGCGCTGATCGCCGGGCTGACGAAGGAGCTGGGCGCGGGTGCGCAGGTGCACGTGGTCGACCCGAACGCGGAGGCGCTGGCGAAGCTCGCCGCGCAGTACGGCGCGACGACCGCGCAGGCCATCGACGCGGCCGTAGCAAGCTGCGAGGTCGTGGTGCTGGCCGTGAAGCCGCAACAGATGCGCGACGTGGCGGCCGCGCTGGCGCCGCAGCTGGGTGGCGCGCCGCTGGTGCTGTCGATCGCGGCGGGCATCCGCAGCGCCGACCTGTCGCGCTGGCTGGGCGGCTACCGTTCAATCGTG
>DEKZ01000185.1 GCA_002354135.1 Massilia sp. UBA2709 | reverse complement strand
GACGGCGCCGCCGCGCCCCGGCCGGAAGCGGCGCGGCGCATCGCGCTGTGGGGCGACAGCCTGAGTTCGG
Source organism: Massilia sp. UBA2709 (assembly GCA_002354135.1). Taxonomy (GTDB): domain Bacteria; phylum Pseudomonadota; class Gammaproteobacteria; order Burkholderiales; family Burkholderiaceae_D; genus Telluria. The sequence continues at coordinate 2,931 of DEKZ01000185.1, read as the reverse complement.
CCCGCGACTTCGTCGATGCCGCCCTTGGCGCCTACGGCCTGCCGAAGGCGGGGCTGCAGCCATCCTTCATCCAGGCCGGCATCAAGGTCCGCGGGCTGCGCCTCCCCTTGCGCGCATCCTGCGCCAGCGGCGGCTGGCAGACCGGCTACGCCCACAAGGAAGGACGCAAGCCGTCCTGGTATGCGAAGGGCCTGCTCAGCATGCGCTCGGCCACGCCGGGCGACAGCATCCTGCTCGACTTTCGTTCGCCCCAGCCCTCGAGCCGCGTGAAGCAGCTCGGCATCGTCTTCGAAAAGGCCAGCCCGGACGGCTCGCTGCTGCTGGCCATCTCGGTCGACGGCGGCGAGGAGCGTCTCGTGCCGCTCAGCCGCAGCGCCACCACCAGGCTGCAGATCCAGCCGGCCGAGCCGATGGCCGCGATCCGCATCCGGCTGGTGTCGGGCCAGCTCACCGTGCACGGCTTCGAGCCGCTCTACCAGGACAAGCCGGCCGCCATCGTCGACGTCCTGAGCGTACCCGGCGGGACGCTGGGCGCCTGGTCGCACGTCGACGAGCGCCTGTCCGCCGCGGCGCCGGGCGACGACTACGACCTGGTGCTGGTCCAGTACGGCACCAACGAAGGCGCCAGTCCCCGCTTTGCGCGCGACGGCTACCTCCACTACGTGCGCAGGAATCTCGGCCTGCTGCGCGCGCGCTACCCGCGCGCCCGCTGCATCCTGATCGGCCCGCCCGATCGCGGGGCAGCCGGCGGCGCCGGGCCCGCTTCGCGCACGTTTTCGGACGTCCATCGCCAGATCGCATCGGTGCAGAAACAGGCCGGCCAGGAGCATGGCTGCGCATTCTGGGACTGGCAGGCGGCCATGGGCGGCCCGGGCGCGGCCGCGCGCTGGGCAAGAATGCATCCGCCGCAGATGCAAGGAGACCTCACCCACCTGACCGCGAAGGGCTACCAGCTCAGCGGCCGGATGTTTGCCGAGGCCATGCTGCTGGACCAACACTGAACCTGAACGAACCCATGTCCCATTCCCAGACGAACAAGGGCGAATCGCGCTTTGCCGAACTCGATGGCTTGCGCGCGCTGGCGGTCGCGTGCGTGATCCTGTTTCACTGCGAGGTCGGCGGACTGCTCGACGCCGGCTTCTTCGGCGTCGACATCTTCTTCATGATTTCCGGCTTCATCATCACGGCGAACCTGGTGAAGGAACACCGCACCCGCGGCGACTTCCGTTTCGCCGCCTTCTACTTCCGGCGCCTGAAACGCCTGCTGCCGCCGGTGTTCGGCCTGATCGTGCTTGCCGCGGCGACGGCGGCGATCTCGGACGCCGCCTTTGACCAGTTCCGCTCCGACGTGCCGGCGGCGCTGGCCTATGTGTCGAACTGGTGGCAGATCTGGAACGAGCAATCCTATTTCGACACCACGCCGCACGTGCTCAAGCACCTGTGGTCGCTGGCGGTCGAAGAGCAGTTCTACTTCGTCTGGCCGCTGCTGGCCTACGCCTGCCTGAGACGCTGGGGCGCGAAGGCGGCCGGCGCGCTCGCCCTGGTGCTCGCCCTCGCCGGCACCGCCTGGATGTGGTACCTGTACCAGCTCAACATCGATGCCGCCAACCAGAACCGCATCTACCTCGGCACCGACACCCACGCCATGGGCTTGTTCGCCGGCGCTGCGCTGGCGGGATTCTGGAATCCCTGGACCAGCGCCGAAACCGGCGGCCTGCCGCGCCTGCTGCGCCGCCTGGCCGCCCTGCTGTCGCTGGCGGCCCTGGCCTGGATGGTCCACACCATGAACCGGCAGGATCCCGCGATCTACCGCGGGGGCTTCCTCCTGGTGCCGGTCCTCACCTGCGTCCTGGCCTACTGCACGATGAGCGACCGCGCCTTCTTCCTGTCGCGCTTCCTGCGCACCGGCGCCATGCAATGGCTGGGCTCGCGCTCGTACTCGCTCTACCTGGTCCATTGGCTGGTGTTCTGCTGGATGCGCCTGCACGGCTGGACCGATTTTTCGCAATGGTCGGTCATGGCGTCAGGCCTGGCGGCGGTGGGCCTGCTGGGCGAAGCGATGTACCGGTGCACGGAAGTGCCGTCGAAGCGCTTCGATCCGAAGGGCATCGATGCGCGCCGCATGTCGGTGCTCGTGCTGGCCTATACCAGCGCGGCCGCCGTGCTGTTCGCCACCACGGCGCTGCACGGCAACCGGGTCGATCCGCTGCTGGCCGGCGCCCCTGCCGGCGACGCGGACGACATCGTCCGGCCAGCGCCGCTGGCCGGCCAGGACCTGGCCGCAACGGCACCGGGCGCCGCCTACAACTTCGATCCCGGCGAACGCATCTCGGGCGGCGAAGACATCTTCGCGATCGGCGATTCGGTCCTGAAAGGCGCGCAGGCGCACCTGGAGAAGGTCATTCCCGGCATCCGCATCGATGCAGCCGTCGGGCGCCAGGCCAGCCAGGGCCTGAAGGTGGTGAAGGAATGGCGCGCGGCCTCCGGCAAGGCCACGACGGTGCTGGTGCACCTCGGGACCAACGGCTTCATCAACGAGGACCAGTTCAGGGCGCTGCTGCGCGAACTCGCCGACCGCAGCGCCGTCATCCTCGTCAACGTGCATGCCGCGCGCCGCTGGACCAGGCCGAACAACGAGATCATCGCCCGCATGCCGGCAGCGTTCCCGAACGTGCGCGTGATCGACTGGGATGCCTTGTCCTCGTCGCGGCCCGACTACTTCGTCAGGGACGGCATCCACCTGACCGGGAAAGGCATGCTGGCGCTGACTGCGCAAATCAAGGGCCTCACCGGCGGAACGGTTATCATCCCGGCGGGCGCGGCCGATACCATGCTGGCGCAGGCCAGGGAGCGCGCTCCTGCTCCGCGTTCGCCGGCGTCCGGCGCGGGGGGCGAGGCCCCGCACAAGGGGACGCCGCTGAAGGCGTCCGC
>DEKZ01000024.1 GCA_002354135.1 Massilia sp. UBA2709 | reverse complement strand
CGGCAGGCGGCGCGGCTTGTTGCCCTTGCCGATCACGTCCAGCCACCAGCGCCCGCCTCCCTCGCTGTAGATCGATCCCATGGACGCGCCGACGATCTCGTTCAGGCGCGCTCCGGTCTGGGCAAAGGCGATCAGCAGGAAGCGGTCGCGCTCGCGCCGGCGAACCGCCGCCGGCGAATCGGCCAGGCGTGCGGAGACGGTGGCGATCGCCAGCTCGATCGCCTGCGGCGTGAGGTAACGCGTGATGCGGCTGCTGGTGGGCGTGCGCACATTGCGCACCAGCGCGCCGGGATTGCGGCGCAGGTAGCCGGTCTGTTCGGCGAATGCCAGCAAGCCCTTGACGGCGATCATGGCCTGGCGCCGGCTGGGATCGGACAGCGGTCCGGTAAAGGGGCGGTAACGCGGGTCGCTGCGCGGCCACTTGGTCTTCGAGATCCAGTCCGGCGGGGGGGTGCGCAGGAACTCCTTGTAGGCGTTGAGGTCGGCCACGTTCAGCTGGGCCAGGGTCTTCTTCGCCTCCTCGCGGCACCAGGTCAGGAAGCGGTAGAGCTCCTTCTGCGAATTGGCGATCGATTTCGGCGTCAGCTCGCCGTTGGCGATGAACTCGCGCGCGATCTCGACGTCGGTCTGGGCTTCCGTGATCGGATCGTCGGCCACCCGGAACATCTTGACGTCGAGGCGGCCGCTGGGTGCGCCCGCGTCTTCGTCGAGGTTGGTCGGGCCGAGGTCGAGCGGAATGAATTTGGTCATGGGTGCTGCACGTATGCTGTATGGATATACAGTATAGCAAAAGCAAGTCATCGGCGATACGCCTTTGGGAGCCCCGTGCTACCCTCTTGTTTGACGTTAAAGATTGATGCTTCAACAACCAGAGAGCGCATGCACATGAATCCGATCCAGCTGAACGAGACCGACGCCCTGCTCGTCATCGATATGCAGTACGACTTCCTGCCCGGCGGCAGCCTGGGCGTGCCCAGGGGGGATGAGGTGCTGGCCCCGATCAATTCCCTGATGGGCCTGTTCGCAGGCCGCGGCCTGCCGGTCTACGCCTCGCGCGACTGGCACCCCGAAGACCACTGCTCCTTCACCGCGCGCGGCGGTCCCTGGCCGCCGCACTGCGTGGCCGACACCGAAGGCGCGGCGTTTTCAAAAGAACTGGCGTTTCCGGCCGACATGGTGACGATCTCGAAGGCCGACAGCGCCGATGCCGACGCCTATTCGGCCTTCAACGGCACCGCGCTGGCCGACCATTTGCGCCAGCATGGCGTGACCCGGGTCTTCGTCTGCGGCCTGGCCACCGATTACTGCGTGCTCAATACGGTGATCGACGCCCGCGAGAACGGTTTCGAGGTCGTGATCCTGCCGGAAGCGATGCGCGCCGTCGATGTCGCTGCCGGTGACGGCGAGCGGGCCATTGCCCGCATGGCCGGGCTCGGGGCCCGGCTGGCCGAACTGGCCGATTTCGCCGATCTGCGGGCAACGCCGGCGTAAAAAAAACTGGCCGCGGCGTGGCCGGCGGCCAGTTTTACCATGCACCGGCGCGCGCCGGCGCCGCTCAGTTCGGCTTGTTCAGCAGCGAGCGCGAACGTGCGTAGCCGAAGTACACGACCAGTCCGAGCACCAGCCAGACGGCGAAGGCCACCCAGGTGTGCCAGCTCAGGAAGGACATCAGGGCCAGGCAGAACAGGATGGCCAGGGCCGGCACGACCGGCACGCCCGGGCAGCGGAAGGCGCGCGGCAGGTCGGGACGGGTCTTGCGCAGGACGATCACGGCCACGGAGACCAGCGAGAATGCGGCCAGGGTGCCGATGTTGACCAGTTCCGCGAGCACGTCCAGTGGGACAAGCGCCGCGATCAGGCCGAAGATGATGCCGACCATCCAGGTGGCGAAATACGGGGTGCCGTATTTCGGATGCACGGTCGAGAATTTCTTCGGCAGCAGGCCGTCGCGCGACATGGCGAACAGGATGCGGGTCTGGCCGTAGGCCATGACCAGGATCACGGTGCTCATGCCGAGGATGGCGGCGAGGTCGACGAAGCCTGCGACCCAGTCCTGGCCGGCGTACTGCAGCGCCAGCGAGACCGGGTGGTCGACGCCCTTGAAGTTCGGGAACGGGACGATGCCGGTCATGATGCCCGAGACCAGGACGTACAGGATGGTGCAGACGACCAGCGAACCGATGATGCCGATCGGCAGGTCCTTGGTCGGGTTCTTCACTTCTTCCGCGGCGGAGGTGACCGCGTCGAAACCGATAAAGGCGAAGAACACCAGGGCCGCCGCGCTCATCACGCTGCCGACGCCGAAGGGCATGAATGGCGTCCAGTTGTCCGGCTTGACGTAGTTCATGCCGACGAAGATGAACAGCAGCACGACGCCGGTCTTGATCAGCACCATGATGTTGTTGACACGGGCCGACTCGCGCACGCCGAGCGAGAGCATGAAGGTCAGGACCATCATGATCAGGAAGGCCGGCAGGTTGAAGACGGTGGCCACGCCCGGGACGGCGCCGGGAGCGGCGCGCAAGGCTTCCGGCAACACGATGCCGATGCCCTTCAGGAGCGACTGGAAATAGCCGGACCAGCCCACCGCGACCGTCGAGGTCGCCAGGCCGTATTCGAGCAGCAGGTCCCAGCCGATCATCCAGGCGACGATTTCGCCCAGGGTGACGTAGGAATAGGTGTAGATCGAGCCGGCCACGGGAACGCTGGAAGCGAACTCCGCATAGCACAGGGCTGCGAAGCCGCAGGCAATGGCGGCGATGATGAAGGAAACCGTCAGCGCCGGGCCCGCCGTGACTGCGCCGGTGCCGGTCAACACGAAGATACCGGTGCCGACAATTGCCCCGATACCCATCAGGACCAGGTCCATCGGTCCGAGGACCTTCTTCAGCCCGCCCGGGGTGCGGCTGCCCGCCACCATGGCATCGAGGTTTTTCGTCCTAAAAATACTCACTGCATGTTCTCCTGGTTATGCATTATCGTCTCCTCTCGGAAGGGGCCGGAGCGTAGCCGGCATGCCTTTCCCGTTTTCCTGCAGCCTTTCTGTTTTTCGCCGGCCCATTTTCACGCACGCCTGCCGTCCTCCGCCTGGCGCCTCGCGCCGGCGGCACCGGGTATCGCCATCACTGGATAAAAAGAAGGCGCCCGCTATGCAGCCAGGCGCCTATCGACCTACCCCGTTGACCGCCGCGTCCTTACACGCGCGCCTCTCGAGCGATAACAATAAGCCAGCACCTCCGCATTATTGCTCCGTCAACCCCTGTTGAGCAAGCGCCCGCCGTACGGCTTCGGCTTCCGGCTCGCCTTTTTCGATGGCGTCGTAGTACTGTTTGGCTTGGGAGCGGGTAATGTGGGGTGGCAAGGGAGGGATATTTGCCTCGCTGACGATGTCCAGGACGAAAGGTTTCTTGGCAGAAAAAGCGGCGTCCAGTGCCGGGCCGAGCTGCTCGGGACGCTCGACCCGGGCCCCGTCCAGCCCAAGCAGGCGCGCGTAATCGGCGTAGGCCAGGTCGGGCAACTGCTGGGAAGCCTCGAACTTCGGTTCGCCCGCCATGCCGCGCTGTTCCCAGGTGACGAAGTTCAGGTCGCGGTTGTTCAGCACCAGCACGATGAGGCGCGGGTCGCTCCAGTCCTGCCAGTGCCGCGCGACGGTGATCAGGCAGTTCATGCCGTTCATCTGCATGGCCCCGTCGCCCACCATGGCGACCACCAGCCGCCCCGGGTGCGCCATTTTCGCGGCGAAGGCATACGGCATGGCCGAGCCCATCGTGGCCAGGCCGCCGGAGAGCGAGCCCAGCATGCGCGAACGCGCCCGTATGTCGAGCGCATACCAGGCGGTGGTCGAACCCGAGTCGCCGGCCAGGATCGCGTCCTCGGGCAGGCGCTGCGACAGCTCCCAGAAGGCGCGCTGGGGGTTGAGTTCGGGCGTCTCCAGCATGGCCTGGCGTTCGAGTACCTGCCAGCTCGCGCGCACCGTGTGTTCGATCTTCTCCTGCCAGCTGCGGTCCTGCTTGCGCTCCAGGAGCGGGATCAGGGCCTGCAGCGTCGCCTTCGCGTCGCCGATCAGGTTCGCCTCCATCGGGTAGCGCAGGCTGGCCATCTTCGGGTCGATGTCGATCTGGACACCGCGCGCCTGGCCCTCCTCCGGCAGGAACTCGGAATACGGGAAGCTCGAGCCGACCATCAGCAGGGTGTCGCACTCGTTCATCATGTCGAAGCTGGCCCGGGTGCCGATGATCCCGATCGACCCGGTCACGAAGGGCAGCTCGTCGGGCACCGTCATCTTGCCGAGCAGCCCCTTGGCGATGCCGGCGCCAAGCAGGTCGGCCAGCTGGACCAGCTCGTCCGCCGCTCCATGCGCGCCGGCGCCGGCCAGGATGGCGACGCGCTGGCCGCTGTTGAGGATGTCGGCCGCCTGTCGCAGTGCGCTCGGGGGCGGCACCTGGGCGAAGGACAGCGTGCCGATGCCCGACAGGACGTTGCCGTGCTCGCGAGGCGGGGTCGGCACCGCTTCTTCGTCCTGCAGGTCCGAGGGAATGATGACGCAGCAGACGCAACGTTCGCTGCGGGCCGTGCGCATGGCGCGGTCGACCAGGTGGCGGATCTGGCCGGCCGTGGTCGCCATCTGCACGAAGGCGCCCGCCACGTCCTTGAACAGCGACACCAGGTCGACTTCCTGCTGGTAGCTGCCGCCGAGCGAAGCGCGCTTTTGCTGGCCGACGATGGCGACCACCGGCTGGTGGTCGAGCTTGGCGTCGTAGAGGCCGTTGAGCAGGTGGATCGCCCCTGGTCCCGAGGTGGCCAGGCAGACCCCGACCTCGCCCGTGTACTTGGCGTGGGCGCAGGCCATGAAGGCGGCCAGCTCCTCGTGCCGGGTCTGGACGAAGGCAATGCGGTCCTGGCGGCGCATGGCGGCCAGGATGCCGTTGATGCCGTCCCCGGGATAGCCATAGATGCGCTCCACCTGCCATTCGTCGAGCCGCTGAAGAAGAAAATCGCCTACCGTCGTCATCAATGTATCTCCATAAATCCACCCCGACCGGGCCCATGCCCTGCGGATGAGGATAGCACCGGCCATCCGGGGTGACCGCACGTTACCACGCAGCTATGCGCCGCGGCGGACACGCCAGGCCGGCCGCAGGAAGACCCAGCCATAGAGGACGAGATTGACGAGCACGACACCGGCCGCCAGTCCCAGCTGGATCTCGCGCGTCAGGCTGCCTGGGTACAGCAGGGGCAGTACATAGTGTTCGACGAAGCCCCCGCCATAGCCTTCCAGCCCGGCCCGCATGCGCAGCAGGTTCTCCCATGCGGTGAGCGGACAGCCGCGCCCCGTCAGTTCCACGAAAAAGCCCCAGGCCGCGGCCGGCAGGTGCAGCCAGGCGAGCAAGCGCCAGCGCGCCACCAGCAAGGCGCCGAACACGACGAAGAGGACGAATGCCAGGTGCAGCAGTACGACCGCGGCAGCGGCGAACGCGAAAATCACGCGATGCTCCCCCCGCCACGGCCGCAGTTCCGGGCGTCAATGCGAGCCGACCTCGTCGGCGGCGGCAACCCTTGCACCACCAGCCGTGGACGCTGCGCCGCCTTCGATGCAACGGCTTGCGAACTCGGCCAGGCGCGCGATTGCATCCTGCGCCGAGCGCAGGTAGAACGCCTGCAAATGGAACACATGCCAACGCTCCTCGTATTCCTCGAGCCGGCATGATACGCCACAGCGCCTTGCATGCGCCGCCAGGCGTGTCGCATCGCCGTGCAGGATTTCCTGGTCGCCGACCTGCACCAGCATCGGAGGTAGACCCTGCAAGTCGCCGGCGAGCGGCGCATGAACGCCTTCCTCGGGCGGACAGGCGTACCAGGCCAGCCCCTGGGCGACCCAGGCCTTGCGCACCATGGGATCGATGCGGACGTTGGCGGCGACCGTTCCGCCGTCCAGCCCGGGATCGGCCACCGGCGACACCAGCGCCAGCCCGGCCGGCAGGGCTTGCCCGGCGTTTCGAAGACGCAGCGCCAGGGCCAGCGCCAGCGACGCGCCGGCCGAGTCGCCGGCGAAGACGATCTCCCGGGGCGCGACGCCGCTTTCGAGCAAGGCTTCGTAGCAGGTGTGGGCGTCGTCGAGCGCGGCCGGATACGGGTGTTCGGGCG
>DEKZ01000156.1 GCA_002354135.1 Massilia sp. UBA2709 | reverse complement strand
CTTCCAGCAGGCGGTCGAGGAAGCCCTGCTGTTCGCCGGCGGCCAGGCGCTCGCGGTGCAGGGCCGCCAGCATGGTGTTGAACATGGTGACCAGCTCCTCGAGCTCGCGCGAGGCAGGTGGAGCCAGGCGATTGGCGTAGTGCTGGTCCTGCAGCAGGTCGTGGAAGCGGCGCGTGTAGCCGAGCGGTTCCAGCGCCTGGCGCAGCAGGAAGAAGCCGCCTGCCAGGCTGGCCAGCAGGAGCGCCTCGGCGGCAACGAAGAGGACCGGGCGCTCGATCAGGAGCAGGGCCGCGGCGCCGAACAGCAGCAGGTGCAGGACCAGCAGGTAGGCGCCCAGGCGCAGGCGCAGGTTCATTCGGCCTCGCCGCTGCCGGGTTCGACCAGGCCGTGGCGTTCCAGGCGGCGGTACAGGGCGCTGCGCGACAGGCCCAGCGCCCTGGCCACGCGCGTGATGTTGCCGCCGTGCTGGTCGAGCGCCTGTTCGATCATGTGGCGTTCGACCTGCTCGAGCGTCATGCCGTCCACACCCAGGCGCGCCGCGCCGCCTGCTGTCCCTGTCGCCGCTTCGTCGTCCTGGCCGGCGGCGAAGTCGGCCTGCGTCAGCTGGACCTTGCCGGCCAGGAGCAGGGTGCGTTCCAGCGTTTGCTTGAGCTGGCGGATATTGCCCGGCCAGGGCTGGGCCGACAGCCACTCCAGCGCGCCGGCGCTCAGGCTGACCTCGCCCAGGCCGTAGCTGTCGGCCACGCTGGCCGCGATGTGGCGCGCCAGCAGCGGGATGTCGCTGCGCCGTTCGCGCAGCGGCGGCAGGCGGATCGTGATCAGGTTCAGGCGGTAGAACAGGTCTTCGCGGAATTCGCCGGCGGCCACCAGTTCGGCCAGCTCGCGGTTGGTGGCCGAGACTACGCGGACGTCGGCCTGCTCGCTGCGGCTGGCGCCGACCGGCTGGTAGCGCTGGTCCTGCAGTACGCGCAGCAGCTTGACCTGGTCGCCGCGGTTCAGCTCCCCTATCTCGTCCAGGAACAGGGTGCCGCCGTCGGCGCTGGCCACATGCCCCTTGCGATCGCTGCGCGCATCGGTGAAGGCGCCGCGCACGTGGCCGAACATCTCGCTCTCGAACAGGGTCGGCGTGATCGCACCCATGTTGATCTTGACGATGGGCTGGGCCGCACGCGGGCTGTTGCGGTGGATGGCGTCGGCCACCAGCTCCTTGCCTGTGCCGCTTTCGCCGAGGATCAGTACCGGCGCCCGCGTGCGCGCAACCTGGCCGACGGTGGCGAGCACCCGCAGCAGTTTCGGGTGCTCGCCGACGATGCTGGTGAAGTCGAACCGGCTGTCGAGCGACTTGCGCGTGGGGCCGGCGCCTGGCGCCCCCGCCAGCTCCAGCGTGGCGCGCACCAGTTCCACCAGTTGCGCATTGTCCCAGGGCTTGGTGAAGAAGTTGGCGGCGCCGGCCTTGATGCCGCTGACCGCCAGCGAAATGGAGCCCCAGGCCGTCATCAGGAGCACCGGCAGGGCCGGGTGGCGCTGGCGGATCTCGGCCAGCAGCGCCAGGCCTTCGGCGCCGCTGGTCTGCAGCGAGAAGTTCATGTCCTGCAGGACCAGGTCGAAGGATTCGCCCGCCAGCAGCGCCAGCGCCTGGGCGGGGCCGTCGCAGCAGGCGGCGTCGAAGCCGGATTGCTTGAGCAGCAGCGCCAGCGAAACCTGGACCGCGCTGTCGTCGTCGACGACCAGGATGCGCGGAATACGTGATGCTTCCATCGTGGATGTGTCTCTCTTCTTGCTGTTCTTCTTGTCGCTTCGTGCTATTCGTAGTGCAGCGCTTCGGTCGGGCTCAGGCGGCTGGCGCGCCAGCCCGGGTAGAGGGCGCACAGCAAGGATAGCAGATAGATGACAAGCATCGACAGGCCTGCCGCCAGCGCGAAGACGGTCCAGTTCAGGCTTTCGCCGAGCACGCCGGTGAGCGGCAACTGCACCAGGAGCACCAGGCCGAGCGCGATGGCGATGGAACTGAGCATGAACTGTTCGAGCACGATCTGGCGGTAGATCTGGCCGGCGCTGGCCCCGATCGCGCGGCGCAGGCCGATCTCGGGAATGCGCGCGGTGGTGTTCTGCCACAGGGCGCCGAACAGGCCGAAGGCGACCATCACCAGCATGAAGGCGGCGATCACGCTTACTACGACCAACGGCGTGGCGCCCGTATGCAGCATGGTCTTGCGCAGGGTGGAGAGCGGCGTGATGCGGTAGGTCCAGTCGTTGCGAATCAGTTTCAGGCGCCGGTTCAGGCGGGTTTCGAAATCGCGCTGGGTGCCCGGCTTCACCTTCAGCACGATGGTGCGCACATCCTCCTCGGTCTTGCCCGCCTCGAAGCGCAGGAAGGCGAAGTTGACCGGGGTAGCCAGCTCGCCCTTGGCGCGGAATGCGTCGAGCACGCCGACCACGCGGTAGGTGACCGGCGCTTTCGCGCCTTCGCCGTCGATGAACTGCTGGCCGACCGCGCGCTCGCCGGGGAACATGGCCTCGGCCATGCGGCGGTTGATGACCACGGGCCGCGCGGCGCTGCCGTTGTCGCGCTCGGAGAACCAGCGGCCATCGACCAGGTTCAACCCGAGCACGCCGGCCAGCGCGTCGTCGGCCTCGATCATCTCGGTACGGACCTGCGGGGCCTGGCTGTCACGCCGCATGAAGCCCGAGTAGGTGGACATCGCATACGGCTCGAAGCTGGCAAAGGCGGCGCTCTTCACCTCAGGCAGATCGAGCAGGCCGCGCCGCAGGCTGTCGTAGACGCCGGCGTCGAAGCGCTGCCTGCCGTTGTCCCCGGCCTGGATCGTCACCGACCAGACGTCGGTGCTGTCGAAACCGAGCGGCATCCGGTACAGCTGCAGGTAGCGCAGCGCAAAGGCGGCGACCCCGAAGACGATGGCAAAGGCAAGCAGGATCTCGAGGCTCAGCATCAGGTTCCTGGACTTGCGCTTCCAGGTCAGTTTCAGCAGGTGGCGCAACATCAGAGAGCTCCCTTCAGGGCGTGGACGGGATCGAGGCGCGACATCTTCCAGGCGGGCAGCACCCCGGAAAGCAGGCCGAAGACGGTGGCGATCAGCATGCCCCAGCCGAACACGGCCAGGTTCAGGCTGTACTTCATGTAGTTGATGAGCTGGATGTGCTCGAGCCAGGCCAGCACGCCGGCCGCCAGGGCCAGCGCGACCAGGCCGCCCGCCAGGCAGAGCAGCACGTTCTCGACCACCAGCTGGACCGCCAGCTGGGTGCTGGTGGCGCCGAAGGCCTTGCGCACGCCGATCTCGACCCGCCTTTCCATGATGCGGCCCGTGTTCAGGTTGACCAGGTTCAGGGCCGGCAGCAGCATGAAGAGCAGCATGGCGCCGACGATCAGGCCCAGCAGTTTGCCGGCGCCGGAGTCGAGTTCTTCGTCGCTGCCGACCGTGATGCGGGCAAACATGTCGAGCTTGCTGTCGGCCCAGAAGCGGATCCTCTTCCATTGTGTCGGATCGTCCGGGACCACGGTCTTCGCGATCTGCTCGACCTGGCGCCGGATGCGCGGCAGGTCGGCGGCACGCTCGGCCAGGATCAGGGCCACGAACATGCCGGTCAGCTCGTTGCGATAGTCCGACGAAGCGAAGCTGCTGATCGGCGCCCAGATGTCGGCATAGGCATTCACATGCATCGCGTCCTCGACCACGCCGACGACTTCGAAGTGCTGGCCGCTGACATCGATGCGCTGGCCGACCGCCGCCTTCGGCTGGCCCGGGAACAGGCGGCGCGCCGTGCTGGCGTTGAGCACGGCGACCATGTGGCCGGCGGTATCGTCGGCGGTGGTCGGCAGGCGTCCCGCCAGCAGGCGGAAGTCGAGTATCTTCCAGTAGTCGGCGTCGACGCGGCGCATCTGCATCTCGCTTACGCGCTCGCCCTGGTAGACCGCGACCCCGCTGGGCAGGGTGGCCGCGGCGACGCGCTCGACGCCAGGCATGGGTTTCAGGTATTTGTCGATCAGCTTGTAGCCGAGCGGGGTGGTGCTGATATTGCCTTTCTCGTGGTGGTCCATGCGCATCATGAACACCTGCAGGAAGCGCTCGCTCCTGCCTTCGACGCCGGAGGGGCGGAAGGCCGTTTCCAGCAGCGAGGCCACCACCATCAGCACGACCAGCGTGAGCACGATGCACAGCAGGTTGATCGCCGTGAACAGCTTGCGGCGCATGAAGACCTTCCATGCGGTCAGAAGATAGTTGCGGAGCATGGGTTCTCCTTACGCGACCAGCTGGCCGTCGAACACGCGCACGATGCGGCTGGTGCGGCGCGCTTCCTGCTCGTCGTGCGTCACCATGACCACCGTCGTTCCCTCCGCGTTCAGCTTGAGCAGGATGTCCATCACTTCGGCGCCCATCCTGCTGTCGAGGTTACCGGTCGGCTCGTCGGCGAGCAGCACCTGGGGCTGGCCGACGATGGCGCGGGCGATCGCCACGCGCTGCTGCTGGCCGCCCGAGAGCTGGTTCGGGAAGTGGTCCATGCGCGCGCCCAGGCCGACCTTCTCCAGCGCTTCTTTCGCCAGCCGCCGCCGCTCGCCGGCCGCCATGCTGCGGTAGAGCAGGGGCAGCTCGACGTTGTCGATCACGCGCAGGTCGGGAATCAGGTGGAAGCTCTGGAAGATGAAGCCGAAGGTGGCGTTGCGCAGCTTCGCCACCTGCTTGTCGCGGTAGCGCGTGATCGGGATGCCCTCGACCTCGATGCTGCCCTGGCCCGGCCGGTCGAGCAGGCCGATGAGATTCAGCAGGGTGCTCTTGCCGCAGCCGCTGGGGCCCATCATGGCCACGAATTCGCCTTTCCTGACGTGCAGGTCGATGTCCTTCACGGCCAGGGTTTCCACTTTGTCGGTGCGGTAGGTCTTGCTGACCTTGTTCAGTCTGATCATGGTTTTCCCTTTGTTATAGTCGTTAGTCGTTGATGCGGATGCTGTCCAGGTCCTTGAAGGCGCGGGTGTTCGAGACGATGAAGCGCTCCCCAGGCCGCGCGCCCGACACCACTTCGACCAGCTTGCCGTCGCTGCTGCCCAGCTGCAGGGTGGTCTTGCGCGCCACGCCGTCCAGCACGGCGAAGGCCGGCTGGCTTCCGCTGCCGTTGAAGGCTTCGCCGGCGTCGAGCACCAGGGCGCCGTTCTTCTGGTCGGTGACGATGTTGACGTCGACCCGCATCTTGTTGCGCAGCAGGGGATGGTGGGGCTGGGCCAGGTCGACCAGCAGCTTGACGGTGCCGTTCTGGATCTCGGGCAGGACGGTGTGCACGCGCCCGGCGAGCCGCTCGCCGTTCTGCTCGACGCGGACAATCTGGCCCGGCGCCAGCAGGCGCGCATGGAAGTCCGACAGGGTCGCCTCGACACGGTAGTTGTTCATTTCCGACACGCGCGCCAGCAACTGGCCGGCGGCCACGGCGGCGCCTTCCTCCTGGGCCAGCGAAGTGAGCATGCCCGAGAAGGGCGCGGTCACGCGCGCCTGGGCCAGCAGGCGTTCCTGCTGGGCGATCTGCTTTTTCAAAATTTCCTTCTGCAGGTTTGCGGCATCGACGCTGCCGGCGGTGGCGCGGCGGCTGTCGGCGATCTGCTCGCGCTGCTGGCGCAGCTGGATTTCGGTGCGTTTCACGCCCAGCTCCGCCCCGAGCAGGTCTTCGCCCGAGACCAGGCCGCTCTGGCGCAGCTTCTGGTTGCGCTCGTGACGGGCGCGCGCCGACAGCAGGTCGAGTTCGAGCAGCTCGATGCTGCTGGCGAGCTGCTTGTGCTTCTGCTCAAGCTCCACCTTGAGCAGGGCGATGCGGTTCTCCTGCTGCGCCAGCTGCTCCTGCAGGGCGTCCAGCGCCAGGCGGATCTCGCGGTCGTCCAGCTCGAGCAGCAGCTCCCCGGCCTTGACCTGCTGGCCCGGCTTGGCGTGCACCTTCGCGACGCGGCTGACGACCGGGCTGGCCACGACTTCCTCGTGCACGGCGATGACGACGCCGGCGGCGTTCACGGTATTCGCGACGTCGCCGCGGCGCACCGTCGAGACGACGATGTCGGCAGCGTCGACGCTGGGCCGCAGCGTGCGGTTGATGCCCCAGCAGGCTGCGGCGAAGCAGGCGAACAGCAGGACGCCGGCAAGGATGCGGATGCGCCGGCGGCGGCGAAGGAAAGCGGGGTCGAGAGCCTGGTCCATGATGCGTGGGTGTTTGTTCTTGCTCTTCCCTATTGCAAGGGCCGTGCCAGCACGCTTTGCCCCGTACTGCGAGGGCAGGGCGGCCCGGACCTGCCCGGCTGCGAACAATGGTGTCCGGATCCGGACGGTTCGGCTTGCGCATTCCGGCGCCAGCTCGCATAATCGCCTGCTGACCTGCGGCGCAGCCTGCACGCGCAATGCAGCACCGAATGCATCCATGGTCCCGTCCGCGCACGGTCCCGCCTTCCCATCGAATCGCCGCATGAACGAAACACTCGCCGTCCTCGGTTTCAGCACCACGCCCCTCGAACTGATCTCGTTTGCCCTGGCGGTGACGACCGTGCTGCTCAACGTCCGCCAGAACCACTGGGCCTGGCTGTTCTCGATCGCCTCATCGGCCACCTATGCAGTGGTGTTCTTCGACGCGCGCCTGTACGGCGACAGCGGCCTGCAACTGGTGTTCATCGCGGCCTCGATCTGGGGCTGGACCCAGTGGCTGCGCGGCGCGGCGGAGACCCGCCTGGTGGTGACGCGGCTCGACCGGGCGGGTTGGGCCTGGGCCATCGCGGGTTGGGGCGCAGGCTTCTTCCTGCTGTCCTGGTTCCTGAAGAACTACACGAACACCGACGTGCCCCACATGGACGGCTTCCTCACCGCCGGCAGCCTGGTCGGGCAGCTCCTGCTGGCCCGCAAGAAGGTCGAGAACTGGCACGTGTGGATCGTGGTCGACGTGCTCTACGTGGGCCTCTACCTGTTCAAGGACCTGCACGTGACGGCGGTGCTGTACGCGGTCTTCGTGCTGCTGGCCGCGCGCGGGCTGCGCGCCTGGAGCAATATCGCGCAGGTGGCACGATGAGTGAGGTCCTGCGCATCGCCGTCCTTGGCGCCGAGTCGAGCGGCAAGTCGACCCTGTGCGAGGCCCTGGCCCAGCGCTACGGCAGCGTCTGGGTGCCCGAGTACCTGCGCGAATTCGTCGATACGATGGGACGCGTGCCTTTCGAGGCAGACCAGTTCGGCATCGCGCGCACCCAGCGCGAGCGCGAGGATGCGGCCGCCGCGCGCGCGAGGCGCTATCTGTTCTGCGACACCACCCCGCTGATGACGGCCTTGTACAGCCGCGTCTACTGGGGCAGGGTGGATGACTACCTGGCGGCGCTGGCGCGCAGCCACGACTACGCGCTGACCCTGGTGACCGCGACGGATACCCCGTGGACACCGGACGGGCTGCAGCGCGAGTCGGAAGAAGTGCGCGAGATGGTGCACCGGATGGTGCTGGCCGAGCTGAACGAACGGGGCATCCCGTTCGTGTTGGTAGAAGGAGACCTGCCGCAGCGGGTGCGGCAGGTTGAGGAAGCGCTGGCCAGGCTTTAGAAGTCGAACTGCGCGGACACGCGGAAGGTGCGCGGCGCCCCCGGCAGCAGGTAGCCGCCCAGTTGCTGGGTGACGTCGCGCCAGTAGAACTTGTCGAACAGGTTGTCGACGCGGGCACGCAGGGTGACCTTGGTCGATCCCATCTTCATGCCGTAGGCGGCGCCCAGGCCGAACACGTGGTAGCCCGGCACATACACCGTGTTCTCCGGATCGAAGGACTTCTTGCCCGCGTACTGCCACTGGCCGCTGACTTTCAGTCCCGGCACCGCCGGCACCGCGTAGTCGGCCCAGAGGGTCGTCTTCAGCTCGGGGACATTGGTGACGCGCTTGCCGTCGTAGCGCGCATCGCCCGTGCCTTCCTGTTTCGCGCGCAGGGCCATCAGGGTCGCGCCGTAGGTGAGGTCGCCCGCATTGCGCTGGGCCGCCAGCTCGAAGCCGCGGTGCTTCTGGTCGCCGTTGCGGACGAAGGTCCGCGGCATGCCAGCGCCGTTCTCGCGCTCGTATTCGAAGCCCTTGGTGATCTGGAACAGCGCCGCCGTCAGGGCGAGGTCGCCGACCATGGCCTTGGTGCCGAGCTCGAACTGTTTCGACCGGTAGGGGCCGAGGTCCTCGTTCTCGTTGGTCGTCCCTTCGTCGGCAACGCCGCCCGCGTCCAGTCCGTGTGCGACGGTGCCGTAGAGGTTCCAGTTCGGGGCGAGGCTGTAGACGAGCGACATGCTCGGCAACGCGAAGCTGTCGCGGCTTGCCGTCCAGCCCAGCTCGAGTTCGGGGATCTGGCTGCTGGCGATCCTGGTGTAGCGCAGGCCGGCGTGCAGCGCCAGTTCCGGCGTCAGTGTCACGATGTCCTGCACGAAGAGGGAGCGCTCGCGCTCGGTGAAGCGTTCGCTGACCGGACCTGTGGTGAACTCGGGCGGCGCCGGATCGACGATCAGGTTGTCGTAGATGTTGCTGGAGCCGACGTACTTGTAGACGTCTTCGCCGTAGCGGTTGTGACGCTCTGCGTAGCCCAGGCCGGCGGTGAACACGTGGCGAAGGGCGCCGGTGGCGAAGCGGCCCTGGACCTGGGCCTGGACGCCGAACGGGGTCTTGCGCTCGCCCACGCTCTGGTAGTCGTACACGTCGTAGTCGCCGTTCGAGCAGTAGCCCGGGTAGTAGCCTTCGCCCTCGTTGCTGCAGCCGTAGGGGAAGGCGGTGTAGTCGTCGCGCTTGAACCAGTGCTTGTTGGCGGTAACCAGCGCGCGCCAGTCGGCGTTCAGGCGGTAGTCGAAGCGCAGGCCGAAGTTGGCGCTGTCGGTGTCGACCGGCTTGGTCCAGGGCTGGGCGTTGAGCAGGGTCTTGGCCGAGACGCCGCGCGGCAGTTCGACGCCGCGAATGAGCTGGTAGCCGGGCGCGGTGATCTGCTCCTTGTGCTGGAAGTCGGCATCGAGCTCCAGCCGCGCGTCGGGGCTGATCTGCCAGTCGAAGGCGCCGGACACGAACTGGCGCTCGCCATCCGCGCCCTTCACGTAGGAGCGCAGGCGCTCGGCGGCGGCGTTCACGCGGTAGCCGAAGCGCTTGTCCTCGAAGCGGCCGCCCAGGTCGACGGCGCCGTACAGCGTGCCGCGTTCGCGCGCTTCGACGGTCACGGAACGCAGGTCCGTGTTCGTCGGGCGCTTGGTGACGAAGTTCAGGATGCCGCCCGGCGCCGCCAGGCCGGCCTGCATGCCGGCCACGCCCTTGAGCAGCTCCAGGCGTTCCTTGTTTTCCAGCGGGATTTGCGTATCCGCCGGAATGGCGATGCCGTCCTTGCGGTAGCCAGAGTTATTGTTCAGCATGAAGCCGCGCACCGAGAACTGCTCGGCATAGCCGACCGCATTGTAGGCATCGCCGACCGAGGCGTCGTAGGCGAGCGCGTCGGTGGCGCTGCGGATGCCCAGGTTCTGCATCTGCTCGCGGCCGAAGGCGCTGATCGAGGCCGGGGTGTCCATGATCGGCATGTCGGCGAAGCCGCCGACGCTGGCGCGGTCGCTGACCGTCCACTTGCTGCCGGTGACGACCACCGATGCGATCGGCTGCTCGGCCTGCACGGTTTGTGCCGAGGCGGAGCCAGAAGCGGCGAACGCCTGCGCGACGGCGCAGGCGAGGAGGGAATGCGTGAAGACAGGTTTCATTGGTTTGCTCAGGTTTCGAGCGACGCGCGCGGGCGCGGCGCTTTGCTAAAAAGCCGGAGCCAACGTGGGGGAAGGGCAAACAAGGGTAGGAACTGCGTTGCGCTTTCCTTCGCTGGCATTATCCAGATCAGGTACGAAGGGTATCTCTCACCCGGAACGCGAATTCCAGGACCCCTAGCGAAGGCGCGAGTGTACCACGGGCTTGTGAAGCTGTGGTGGTTCTGTCAATGGACGGGGCTGCCGGCGCTTGACCCGATACCGTCGAGCATCCGCGGTGTCGTAGGGTGGCTCTTGAGCCCACGCGGTCTCGCCGGTTGAGCAGACGGTGCCATGGGCCGAGTCGGGAGGCTTGAGTGTTGTAGGGTGGACGCCTGTGTCCACGCGGTCTCAAGGGGGGATCGAACGCGGCGAGGGTTTGGCTGTCAACGCTTGCGTGGAGGGCGTTCCGGTTGCGTTGCGGCTTTCATGGGCACGACCGCGTGGGGGCATTGAGTCCAGTGGCCTCAATGACGAGCCCATCCTACGGAAACCTCAAACTTCCGCCGCTTCGCGCAGCGGCGCCGCATGCTCGCGATTCGCCCGCGCATGCAGCAGGTGGCGCTGCAGGGTGGCGCGCGCGGAGTCGCCGATCGCGCGCCAGTACTCGCGGCGCTGGGCCGCGCGCTTGCGGTGCTTGGACGGCATGTCGGCCAGCGGCTTCAGGTAGAAGGGCAGGGGAATCAGCCAGGTGTCGCCGGCCATCTCGCTGCCGCCGAGGATCTTCCAGAAGCCGTCATAGGCATTCGCGAAGTGCTTGACTTCCAGCGGGTCGTAGGCGATGTGGGCGGTGCATTTCACCGCCACCACCTGCTCCACGCCGACCGCCTGCGCCACGCCCTGCATGGCCGCGAAGCAGAAGAAGCTCGGCGAATTGTTCGGGAAGGCGTTCTCGAAAGCCTCGAAGGCTGCGCCGGAATCGGTCCAGCGGCCCTGGTTGCGGGCGATGAAGGGCAGCAGGCCCGACGGCATACCGGCGATCGCGCCGTCGACCCAGGAGAAGGACAGGCGGTGCAGCACCTTGCCGTCGGCGACCAGGGCGATGGTGAGGTCGCCTTCGGCATTCATGCGCGAGGCCATCTCCAGGCGGATCAGGAAATGGCTGCCGTTGGCCTCGTGCTGCCACAGCGCCAGCCCGCCGTTCGCGTACACGGCCTGCTTGTAGGCGGCATCGAAACTGGTTTCCTCGAAGCGGTAATGCGACAGCACGCATTGCACGCGCTGGCGGCTGCTCAGGCCCTTGACCAGGTAATCGCGGTGGCTCAAATGGTGGAAGACGTCGTCGCTGCTGGCCCGGGCGACATAATTGCGGATGACGTCGAGCTGGCACAGCGCGGCATGGTCGCGCCAGAACAGCAGCACGCGGGCGCTGCGCAGGACCGACATCATGCGAGAGGTAAGCGAAAGCTGGCGGCTGGCCTGCCAGTGTTTGGTCAGGTGAGCGAAAATCATGGTGGCGCTCCGTTGTAGGCGGTGGTTCACGCTATGGTGTCCCACCTGCCCGGCGCTGGCGGTGATATTGCTCAACGGAAATAGATTCTCTGAGGCAATTTTATCGGCGCTATGACGACGGTTCGCGACCACGATATGGCTCCTCCAGGTGTGCTTTTCTTCAATGAGTTTCTTGCCAGAATAGCACGAGTCGCGCGCGCTCCCGCCGTTTTTTGTCCGATACTGCCGGTTCATCACGGCGGAGGACACCATGGCTTGCGAACTGTTCTATTGGCCCGGCATCCAGGGCCGCGGCGAATTCGTGCGGCTGGCGCTGGAGGAGGCGGGCGTCGAGTATGTCGACGTGGCGCGCGGACCGAAGGGCGTGGAGAAGCTGATGGCGGCCCTGAAGGAAGACGCGCGGCCTGCCTTCGCGCCGCCTTTCCTGCGGGTCGACGGCATGACCATCGGCCAGACCGCAGCCATCCTGATGTTCCTCGGCGAGCGCCACGGCCTGGCGCCAAGCGACCCGGCGGGGCGGATCTGGACCCACCAGCTGCAGCTGACGATTGCCGACCTGGTCGGCGAAGCCCACGAGACCCACCATCCGGTCGGCGCCTCGCTCTACTACGAAGACCAGAAAGCCGAGGCGCTGCGCCGCGCGCAGGAATTCACGGCCCAGCGCATCCCGAAGTTCCTCGGCTATTTCGCACAGGTGCTGGGGAAGCAGGATTACCTGCTGGGGCAGTGTACCTATGCCGACCTGTCGCTGTTCCAGGCGATCGAGGGCCTGGACTATGCCTTTCCCAAGGCGACGGCGCGGGAGCTGAAGCGTCATCCGCAGCTGGAAGAACTGCGGCAACGCGTGGCCGCTCGGCCGCGCATTGCCGCCTACCTGGCCTCGAGCAGGCGCATTCCCTTCAATGAGGACGGGATTTTCCGCCGCTATCCGGAACTGGATAGCTGAGCCTGTTCAATCCCGCTCATTCATCCCATTCTGGCGCGAAGTCCGGGCTGACCAGGCGCTCGCCGCGTTCGAGCGCGTCGATGGCGGCGATGGCGTCCGCGTCCAGTGCGATGCGGTTCGATGCCAGGTTGCTCTCGAGGTTGGCGCGGCGGGTCGAGGACGGGATCACGGCGTAACCCTTGTCCAGCAGCCAGGCCAGGGTCACCTGGGCCGGCGTCGCCTCCATGCGCTCGGCGATGCCGAGGATGACCGGGTCGTTCAGCACCTTGCCGTAGGCGAGCGGCATGTAGGCCGTGACGTGGATGCCGTGCTCGCGCGCAAAGGCGGCCACGGCGCGATTCTGCAGGTAGGGGTGGAGCTCGACCTGGTTGGTGGCGATGTTCTGCGCGCCGACCGCGTCGATGGCCTCAACCATCAACGGGATCGTGAAGTTCGAGATGCCGATGGCCCGCGTCAGGCCGCGTTCGCGCGCCTCCAGCAGGGCGCGCATCGACTCGGCCACCGGCACGCCGGCGCCGGGAGAAGGCCAGTGGATCAGGGTCAGGTCGACCGTTTCCATGCGCAGCTTGCGCAGGCTCTCTTCCAGGCTGGGAATCAGCGCAGCGCTCGACAGGTTCTCGGTCCAGATCTTGGTGGTGACGAAGACCTCGCCGCGCGGCATGCCGCTGTCCTGGAGCGCCTGGCCGACCTCGGCCTCGTTGCCGTAGATCTGGGCGGTGTCGATGTGGCGGTAGCCGAGGTCGAGGGCGTTGGCGACGCTGTCGATGGCCTGCTGGCCTTGCAGGCGGAAGGTGCCTGCGCCGATGTGGGGCATGTGCTTGTTCATATAATGTCCTTTTTTGTGTTGGTTAAACGAGTTCCGCTTCGCGCTGCGCCTGCGGCCGGGAAGCATGGGCAGCGTCGCGCCGGTCGAGGCGGCCGGCGAGCGTGGTCAAGGCCAGGGCGCCGGCCACGACCGCCGCGCCGATCGGCGGGGTGGCCATCAGGCCGAGGTTCTCGACGATGAGCCCGCCGCCCCAGGCGCCGAGGGCGATGCCGAGGTTGAAGGCGGCGATGTTCAGGCCCGAGGCCATGTCCAGCGCCTGCGGCGCATCCTTCTCGGCGCGCTGCACCACGTAGAGCTGCAGTCCGGGCACGTTGCCGAAGGCGACCGCGCCCCAGGCCAGCACGGTGGCGACCACCAGCACCGGATGCGGCGCGGTGAAGGTCAGCACGGCGAGCACGGCGGCGAGCAGGGCGAACACGATTTGCAGGGCGCGCACCGGACCCTTGCGGTCGGCCAGGCGCCCGCCCCAGATGTTGCCGGCCGCGACAGACACGCCATACACCAGCATCACCAGGCCGACGCTCGAGGCGGCAAAACCGGCCACGTCCTGCAGGATCGGCGCCAGATAGGTGAAGGCGACGAAGGAGCCGCCGTAGCCGAGCGTGGTGATGGCATATACCAGCAGCAGGCGCGGTTTTTTGAGCACCGCGAACTGGGCCGCAAGGCTGGCCGGCTTGGCGCCACCGATATTGCTCGGCACCAGGATGGCGCTGCCGATCATCGCGATCACGCCGAGCAGGGCGACGGCAAGGAAGGTCGACTGCCAGCCGAACTGCTGGCCGATCCAGGTGCCCAATGGCACGCCTGTCACCAGTGCCACGGTGAGGCCCGTGAACATCAGGGCAATCGCCCGCGCCGCCTTTTCCTTCGGCACCAGGCTGGTGGCAATCGTCGAGCCGATCGAGAAGAAGACGCCGTGGGCCAGGCCGGTGAGCACGCGCGCCGCCATCAGCGCGGCGTAGCCGGGCGCGACCGAGGCCACCAGGTTACCGGCGGTGAACAGCAGCATCAGGCCGATCAGCAGGCGCTTGCGCGGCACGCGTGCCGTGAGAGCGGTCAGCACCGGGGCGCCGACAGCGACGCCGAGCGCATAAAGGCTGACGAGCAGGCCGGCCGAGGGCAGGGAGACGCCGAGGCTGGCGGCGACGTCGGGAATCAGGCCGACGATCACGAACTCCGTCGTTCCGATGGCGAAGGCGCTCAGGGTGAGCGCCCATAGTGCGAGTGGCATGGTGTGAGCCTTCCGTGAAAAGAAAGGCTGCAGTGTGCGCGATTCGCGGCGATGGAAAAATCCTTTGCCGTACAATACACTTTTGACTGGGAGTCACGAATGATCGACGTAGAGGCATTAATTACCTTCTCCGCCGTCATGGATGCGGGCTCGTTTTCAGGCGCGGCCGAGCGTCTCGGCCAGACACCCTCGGGTGTCTCGCGCACCATCGCGCGCCTGGAAAAGCACCTTGGGCTGACGCTCCTGCACCGGACCACGCGCCGCC
>DEKZ01000035.1:4517-5350 GCA_002354135.1 Massilia sp. UBA2709 | reverse complement strand
CCGTGACGATCTCGCCGTCCTGCTCGAACAGCAGGTTGACCGCCCCGGACAGCAGGTAGACGAACTCGTCGCCCTCGGGGTGCATTTCCCAGTTCGGCCAGTCGCGGGTGTAGGCAAATTCGCTGATCAGCCAGCCTTTTCCGTACTGCGCGAACTCTTCCGGGGGCAGGCGCCAGAAGCCGTCGCCGTCGAGTTGCTGCGCCGTGCCGTCCGGCGCGAGGTGAACGTAGGTGTGCTCGGGATGAAGGGACATGTGCGCTCCTGTGGTTACGCGTATGGTCCCGTCATCCTAGCACTACAGGCAGGGGCTGTCGTCAGAGCCCGTCGATGAACCCGGCGACCGCCTGCGCGAAGGTAGCCGGCTGCTCGATCGCGCTCAGGTGCGAGGCGTCCCGCAGGACCACCAGCCGGGCGCCCGGGATGGCGTCGGCCAGCGTTTGCGCCATCGCCACCGGCGTGCCCTGGTCCAGCTCCCCCGCGATGACGAGGGTCGGCGCGTCCACCTGCGCCAGGCGCGCCGTGGTGTCGACCTGGCCGACGGCATTGCAGCAGCCCACATAGCCCACCGGGTCGGTGCTGACCACGCGGCGCCGGAAGCGCGCCACCGTCCCCGGCTTGTGGGCGCGGAAGCCATCGTGGAAGTAGCGGCCCATCACCGCATCGGCGATCGCCTCGATGCCCTGTTCGCGCACGGTGGCGATGCGCTGCTCCCAGACGGCGCGCGCGGCGTCCGGATAGCCGCTCGTGGTGTTGGCCAGTACCAGGGCCTGGACCAGCGCGGGATGGCGCAGGGCCAGCTCCTGGCCGACCATGCCGCCCATCGACAGGCCGAC
>DEKZ01000035.1:0-4448 GCA_002354135.1 Massilia sp. UBA2709 | reverse complement strand
GGTCGTAGGCGATCACGCGGCAGTCCTGGGCCAGCGCGTTGGCCAGGGCGTCCCACATGGTCAGGTCGCAGCCCAGCGCATGGCTCAGCACCACGGTGTGGCGCGGCACCTTGCCGCTCCTCGGCTCGCGCACGCTGTAGTGCAGCACCGGGCTGCTGGCCGTGCGGCCTTCGCGGCCGATGCCGGTGTGCGCCGCATCCGCAGGCGCGGCCGGCTCCAGCGTGTAGCCGATCTGCTCGCCGACCTCGCGCAGGATCTGCAGGGTGTGGGTGAAGGCGGTGTTCGCCGCCGGCACGCCCGCGTAGATCGCCGACTGCATCAGGATTTCCTTGATTTCGTCCGGCGTGAGGCGGCTGTCCTCGTCGCCCAGCAGGGCCGCGCGCACGTGCAGCTCGAACTCTTCCCAGCGCCCGAGGGCGATGGTGATGGACAGGACGATCGCGCGCCGGGTCTTGTGGTCCAGGCCCGGCCGGCCCCAGATCTCGTTCCAGGCGTAGCGGGTGATGAAGTTCTGGAAGTCGGCGTTGAAGCCGGTGGCCTTGCTGAGTGAACGGTCGACCCAGGCGTCGCCGAGCACGTTACGGCGGTTCTGCAGGCCGCGTTCGAAGTCATGGTCCAGGGGATCGAAACTCATACGTGTGATCTACTCGTGAAAAGGGTGGGTGGAGCCGAACGTGGCCATGCTCGCGCGCAGGGCCTGCAGCTGGCCTTCGGCCAGGCGGCGCGCCGGCGCGGCGGCGGCATACGGATCGAACAGGGAAGCCAGCTGCTTCGGATCGACGTGCGCCGACAGGCTGGCGTCGGCCTGCACGGCCTCAAGCAGCAGTGCGTCCAGGCCCTGCTGGCCGCCGGCGGCGCGTCCGCTCAGCTCCTCGAGCAGGGCGTGCGCCTTTGGGCGGCCGATCGCGCCGGCGAGGTAGCTCGAGGCGGCTTCCGCGAACACCAGTCCGTGCAGGGAGGCGATATTGCGCAGCATGCGCTCGCTGTCGACCTTCAGGCCGGCAAAGGCTTCGTCCAGCGCACGCAGGGCGCCGTGGGCCGACAGGAAGAGGTTCGGCCACTCGGCCAGTTCGGCCTGCCAGTTGCCCAGGCCCCGCTCGTGTTCCTGGTTCATGCACGCGAGCAGGGCCGCCGCATGCTGGGGCGTGCGGCGCGCTGCGGCGATGGTGATCATCGAGGACACCGGATTGCGCTTGTGCGGCATGGCCGAGGAGCCGCCGCGCCCGCCGCCCGAAGGCTCGGCCAGTTCGGCAACTTCGCCCTGGGCCATGAGGCTCAGGTCGGTCGCCAGCTTGCCCAGGCTGCCGGTGAGGACTGCCACCTCCATGCCGAGGCGCACCCATTCGTCGCGCTGGGTATGCCAGGTGGCGTCAAGCACCTTCAGGTGCAGGTCCTCCGCCATGCGCTCGGCCACCGCCGCGCCGCGCTCGCCCATCACGGAAAGGGTGCCGACCGCGCCGCCCAGTTGCAACTGCAGCGCGCGGCTCGCCGCGGCCCGGAGCTGGGCCCGTGCGCGCACCAGGGGCGCGAGCCAGCCGGCGGCCTTGAAGCCGAAACTGGTCACCTGGGCCGGCTGCATCAGCGTGCGCGCCAGCACCGGCGTCGCCAGGTGGGCTTCCGCCAGTTGCAGCAGATGGCCGCACAGGTCGTGCAGGCCGTCGTCCAGCAGCTGCAGCGCGTCGCGCGTGACCAGCACCATGGCAGTGTCGATCACGTCCTGGCTGGTGCTGCCCCAGTGGACGTGGCGGGCGGCCGCCTGGTCGTAGAGGGCGACGCTGCGGGTGAGTTCCTTGACCAGGGGGATGGCCAGGCTGCCGGCGCGCCGGCCGGCGACAATCAGGGCCGGGATGTCGTAGAGCTCGGCCTTGCACACGCCCGCGATCGCGGCGGCGGCTTCCTTCGGGATCAGGCCTTCCTCGGCCTGGGCCCGGGCAAGCGTCGCCTCGAAACGGAACATGGCCTGCACGAACGCCGCGTCGTCGAAGGCGGCGATCATGTCGGACGTGGTCAGGAAACTGTCGAAGATCGAAACACTCACTAAAGCTCCTGTTCTTTACTGCTTAGGCGTAGTCGAAGAAAACCGTTTCCTTCTCGGTCTGCATCCAGATGTCCCAATGATACTGCCCGTCCCCGGTCTTGCGCGCCAGCAGGGTGGCGCGGCGCTCCTGCGGCACCTGGTTCAGGATGGCGGATTGGGCGAGACCCGTGTCGTCCTCGAGGAAGACCGCGGTGAACTGGTGCTTGACCAGGCCGCGCGCGAACACGGTGACGTACATGAGCGGCTCGCCGCGCGTGGCCGGCTGGGGCACGCGCATGCTGAACTCGCCGTCGGCGCCGCTGGGCACGCGGCGAAAGCCCGGGACCAGGTGCTCGGATTCGAGCGCCGCGCCCTCCGGCGTCCAGGCTTCGATCTGGGCGTCGTTGATCGGGTTGCCGTCGCCGTCGTAGATGACGCCGCTGACCAGGACGCTGGGACCGTCGATCTTCTGGGCGCCGGGCGTGGAAGCGTCGGACGCCCATTTCCAGGCTTCGTGCGAGAACGGGCCGATGGTTTGCGAGGTGGTGATGTTCGTCATGGTGTTCTCCTTACAGGCCCATCGGCGTGGCGTTGCGTCCGCGCAGGACGATATCGAATTCGTAGCCGAGCATTTCGGCGCCGACCGTGTGCTCCAGGCTGAAGCGCGAAATCAGGCGCTGGCGCGCGGCTTCGTCGGGCACGCTCTGGAAGATCGGGTCGTAGTCGAACAGCGGGTCGTTCGGGAAGTACATCTGGGTCACCAGGCGCTGGGCGTACACGTTGCCGAACAGCGAGAAGTGAATGTGGGCCGGGCGCCAGGCCTTGTCGTGGTTGCCCCAGGGGTAGGGGCCGGGCTTGATGGTGACGAAGCGGTAGCGGCCGTCGTCGTCGGTCAGCATCTTGCCCAGGCCGTGGAAATTCGGGTCGAGCGGCGCGGCGTGCTGGTCTTTGCTGTGCCAGTAGCGGCCGGCCGAGTTGGCCTGCCAAACTTCGATCAGCGAGTTGCGCACCGGCTTGCCGTCCTCGTCGACCACGCGGCCGGTAACGACGATTTTCTCGCCCAGCGGCTCGCTCTCGCCATGGACGGTCAGGTCGGCGTCGTGCGGCAGCAGGATGCGCGGCGCGGCCACGATGTTCTGGGTGACGGGCACCGGCGCCTCGATGCGCAGGTTGGGCTGGAGCGGTCCACGCTTGACGGTGGATTTGTAGGCGGGGTAGATCAGTTCCGGCCAGATGCCCGGTTCGATGGTGTCGAATTTCACGGCGTGTCTCCTTGGTCTTGGCGATGCCGAAAATGGTAGGCAAAGTCCCCAGCCCTCACAAGCGGCCGAGGTGGCGAGGTATCCGCCTGGCGCACAAAGTGTGCGATACTCGCACAAATGCGTGATTATCTGCTGACATGAGCCAGGAAACCGAACTCCCGCTGGAGCGCGACCTCGTCGCCGGCCTCGAGAAGGGCCTGAAAGTCATCGAAGCCTTCGACCAGGAACGCTCGCGGCTGTCGATTGCCGAGGTGGCCGAAGCGACCGGCCTGACGCGTGCCGCCGCCCGCCGCTACCTGATCACGCTGACCCACCTCGGCTACATGCGCCACGAGAACAAGCTGTTCTCGCTGACGCCGGCCGTGCTGCGCCTGGGCCAGTCCTACCTGCACTCGGCGCGCCTGCCGCGCATCGTCCAGCCGCTGCTGTACCGGCTGGCCTACTCGCTGGGGGAGGCGGCCTCGGTCGGCGTGCTGGACCACGACCAGCTGGTCTGCGTGGCGGCGGTGAGCGCCGGACAACTGGTGTCGGCCACGCTGCAGCCGGGCACGCGCGTACCGGCCTATTGCACGGCGAACGGACGCATGCTGCTGGCCAGCCTGCCGCAGGAGAGCATCGCGCGCTTCCTGGAACGCGCCGAGCCCGAGCAGATTACCCGGCACACCATCGTCAACAAAGAGCGGCTCCTGCTCGAGATCGCACGGGCGCGGGCGCAAGGCTACGCGCTGGTCGACCAGGAGCTGGAGCTGGGGTTGCGTACCATCGCCGTCCCCCTGCGCAACTTCCGCGGGGAGGTGGTGGCGGCGATGAACGTCAGCGTGCACGCGGGCCGCCTGCCGGTGGAGCAGATGGTGGAGCGGTGCTTGCCGGCGATGATCAAGATACAGGTGGAGTTGGGGGCGTTGTTGTGAAGTCGAGGCCGGCATGTCATGTCACTGCCGCAGCCGAGTTCCCGAGGCAAGTATTCCCAAGGTGTTCCAGTCTTGAGGAGCAACAGGATCCGGGTGAGAGCCGTGGGATCATTAATACGTGGCCGGCCTTCGCCGATCGGCGATGAGTTGCGAGATGGCTGCTCTAAGCGAACAAAGGTCTTCGGGAAGAGACGCTTGGACCATGGGCATCAGTCCGTGTGCGAACACGGCCGCTATCGACCCAGGCTGTGTAAAAAC
>DEKZ01000299.1 GCA_002354135.1 Massilia sp. UBA2709 | reverse complement strand
TGGCGTGACCGCTCCGCCGGCCGGCGCCGCGCCTGCCGGCCCGACGACCGCGCCCATCTCGGGCACCACCAACGAAGCCCTGCCCGAAGCCATCGCACCGGTCGGCGAATACGCCGTGTACGGCGTCGTGACCGACGTGCGCGTCCAGAACACTACCAGCGTGGCCCAGGTTAACACCCCGGTCACCTTCGGCCAGGTATTCGCCATGGGCGACCTGCCGCAAGGCTATTCGCTGGTCGGCCGCCTCGACGACGGCACCAAGGTGCCGCTGCAGCTCGACGTCAAGGCGCTGCACCCCGACGGCTCGGTGCGCCATGCCATCGTGTCGGGCATCCTGCCTGGCCTGGCTGCCTCCCAGGTCCGCGCCATGTCGCTGATGAAGACCAACGCGCCGATCAACCCGGGCACCCTGTCGCCGAAAGTGCTGCTGTCGAACGGCTTCAGCTCCTCGGTGCACGCCACCATCGACGGCGTCGAATATAAGGCGTCGGCCGACGACATGATCAAGAGCGGCTGGAAATACAACACCTGGCTGTCGGGCGCTGTCGCCAACGAATGGCAGGTCTCGGCGCCGCTGCGCACCGAGGGCGGCCAGGAGCACCCGCACCTGACGGCGCGTTTCGCGATCCGCTGGTACGACAGCATCAAGAAGGCCCGCGTCGACGTCACCCTGGAAAACAACTGGGCCTACGAACCGAACCCGAGCAACGTCACGTATGACGCCAAGGTCGTGGTGCGCGGCCAGGAAGTGTATGTGAAGCCGGCCCTGACCCACCTGCACCACAGCCGCTGGCGCAAACTGTTCTGGTGGGGCGACGAGCCGCAGGTGCACGTGCGCCACAACAGCGCCTACCTGATCGCCAGCCGCGCGGTGCCGAACTACGACCAGAGCGCGGTGACCCCGGAATCGGCCCTCAAGACCCTGATGTCGAAATGGACCGGCACCGCTATCGAGCCGATGGGCGTCGGCCTGGCCAACCCCTACATGCCGAGCACCGGCGGACGTAACGACCTCGGCCTCATGCCGGGCTGGGCCGCGACCTACCTGCTGTCGATGGACCCGCGCGCCAAGACCGTCACGCTGGGCACGGCCGACCTGGCCGGCAGCTGGTCGGCGCACTACCGCGACAAGAATACGGACCGTCCGATCAGCCTGATCGACTATCCGTACATGACCAAGCTCGGCACCAAGGGCGACACCAAGAATCCGGCGACCGGCCAGTACGAGATCTTCCCGTCCTGCCCGACCACCGTCTGCGCGACGTCGAACAAGCACGACACCTCGCACCAGCCGGGCTTTGCCTACCTGCCCTACCTGGTGACGGGCGACTATTACTACCTGGAAGAGCTCCAGTTCTGGGCCATGTACAACGTGTTCCAGTCGAACCCTGGCTACCGCAGCAACATCCAGGGTCTGGTCTACAGCGACCAGGTGCGCGGCCAGGCCTGGACCATGCGCACGCTGGCGGAAGTGGCCTACATCACGCCGGACAGCGATCGCCTGAAGTCGCACTTCACCCGCATCCTGCAGAGCAACCTGGACTGGTACAACGCAACCTATACCAATAATGCGGCTGCGAACATCTTCGGCGTGATCGACACCAAGAGCGCGGTGATCTACAACAGCAAGCGCGGTATCGCGCCGTGGCAGGACGACTTCTTCACCTCGGCCATCGGCCACGCCGCGGAACTGGGCTTCGAAGGCGCCAAGACTCTGCTGAGCTGGAAGGCGAAAGCACCGGTGCTGCGCATGACCGACCCGGCCATGTGCTGGATCGACGCCTCGCTGTACTCGATGAACATCCGCGAATCGGAAACCAGCCCGCTGTACACCAGCATGGCCGAGTCGGTTGTGGCGAGCCAGTCGGAAGGCTTCCGCGCCCTGGCCTGCGGCAGCGCCGAGATGGCCGCCTTCCTGGGCCTGAAGGTGGGCGAGATGACCGGCTACTCCTCGAGCGTGAGCGGCTACCCGTCGAACATGCAGCCGGCCCTGGCCTACGCCGTCGATGCGCGCCTGCCGAACGCCGCCACCGGCTGGACCAAGTTCATGGGCCGCAGCGTCAAGCCGAACTACGGCAACAGCCCGCAGTTCGCGATCATCCCGCGCTAAGCCCCGCTTGCGCACCACGCCCCGACCGCCGCCAGGCCGTCGGGGCTTTTTTCATCCTGAGCGCATGCCGGGGTGGTCACAGGCCAACCAACCCGCATCGCCTCAGCGCGCCAGGCGCGGTCCCTCTTCGCCGCTACGCTTGCGCAACAGCACCGGCGCCACCTGGGTCGCCGACCAATTGCGCGGAAGCCGCAACTGGCGCGCCGCATACAGGCAGGATGGCTGTTTGCGAAACAGGGAGCGCGCCTGTTCCGGCTCGGCCTTGAGCCAGTTGTTGACCATGTCCTGCGACGTGGCGGGCAAGGAGTGCAAAGGCAGCCGCTTGATCGACATGTGGTCACGGAATGCCCGGCTTTCCAGGACGCCGTGCGCCTGACGCAAACGGCGCTTGAAATAGGCGATGACATTCTTGTAGTTCAGCGCCGAGATGTCGTCGACATCCCAGGTCGCATCGGCCACGGCCACCACGCTGCCGCGGGTCCATTGGCTGTTCACGGGATCCAGCCGGAAGGTCAGGGCTGCGCCCAGCATCGGGTCGGTGCGATACAGCCCGAGCGGCAAACGGAAACCCCGCTCCCGTAATGCCGCCATCCCCTCGCCCGTCACCGCATACAGATTGCCGTGGATTCCCCCCTTGCCCAGCATCTGCTCGCGCAAGCGCCTGGCCGAGCGTCCACACGTCGGTACGCCACTGGCGGCCAGGGCATTCGGGGCAGCCGCCAGACGCCGTTCGATTGCCTCGAGCGCATCGGGTTTCACGCGCGCATAGCCGTCGATGAAAAAGCTGATACCGCCCGCATTCGCGTCCATGTTCCAGATACGGTGGACATATTCGTTCCAGGTATGCGCCTTGTCGGGCGCCGCAATCGACCAGACGCGCAAGGTGCAGGCATGGGGAGCGATCGACGCCGCCAGGTCGGCAAACTGCTCGGCCAGCAGGGGATTCCCGTTGATCAGGACGTCAATCGTCGCCCGGCGTCCGGCACAGGCGGCGATGGCGGCGCGCACGGTGCCGGCCAGCACCGGCGGTGTTTCGCGCGCCGCGAAAATCGCAATAGCCCAACCGGGATTCGCCTCTGCCATTATTACTCCGTCAACTGATAAAAATAATTCAAGGATTATAAATGCGCCTATCCCCGGATTCAGTTGCGTGCGCGGCTATATTTTGAACACGCTATTTATTACAACGCCCGATTCGCATTATGAAATTATTTCCAATTCCAAATAAAGTTGAATAAAATCAATAAATTAAGAAATACCCATTAAACTTTCAAAACAAGAATCGAAGAACGGAACGCGGCCTCTCGAATCAAGACAGGGCCGGCGCGCATTTCATATAAAACAAAAAAGGGCCCGAAGGCCCTTTTTTAATCGTGCATACCGTTTACCAGATAATCACGCGGTCTTTCGGCGCCAGGTACATCTTGTCGCCCTGCTTGACCTTGAAGGCTTCGTAGAAGCCCGGCTGGTTCTTCAGGGTGCCGTTGGCGCGGAACTGGCCCGGCGAGTGCGGGTCGGTCTTGACCTGGGCGATCTGCGCCGGCTCGCGCATCTTCGAACGCCACACCTGGGCCCAGCCCATGTACAGGCGCTGTTCGCCGGTCAGGCCGTCGATCACCGGCGCCTTCTTGCCTTTCAGCGAGAGCTTGTAGGCTTTGGCTGCGATGGCCAGACCCGAGTTGTCGGCGATGTTCTCGCCCAGGGTCAGCTCGCCGTTGACGTGGTAGCCGGGCAGCGGGCTGTAGGCGTTGTACTGCTCGACCAGCATCTGGGTCTTGGCCTTGAAGTTCTTGTGGTCCGACGGGCTCCACCAGTCGCGCAGGTTGCCGTCGCCGTCGTACTGGGCGCCCTGGTCGTCGAAGCCGTGGCTGATCTCGTGGCCGATCACGGCGCCGATGCCGCCGTAGTTGACCGCGTCATCCGCGTTGGCGTCGAAGAACGGCGGCTGCAGGATCGAGGCAGGGAACACGATCTCGTTCAGTTCCGGGTTGTAGTAGGCGTTGACCGTCTGCGGCGTCATGCCCCACTCGTCGCGGTCGATCGGTTTGCCCAGCTTGTTCAGCTCGCGGTTGTACTCGACTTCGCGCGAACGCATCACGTTGCCGACCAGGTCGTCACGCGAGACGTTCAGGGCAGTGTATTCCTTCCACTTGTTCGGGTAGCCGATCTTCGGGGTGAACTTGGCCAGCTTGGCCTGCGCTTCCTTCTTGGTCGCCGGGCTCATCCAGTCAAGGGTGTTGATCGACTCTTTATACGCGGCCAGCAGGTTCGCCACCAGCTTTTCCATGCGCGCCTTGCGCTCGGCCGGGAAGTGTTCGGCCACGTACAGCTTGCCGACGGCTTCGCCCAGGCTGCGCTCGACCGCGCCGACGCCGCGCTTCCAGCGCGGTTCCTGCTGCGGCGCGCCCGACAGGGTGGTGCCGTAGAAGGCGAAGCGCTGCTCGGCGAAGTTCTTCGACAGGTAGCTGCCGTAGGCGTCGATCAGGTGCATCTGCAGGTAGGCCTTCCAGGTCTCGAGCGAGGTCTTGCCCGCCACTTCCGCGAAGCCTTTCAGGTAAGTCGGCTGGCTGACGATGACGTAGGAGGTCTTGCCGGCGATGCCGGCGCCTTCCAGCCAGGACTTCCAGTCGAAGCCCGGCGCCACTTCGGCCAGCTTGGCCAGCTCGACCTTGTTGTAGGTCTTGACCGGGTCGCGGTTCTCGACCTTGGTCCACTGCACGCGTGCGATCTCGGTCTCGAAATCGAGGATGGCTTTCGCATTGGCGGCGGCGTTCTTGTCGCCGGCCATGGTCAGCATCTTCTCCATGTGCTGCTGGTACTTGGCGCGCGCGTCGGCCAGCTTGGCGTCGTCCGATTTCAGGTAGTAGTCGCGGTCCGGCATGCCCAGGCCGGCCTGGTACAGGTCGGCGACGTACTTGGTCGAGTCCTTGGCGTCCTGGTGGATGTAGAACACCACCGGCACTTCCAGGCCCAGCTTGACCATGCGCGCCAGCACGGCCGGCAGTTCCGACTTGTCCTTGATCGCGGCGATCTTCGCCAGTTCGCCGTTCAATGGCGTGATGCCCAGTTGCTCGAGCTTGGCTTCATCCATGAAGCTGGCGTAGAAGTCGCCGATCTTCTTCGTTTCGCTACCCGCGGCGGCGTTCTTGTCGGCGGCTGCGCGCTCGATGATCGCGCGCAGCTGCGGCAGGGTGTCGTCGCGCAGCTTCATGAACGAGCCCCAGCTCGACTTGTCGGCCGGAATCTCGACGGTCTTGAGCCACTTGCCGTTCAGGTATTCGAAGAAGTCGTCCTGCGGGCGCACGGACGCTTCGATGTATTCGGTCGCGATACCGGCCGACAGCACCGGTGCTTTCGCGTTCTTGGCGGTTGCGCCGGCGGCTCCTTCGGCCTGGGCAAAGCCGGCGATCAGCGCCAGCGTCAGGGCGCTCAGCATGTGTTTTTTCATCTGTCTCTCCATTGTTTTGAATGAAATCGGCCGGCGCCTCTTGAGCGCCGGCCGCTTTTTTCCGTCAGGTCAGACATGCATACGTCCTGTAGATACGGGCTTTCTGCATGATCAGCCTGAAGACTTTACCAGATCGAGACGCGATCTTTTGGAGCCAGGTACATTTTGTCGCCTTCTTTCACGCCGAAGGCTTCGTAGAAGGCCGGATGGTTCATCACGGTGCCGTTGGCGCGGAACTGGCCCGGCGAGTGCGGGTCGGTTTTCACCTGCACGATCTGTTGCGCTTCGCGCATCTTCGAACGCCACACCTGGCCGAAGCCCATGAAGAAGCGCTGGTCGCCGGTGAGGCCGTCGATCACCGGAGCGGGCTTGCCCTTCAGCGAGATCTTGTAGGCTTTATAGGCAATCGCCAGGCCCGAGTTGTCGCCGATGTTCTCGCCCAGGGTCAGTTCGCCGTTGACGTTGTAGCCGGGGATCGGGCTGTAGCCGTTGTACTGCTTGACCAGCATGTCGGTGCGCTTCTGGAAGGCGTCGCGGTCTTCCTTGGTCCACCAGTTGCGCAGGTTGCCTTCGCCGTCGGACTGGCTGCCCTTGTCGTCGAAGCCGTGGCCGATCTCGTGGCCGATCACGGCGCCGATCGCGCCGTAGTTCACGGCGTCGTCGGCGCGCATGTCGAAGAACGGCGGCTGCAGGATCGCGGCCGGGAACACGATCTCGTTCATCGAGCTGCTGTAGTAGGCGTTCACGGTCTGCGGCGTCATGCCCCACTCTTCGCGGTCGATCGGTTTACCCAGCTTGGTGATGTTGCGGTTGTAGGCGAACTCGGAAGCGCGCTTCACGTTGCCGACCAGGTCGTCGGCGCGGATCGCCAGCTTCGAGTAGTCGCGCCACTTGTTCGGGTAGCCGACCTTCGGCACGAATTTCGCCAGCTTGGCCTGGGCTTCGACCTTGGTGGCCGGGGTCATCCAGTCGAGCTGGTCGATGCTTTCCTTGTAGGCGGCGGTGACGTTCTTCACCAGCTCTTCCATGCGCGCCTTGCGCTCGGCCGGAAAATACTTGGCCACGTACAGCTTGCCGGCCGCTTCGCCCAGCGCGCCTTCGACGACCGAGACGCCGATCTTCCAGCGCGGACGGTTCTCGGTCACGCCAGTCAGGGTCGTGCCGTAGAAGGCGAAGTTGGCGTCGACAAACGCCTTCGACAGGTAAGGCGAGTATTCGCGCAGCAGCTGCCATTCGAAGTAGGACTTCAGGGTCGCCAGGTCGGTCTTGGCCAGCACCTCGTTGAAGCCGGTCAGGTAGCTCGGCTGGGCGACGATAACGTAGTCCAGCTTGTTGCCCACGCCGGCGGCGGCCAGCGCCGCGTTCCAGTCGTAGCCCGGGGTCAGCTTGGCCAGCTCGGCCACGCTCATCTTGTTGTAGCGCTTGACCGGGTCGCGGTTCTCGACCTTGGTCCACTGCACCTTGGCCAGTTCGGTTTCGAAGGCGACGATGGCCTTGGCCTGCTCGGCGGCGTTCTTTTCGCCGGCCAGGCTCAGGATCTGGGCCACGTGCGCTTCGTACTTGGCGCGGGTGTCAAGCATGCGCTTGTCGTCGAGCTTCAGGTAGTAGTCGCGGTCCGGCATGCCCAGGCCGCCCTGGCCGATGTAGGTCGCGTACTTGGTGGAAGCGCGCGCATCCTGGCCGACGCGGATGCCGTACGGGGTCGCGACGCCGATCTTCGACAGGTGGGCGACCAGGTTCGGCACGCCCTTCTTGTCCTTCAGGGTGCGGATGCGCTGCAGTTCGCTGCCCAAAGGCTTCACGCCCAGGGTCTCAAGCCTGGCTTCATCCATGAAGCTGGTGTACAGGTCGCCGATCTTCTGCTCGTCGGTGCCGGCCTTCTTGCCCGTGTCCTTCTGCGCCGCCTCGATGATTTCGCGCAGGTGGGCCTGGGCGTCGTCGAGCAGCTGCATGAAGGTGCCCCAGCTGGCCTTGTCGGCCGGGATCTCGGTCGACTTCAGCCACTTGCCGTTCAGGTAAGTGAAGAAGTCGTCCTGCGGACGCACCGAGGTGTCGATGTACTGGACGTCGATCCCGGAGATCGGCGCGCCCGGTTGGGCGGTGGCGCTAGCGGTGTCGCCGGCATGGGCGAAAGCCGCCAGCACGGACAGGGTCAGGGTGCTCAGAAGGGTGCGTTTCACAGGAAAGTCCTCGATTGCAGAAAAAGCGGCGCGTGGCCACGAAAAAACGGGACGCGGCGGGTCAGCCCCGTCCCGGGGTTCAATGTGCTTGTGCGATGCGGCGTGGGCGCGGCGGCGGACAGATGGCGCATGGCGGCGCCGGCGCGGCAGGCCAGCGGCAGGAAAGCATGCGGGGAAGCGGCGGCGCCCCGGCGAATGCCAGGGCAGGTTTGCACGCCGCGCCCGTCAGGGCGACGCAGGCGCGGGTTCAGCGTCTTCATCTCTTGTATTTTTTATAGGACCGCGCGTCTTGGCGGCGCGGCCGGTGTGATTTCTTGTCAGGCCATTCTAGCGGCTGCCGGGAAAACCGATACGGTCGGGACCGATTTTTTACTTTTCGATACAACAGCCGCCACACCGCGCCGCTCCGGCCGCCGGGCCACCGGCGCATGCATGCTGCGGGCGTAAAAAAGCCCACGACTGGCGTGGGCAAAGTCCACTGGGGGAAAGTGGAGAGAGAGAAAAACTGCAATTGACTATAGGACCACATTGCACGCGCTGCGCCGACTCTTACAATTGCTTACCGGAAGCCCAAATGGCTTTACAAACGTCGGACTTCGTGCAGATGCGCCGCATTTGCGCCGGCGCCACCGCGCCCCCGGGCGAATCGGGTTTATACTGGACGCGCGCTACCTCATGCGTGCCTACGCGGCCGCGCCGCGGCAACAACGCGTAGTAATTAATGCGCAGTACATATCGCGCAGTACATATCACTCTATGGGCTCCACTCTGAAGAACACCGGCCTGCTGGCTGTCGGCGTCGCCGCCGGCGTCGCGGTCACGATGCAGTTTTCCGCGCTTGCCTACAAGCCGGTCGAGCCGAGCCTGCCGCTCGACGGACTGCGCCAGCTCGCGCAGGTGGTCGACATCATCCAGTCCGACTACGTCGAACCGGTGGAAGGCGGCAAGCTGCTGACCGAGGCCATCAACGGCATGGTCGGCTCGCTCGACCCGCATTCCGGCTACCTCGACCCGGCCGCCTACCGCGAACTGCGCGAAGGCACCGAGGGCCGCTTCGTCGGCCTGGGCATCGAGATCGGCCAGAGCGACGAGGGCTATGTCGAGATCGTCGCGCCGATGGAGGATTCGCCGGCCGAGCGCGCCGGCATCCAGGCCGGCGACCTGATCACCCGCATCGACGGCGCGGACGTGCGCGGCCTGGGGCTGGAAGAAGCGGTCAAGCGCATGCGCGGCACGCCCGGTACCCGCGTCACGCTCACCATTGCGCGGGGGAGCGCGCCGCAGCCGCTGGTGCTCACGGTCGAGCGCCAGGAAATCGTGCAGAAAAGCGTCAAGGCGAAGATCGTCGAGCCGGGCTACGCCTGGCTGCGCATCTCCCAGTTCCAGGAGCCGACGGTGGACGACATGGCGGCCAAGCTGGCCGAACTGGCGCGCAAGGAGCCGCAACTGAAAGGCCTGGTGCTGGATTTGCGCAACGACCCGGGCGGCCTGCTGCAGGGCGCGATCGGGGTGGCGGCGGCCTTCCTGCCCGAGGGCGTGGAGATCGTCTCGACCAACGGCCAGCTGGCCGAATCGCGCCAGCGCTTCTATGGCCGGCCCGAGTACTACATGCTGCGCAGCGGGCGCGACCCGCTCTCAACGGTGCCGAACCTGTTCAAAACCCTGCCGCTGGTGGTGCTGGTCAACACCGGCTCGGCCTCGGCTTCGGAAATCGTCGCCGGCGCGCTGCAGGACCACAAGCGCGCCGTCATCGTCGGCAGCCAGACCTTCGGCAAGGGCTCGGTGCAGACCATCCGCCCGATCGGCGGCGACGCCGCGGTCAAGCTGACCACGGCGCGCTACTACACCCCGGCCGGGCGCTCGATCCAGGCGCGCGGCATCGTGCCCGACTTCGCCGTCGACGAGACCGCAGAGGACGACGGCCTGAACGCGCTGCGCATGCGCGAGGCCGACCTCGAGCACCACCTGTCGGGCGACGCCGAGGAAGCCACGCGCCAGGACGACATCGAGGAGCAGATGGCCCTGCTCGAAGCGCTGCGCCAGCGCAAGCCGCTCGCCTACGGCAGCGACACCGACTTCCAGCTGGCCCAGGCGGTCAGGCACCTGAAGGGCGAACCGATGCAATTGTCGAAGCGGCAGGAAGGCGCGAAGCTGGCCAGGCACGCGCGCTGAATAGGCGCAGGCGCGACATCAGTACGGCAAATAGACCGTAGGGTGGGCGCCCCGTGCCCACCAAATGCAATATCGATATGGCAAAAAGCGTTCTATCGAACCGAAGAAACTGCCTACAAAATAGACACCCCGACAATTCCCAGCTACTTCCCGATTGTGTAGAATCCCCGTCAGTCTGCGGGGAACACCCCGTTATCTCCTTTGAAAGTCCTGATATGAAAACTGTCGTCATCAGCGGCACCGGCCTGTTTACGCCTCCGTATTCCATCTCGAACGACGAGCTGGTGACGGCGTTCAACGCCTACGTCGAGCAGTTCAACCTTGAAAATGCCGCCGCCATCGCCGAGGGCAGCGTCACCGCGCTCGAGCCGTCGAGCAGCGCCTTCATCGAAAAAGCCTCCGGCATCAAGTCGCGCTACGTGATGGAGAAGGAAGGCATCCTGGATCCGGCGCGCATGACGTCGCGCATTCCCGAGCGCGCCGACGAAGAGCTGTCGCTGCAGGCGGAGATTTGCGTCGCCGCCGCCCGCGAGGCCCTCGAGCGCGCCGGGCGCGTGGCCAGCGACATCGACATGGTGCTGGTCGCCGCGTCCAACATGCAGCGCGCCTACCCGGCCATGGCGGTCGAGGTGCAGGAAGCACTGGGCATCGAAGGCTTCGGTTTCGACATGAACGTGGCCTGCTCCTCGGCCACCTTCGGCATCCAGACCGCGATGGCCGCCGTCCAGACCGGCCAGGCGCGCGCCGTGCTGGTGCTGAACCCGGAAATCACCAGCGCCCACCTGAACTTCCGCGACCGCGACAGCCACTTCATCTTCGGCGACGCCTGCACCGCGATGGTCATCGAAGCGGCCGACACCGCCGTCAGCCAGCACCAGTTCGAGATCCTCGACTCGAAACTGAAGACCAAGTTCTCGAACAACATCCGCAACAACTTCGGCTTCATGAACCGCTTCGACGAATCGGGCGTGGGCAAGGCGGACAAACTGTTCCGCCAGCAGGGCCGCAGGGTGTTCAAGGAAGTGTGCCCGATGGCCGCCGAGATGATCAAGGAAACGGTGCAAGCGGCCGGCCTGGAGATTCCGCAGGTGTCGCGCTACTGGCTGCACCAGGCGAACCTGAACATGAACCTCCTGATCGCGCGCACCCTGCTCGGACGCGACGCCGAGCCGAACGAGGCGCCGGTGATCCTCGACACCTACGCCAACACCTCGTCGGCCGGCTCGATCATCGCCTTCCACAAGTACCAGGACGACCTGCCCGCGGGCGCGAACGGCGTCATCTGCTCCTTCGGCGCCGGCTACTCGATCGGCTGCGTCGTGGTGCGCAAAAAGTAAGCATTTCCTGCTCGTCCGGCAGCAAGACAAGGGGTCCGCTTCGGCGGGCCCCTTGTTTTTTTGTCCACTCTGTCGTTACAGCGCAACTTCTGCTGCGCTGCGGTATCGAATAATTAAATTATTTATATTATTTCTGCTAATATCCGCCTGAAAATTGAACTTCAATCAATAATAAAAGGTGAATGTCATGGCAGAGATCAGCGATACGCAAGTACTGCGTGCGGATGCGCGTCAGCTCGTCGTCGGCCCATCCGATCTGTACGGCCTGCACCGCAAGCTTCTCTTCGTTGCGCTGCTGCTGGTGCTGGCGCATGGCGCGGCGATGGCACTCAAGTACTACGCCGGCAACGACATGGCGCTCGGCCTGGTGCCGCTCTTCGACTTCTACGAGGAGCACAACGTCCCGACCTACTTCTCTTCCCTGAACCTGCTGCTCACGTCCTGCCTGCTGTTCGCGACCGCCCACCTGGCGCGCGAGGCCGGCCACAAGGACGTGCTGGCCTGGCGCATCCTGGCGGCCGGCTTCCTGTTCATGTCGGTCGACGAATTCGCCGACCTGCGCATCATCCTGAGCAAGATGGTCAAGTCGGTGGCCGGCGCCCACTTCGAAACGGTGCCCGTGCTGTCGGTCGCGTGGACGATACCGGTGGCGGCGATCGTGGTGGTGGTGGCGCTGTACATGGTTCCCTTCCTGCTGCGCCTGAAGAAGGTCTACATGCTCAACTTCGCGCTGGCCGGCGCGGCCTTCGTGTTCGCGGCCATCGGCTTCGAAACCATCGAGGGCCACCATGTCGCGCAGACCGGCGGCGTGCGCGACGTCGCCTTCATGCTGATGGTGACGGCGGAAGAGACGATGGAGATCTTCTCGATCCTCTACTTCCAGTACTTCGTGCTCCGCTATATCAACGAGTGTCACCGCGGTTTGTATCTGCGCCTGAGCTACTGAGGCGCCCACCTTACGGTAACTGGCCTGAGGCTACAAACCCGCAGCCAGCTCGGCCCCTTCGCGGATCGCGCGCTTGGCATCGAGTTCGGACGCCAGCGCCGCGCCGCCGATCTTGTGGAAGCGCGGTCCGCCCGCCGCGGCGCCCGGCGCCATCGTCAGCTCGTCCAGGCTCTCCTGCCCGGCGCAGATCACCACGTTGTCCACTTCCAGCAGCTGCTGCTCCCCGCCGACCGTAATGTGCAGGCCGGCGTCGTCGATGCGGTCGTACTGCACGCCCGCCATCATCTTCACGCCGCCGCGCTGCAAGGCCGCGCGGTGCACCCAGCCCGAGGTTTTGCCGAGGCCCGCGCCCGGACGCGTGGTCTTGCGCTGCAGGAGCCACAACTGGCGGTAAGGATGCGCCGGCGCCGGTGGCACCAGGCCGCCGGGCGTGGTGACGTTCAGGTCGACGCCCCATTCTCCGGTCCAGGTGGACACCGGCTGGGGCAGCGGGTGACTCGGATCGTGCAGCAGGAATTCGCCGGTGTCGAAACCGATGCCGCCGGCGCCGATGATGGCCACGCGCTTGCCGACCTGGGCCTTGTCGCGCAGGACCTCGAGATAGGACAGCACCTTCGGGTGATCGATGCCGGGAATCGCTGGCTTCCTCATGCGCACGCCGGTGGCGACGATGACCTCGTCAAAACCCGCCGCCAGCAGTTCTTCGCGCGTGACGCGCCGGTTCAGTTCGACCTGCACGCCGACCGTTTCCAGCTTGCGGCCAAAGTAACGGATGGTCTCGGCGAATTCCTCCTTGCCCGGGACCTGCATGGCCACGTTGAACTGGCCGCCGATACGGTTCGATGCTTCGAACAGCGTCACCTGGTGGCCGCGCTCGGCCGCCACGGTTGCCGCCGACAGGCCGGCAGGGCCGGCGCCGACGACCGCGATGCGGCGCGGCTGCTTCGCCTTCGCGTACACCAGTTCGGTCTCGTGGCAGGCGCGCGGATTGACCAGGCAGCTCGCGCGCTGGTTCGAGAAGGTGTGGTCGAGGCAGGCCTGGTTGCAGCCGATGCAGGTGTTGATCTCGTCGACGCGTCCGGATGCCGCTTTCGCGACAAAGGCGGCGTCGGCCAGGAAGGGCCGCGCCATCGACACCATGTCGGCGTCGCCGCGCGCGATCAGGCTCTCGGCCTCGTGCGGCATGTTGATGCGGTTCGAGGCAACCACGGGAATGCCCACTTCCTTGCGCAGGCGTCCCGCCACGCTGGCAAAGGCCGCGCGCGGCACCGAGGTGACGATGGTCGGCACGCGCGCCTCATGCCAGCCGTAGCCGGTGTTCAGGATGGTGACGCCGGCTTCTTCCAGTGCGCGCGCGACGGTAACCACTTCCTCCCAAGTGTTGCCGCCCTCGACCAGGTCGAGCACCGAGTGGCGGTACATGATGATGAAGTCGGGGCCGACGGTTTGACGGATGCGGCGCACCACTTCCAGCGCCAGGCGCATGCGGTTCTCGATCGGGCCGCCCCATCGGTCGGTGCGCGTGTTCACGCGCGCGCACAGGAACTGGTTCAGCAGGTAGCCCTCGCTGCCCATCACCTCGACGCCGTCGTAGCCGGCCAGCTTTGCGAGTTTCGCGCAGCGCGCATAGGCGCGGATGGTGGCCTCGATGCCGTGCTCGGTCAGCGCGCGCGGCTTGAAGGGAGAAATCGGCGACTTGGTGGCGGTCGCCGAGACCACGAAGGGTTGATAACCGTAGCGGCCGGCGTGCAGGATCTGCAGCAGGATCTTGCCGCCCTCCTCATGCACGGCGCGGGTGACGCGGCGATGGTTCGGCACGTCGCCCAGGAAATTCAGGGTGCCGCCCATCGGCAGCAGCCAGCCCTGGCGGTTCGGCGAGATGCCGCCGGTGACGATCAGCCCGACGCCGCCGGCCGCGCGTTCGCGGTAGAAGGCGGCCAGCTTGCCGTAGTTGTAGAAGCGGTCTTCGAGCCCGGTGTGCATCGAGCCCATGATCACGCGGTTCTTCAGCGTGGTGAAGCCCAGGTCGAGCGGTGCGAGCAGGTGGGGGTAGGCGGTGTTTGTCATCACGGCATTAAACCGTGAAATCGTGGAGCGGGGGTTCTAAACGTCAGCCGGCTTCGGCTTTTCGAGGCGCATGCCTTGTACCGCGTGGACTCGGGAGTCCACCCTACAACGGCGTGCTTTCGTAGGGTGGGCACCTGTGCCCACGCGGTCGTACCTCGGCAACCACCAAGGCACGCAAACAACCACTTACACCAGATGACTCTCCGGCGCCCGCAACTCCGCAAACTGCTCGATGCTGCCGATCCGCACCACGACCGGATTCAGGCTCGCATTCGGCGACAGCGAGCGCCAGGCGAACTGCCATTCCTGCTCGCGCGACTGGGCCGCGCTCTTGGTAAAGGCGGCGCCCAGCGGCGAACGGCTGCCGTATTCGACGGCGCCGTCGATGCCGGCCCAGTTGGGCAGCGCGCGCTGCACCGCGCGGTGCAGGCGTTCGCCGAATT
Organism: Massilia sp. UBA2709; assembly: GCA_002354135.1. Classification (GTDB taxonomy): domain Bacteria; phylum Pseudomonadota; class Gammaproteobacteria; order Burkholderiales; family Burkholderiaceae_D; genus Telluria. The sequence continues at coordinate 6,348 of DEKZ01000299.1, read as the reverse complement.
CCTCGGTATTGTGGATCACCAGGCAGCAGTCGGCCGGCGCGAGCACGTCGAACAGGGCCTTGTTCCAGGCGCGCGAGAACGAGACGGTCAAAAAGCCGCCGGTCGGGACGAGCCGGAACTGTCCGGCCGTGAGCGCCTGCTCGAGGTCGCTGCGCATGCCGTAGCGGTGCAGGGTGGGAGGGCGCTGGTAGTCGTGCATGGGGTACTCGATTCTTGGGTTAGGTGCGGCGCGTCGGCGGCGCCAGGCTGACGTCGTGGCGCATGCGCATGAAGCGCGAGGAGATGAAGATCTCGCGCAGGAAAAAGACGAAACTGAAGATCAGGCCGAGCATCGCCAGCACGAAGGAGGCGGCGATGTACTTGTCGAGCTTGATGTTGGTGGAGTCGCCCAGGAACAGCATGGCAATGACCAGGCAGACCAGGAAGCCGCAACCGGTGCTCGAGCTGATCGCGTAGTTGATCAGGTGCGAGCGCTGGTACAGCACCTCGAGCTCCTCGGTGTACTCTTCGTTGGCGGCGATGTGCAGCCGGTCCTCCAGCACGCGGGTGCGGTCGATGATGCGCGCCAGCCGGTTGGTCAGCACCGTCAGCTTGGTCGCCACGCCGGTCAGCAGGAACACGGGCGCGATCGCCAGCTGGATCATGTGGCCGATGTCGCTAATCTGGATATTCATGGGAACACGTTTCTTGGCTTTGTGGGTGTGTCAGGCGTAGTGTAGCAGCCGCACGCGCGGCGCAGAAAGCGCGCCGGCTTCAATCGAAACGCTTGTGGCGCTTGAACTGTTCGGTGGCGCCGACCAGCGCGCGCGCGATGCCCGTCTCGAGCGCGCCGTGCCCGGCGTCCGGGATCATGCGCAGCTTCGCGCCGGGCCACGCCGCGTGCAGGCGGTGCGCCGACAGCGGCGGGCAGATCACGTCGTAGCGGCCCTGCACGATCACCGCCGGCAGGTGGGCGATGCGCCCGATGTTGCGCACCAGCTGGTCTTCCGAGAGGAAGGCGCCGTTGGCCATGTAATGCGCCTCGAGGCGGCCCACGCCGAGGTCGAGCGTGTCGGAGGACTGCTCTTCTTCCTGGGGCAGCAGGAACACCCGCCGCCCCTCGAAGCGGCTCCAGGCGCGCGCGGCCGGCCAGTAGACGGCCGGGTCGTCGCACAGCAGGCGGCGCGCATAGGCCTGCAGCAGCTCGCCGCGCTCGGCGGGCGGGATCGGCGCGATGAATTCCTCGTACAGCTCGGGATAGAACCACTGCACGCCGTGCAGGAACCAGTCGACTTCGGCGGCGGTGCACAGGAAGATCCCGCGCAGGACGAAACCGAGGCAGCGTTCGGGGTGCGCCTGGCCATAGGCCAGCGCCAGCGTCGAGCCCCAGGAGCCGCCGAACACCAGCCACTGCGAGATGCCGAACATGACGCGCAGGCGCTCGATGTCCTCGATCAGCAACTGCGTCGTGTTGTTGCGCCATTCGCCCAGCGGTGTCGACTTGCCGGCGCCGCGCTGGTCGAACAGGATCACGCGGTAGGCATGCGGGTCGAAGAAGCGGCGGTGCTGGGGAGAGAGGCCGGCGCCCGGGCCGCCGTGCAGGAACAGCACCGGGATGCCGTTCGGGTTGCCGACCTCCTCCCAGTAGATCGTGTGCAGCTCGTCGACGGCGAGCATGCCGTGGCGGATGGGCTGGATCGGGGGGAACAGCGACGGCGGGGTGGCAGGCATGGCGGCTCTCTTGAAGGTCGAGCAAGAATTGTAGCCTACCGCCCCGTCCTTTCAGAAGAAGGTATTGAAGGCGCCGCGCACGACGTAATGGTCGTCCACCGCCAGCAGCAGCTGCCACTTGTCGAAGGTCGTGCACGGATGCGAAATGCCGCAGCCGACCAGGTCGCCCACCGCCAGCTCGGCGCACAGCGGATGGCCTTCGGGCAGGCGCAGGTAGGCGTGCTGGTCGTTCAGCTTGACGATGTCGCAGCCCGGCGGCAGCGCGGCCGGCGCGCCTGGACCGGGGCGGTGGTAGAACAGCGGCGCCGGCAGGTCGGCGTCGTACGACGCGTCGCGCTTGCCCATCGTGAGGATGGCGAGGTCAGCCTCGGGACGCGACTGCACCATGGACCACACTTCCAGTGCCGGGCGCAGACCTTCAGGCGCGTCCTCGCGCGCGTTCAGTTCGCGGATATGGCGCTGATACAGGCCGTGGTCGCTCGTCAGGTAGCAGCCGCTGCGCAGCACCGCGCGCACGGGCTTCGAGAGGCCGCCGACGTTCGCAAAGCCGCGCGCGACCAGGTCGAAATAGGACGAGCCGCCGGCCGACAGCAGGATCTCCGGCCCCGTGAACAGCCCCTCGTCGTCGGCGCTTTGCACGAGTAGAACCATCTGGGCGAGAAAAGCGTCGACCGCGCGCAGGTCGGCCTCGCGGTCGCTTGTTACCAGCAACCCCTCGTAGCCCTCGAAGCCGGCCAGCAGCAGGCCCGGCGCGCCCTCGACCGCACGCGCCACCGTCAATGCTTCCTCGGGCGTACGGCAGCCGGCGCGTTTGCCGGCCAGCCCCAGCTCGACCAGCACCGGCAGCGGGCGCCGCAAGGGATGAGTGGCGACGGCCTCGGCCAGGCGGGCAACGCCGGCCAGCGAATCGGCCAGCGCGATGCATTCGAAGTCGGGGTCGCCATGCAGCAGAGCGAGGATGGCCTCGACGTCGGCCGGGGCGATAAGCTGGTTCGCCAGCAGCACGCGACGCACATTGAAGCGGTGCGCCACCTGCACCTGGGCCGCGCTGGCCAGCGTGATGCCCCAGGCGCCGTTGGCGAGCTGGGCGCCGAAGAGCTGCGGGCTCATCGTCGTCTTGCCATGCGGCGCCAGCGACACGCCATGGCGCTCGCAGAAGCGGCGCATCCAGTCGAGGTTGTGCTTCAGGCTGGAGGTCTTGAGCACCGCCACCGGAAAGCTGGTATCGGCATGCAGCACGTTCCAGCCCTGCACGGCGATCGCGCCCTGGCGCAGGGGCTCGGTGATCGGCAAACCTTTGACCCCCGGAACCAACAATTGTTCATCGAGGCAGGCCAGGGCCAGCCCGTCTTGCGGCAGTGGATGCATGGAAGTCTCTTCGGTGTTATTCGTTGATGTCGAGCTGCTCGCGGTGCTCGCGCAGCCGCCATTCGAGGTCGGCGCGCAGCCCTGCGTGGCTCGGGGTCAGCCCGTATTCGTCCGGCGTATACGTGATGCCCGGCAGCACGCCGTCGTGCTCGAGCTGGGGCAGCAATTCGTCGAGTAGCTCCTGCAAGGCAAAGGCATGCGGCTCGTAGCCTTCCCACTCGAGCACCGCGCACTGCTGCGCCAGTTCGCTCGAGGGCCAGAGCGGAAACACCAGGGCGCCATCGTCGGTCTTGCCGATCGCCCAGCCGTCATGGTACAGCCCCCATACCTCGCCGGTGGCGGCCACGCGGCGCACGAAGTGTTCGTAGCGCAGTTGCTTGGGGAGAACGATGACGGAAGAGGTGTCGCTGGCGTCCATGGGGTATCGGCCTGGCTGTGGGGTGAGGTACAGGATACAAAAATTAGCCGGGATCGGCCGCGCTCTTGCGGCTTGACAGAGGGTTCGCGCGCCACCGCTCGCGTGCGCATAAAAAAACACCGCCCGGCCGGCAGCCGGAGCGGTGTTTTCGATTGCGCCGAAACGGCGATCAGTACATGTGCTGCCCACCATTGATCGCGATATTCGCGCCAGTGACGAAAGCGGCTTCGTCCGACGCCAGATAGGCGACCAGGCCGGCCACTTCTTCCGGCTTACCCAGGCGGCCCATCGGGATCTGCGGGATGATCTTGGTTTCCAGCACTTCGCTCGGGATGTCCATCACCATCTTGGTGCCGATGTAGCCCGGCGAGATGGTGTTGACGGTCACGCCCTTGCGCGCCACTTCCAGGGCCAGGGCCTTGGTGAAGCCGTGCATGCCCGCTTTCGCGGCCGAATAATTGGTCTGGCCGAAGGCGCCCTTCTGGCCGTTGACCGAGGAAATGTTGATGATGCGTCCCCAACCGCGCTCGACCATGCCGTCGCAGACGGGTTTCGTCATGTTGAACACCGAGTCCAGGTTGGTCTTGATGACCGCATCCCAGTTGACTTTGTCCATTTTCTTGAAGGTCATGTCGCGCGTGATGCCGGCGTTGTTGACCAGCACGTCGACCGGGCCGACTTCCTGCTCGACCTGCTTGACGCAGGCCTGGGCCGAATCGTAGTCGGCCACGTCGCAGGGATAGGCCTTGAAGTTGTAACCCTGCTCGCGCATCCCCGCCAGCCAGCTTTCGGCCTTGGTGTTGCCCGGCGAGTGAGTCGTGACGACCGTGTATCCCAGAGCGGCCAGCTTGATGCACACCGCTTCGCCCAGGCCGCCCATGCCGCCGGTCACTAATGCTACTCTAGCCATCGTCTTCTCCTAGTTTTTGTCCGTCACTTTTCAGAACTCTATAGCTGCTGCCCGGCCGCACTCAATCGCGTTCGACCGCCAGCGCCACCCCCATCCCCCCACCGATGCACAGGCTGGCCAGGCCACGCTTGGCGTCGCGACGCACCATTTCATGCAGCAGGGTGACCAGGACGCGTGCGCCCGAGGCGCCGATCGGGTGCCCCAGCGCGATCGCGCCGCCGTTGACGTTGATCTTCGACGTATCCCAGCCCATTTCCTTGTTGACGGCGACCGCCTGTGCGGCGAAAGCCTCGTTGATTTCCATCAGGTCCACGTCCTGGTGCGCCCAGCCGGCCTTCTGCAGGCACAGGCGCGAGGCCGATACCGGGCCCATGCCCATGATGCTCGGGTCCAGGCCGGCCGACGAATAGGCCTTGATGCGCGCCAGCGGGGTCAAGCCCAGTTCGCGCGCCTTCGAGGCGCTCATCATGATGACGGCGGCGGCGCCGTCGTTGATGCCGGACGCGTTACCGGCGGTCACGGTGCCTTCCTTGTTGAATGCCGGGCGCAGGCTGGCCAGCGCCTCGATGGTGCTGCCGTGCTTCGGGTATTCGTCGGTGTCGAACACGGTGACGCCCTTCTTCGAGGGGATTTCCACCGGGATGATCTCGTCCTTGAAGCGGCCTTCCTTCACGGCGGCCTCGGCCTTCAGCTGCGACTGCAGCGCGAATTCGTCCTGCTCGGCGCGCGAGATCTCGTACTTGCGCGCCACGTTCTCGGCGGTCACGCCCATGTGGTACTGGTTGTAGACGTCCCACAGGCCGTCGACGATCATGGTGTCGACCAGCTTGGCGTCGCCCATGCGGAAGCCGTCGCGCGAATTCGGGAGCACGTGCGGCGAGGCGCTCATGTTTTCCTGGCCGCCGGCGATGACGATCTGGGCGTCGCCGCACTTGATGGCCTGGGCCGCCAGGTGGGTGGCCTTCAGGCCGCTGCCGCAGACCATGTTGATGGTTTGCGCAGGCACCATGTCGGGCAGGCCGCCCTTGAGCGCGGCCTGGCGCGCCGGGTTCTGGCCGGCGCCTGCCGTGAGCACCTGGCCCATGATCACTTCGCTGACGCTGGCCGGATCGATGCCGGTTTTCGCCAGCAACTGGCGGATCACGTGGGCGCCGAGCTCGGCGGCGGGAATCTTGGCGAGCGAGCCGCCGAATTTGCCGACCGGGGTACGGCCGGCTGCTACGATGACGACGTCTTCCATGCTTGTCTCTCCGATAACTGGCTGGGCCAGGGTTGATGGGCGCTTGCGGGCCGGTGGCAGACCCGGCCGCCAAAAAAGGGCCGCGCCTTCGCATCGCCGCCGGTACGGCCCGGCGGAAACCTCGCATGTTAATTTCACACCCGGGTTTGCGTTTGATCGAGATCAATCTTATCAGCTTATTCACGGAAAACAACCTGTATTGACCAACAGGTACAAAGCGCGTTTTTCCCCATGAAGAAGGGCAAATTTCGGAACAGGCAAGCATCTAAAATTGCCCTTCGGAATGATGCTGGAAACGCTGCCCTTTTCAGCAAATTTCACAGTAGAATGCACGGGCTATAGCCAACCAGAACTGTTTATGTCGAAAAGTCCGTCCAGCCTGCCCATCGAAATCAAGATCTCCACGGTTGTCGCGATCTCGGCGATCCTGCATTCGTCCGATCCGATCGCCATCGATGCGGCGCTGAAGCAGATGACCGGCGGGGTGTCGGACTTCTTCGAGGATGAATTCGCCGTCATCGACGTCGGCGCGATTGCCGCCGGGACGGCCTATATCGACTGGCGCGCGCTGGTCGACCTGCTGAAAAAGTACCGCCTGAACGCGGTCGCCGTGCGCGGCGCCACGCCCGAGATGGCCGAGGCCGTCAAGGCGCTGGGCCTGGCGCTCGACGACGGCGCCGGCGCCGACCGCGCCCGCGAGGA
>DEKZ01000298.1:11968-23788 GCA_002354135.1 Massilia sp. UBA2709 | reverse complement strand
CCCCGCACCCGCTGCGCTACCTGCGCGGCGCCGGCGAGGCCGGGCCGGGGCCGCGCTGGCGCGCCTTCATGGGGGCGCTGCGCGCCGAGGTGCGCAGCGAGGAAGCGGTCGCCGAGGCGTGCGCGGGGGCCTGCGATGCATTCGACCGGATCCTGGGGCTGGCTTTCAAGGAAGGCTGAGCGGCCTGGCGGCTGCGAACCGGCCATATGTTAGGTCGGTCCAGCGGCGTCGACTGCCCCCAAGCCTCGAACCTCACTTCGCTCGACGCACCGGCGGTTCAGGGAATCCGCCGCGCATGGCGGAAGCGGGCGTAGCGATTCACGAGATCGTTGATGAGCTGTTCGCGCGTATAGCCGGTCACGTCGTGCGGCTGGTCGCCCTCGGAGCTGTAGGCCATGACCCGGTAGTGCCGGTGGTCCGGATCCCGTCCCCTGGACTCGGCCCAGGCGAAGCTGGGCGAGCGGAAGCTCCGTACGCGGATCGTGTAGCGGAAGAGGCCGCGGTCGCCGTGCGGCACGTCCAGGTCGAGCCGGTCGTCCTGTTGCCGCGACTCGGGCTGGAAGCCGTTCTCCCGCATCTGCTCGGCCACCGCCTCCAGCGCGGGACGCACGGTGTCGTCGAGGAAGGCCGTGATCTCCTTCCTGTCGTAGAAATGCGTGATGCTGGACAGGCGCTGCTGCCAGCTCAAACCGTCGGTGTCCGGCGGCGCCTCGGCTGCGATGGACAGGTCCATCGAGGAGCTTTTCGACTCCGTCTGCAGGGCGCGCAGCAGGCCGTAACAGATGAACAGCATCACGACGGCGAAGGGCAGGGCGCTGGCAAGCGCGGCGGTCTGGAGCGCCTGCAGGCCTCCGGCCAGCAGCAGCACGGCGGCCACGACGCCGGCGCAGACGGCCCAGAAGATGCGCTGCCAGACCGGCGGGTTCGGCGCCGCGCCGGAGGTGATCATGTCGATCACCAGCGCGCCGGAATCGGCCGAGGTCACGAAGAAGGTGATCACGAGCACCGTCGCCAGTCCGGAGGCGATCGCGGAGAAGGGCAGCTGCTCGAGCACCGTGAACAGCGCCACCGGCAGGTTGTCCGCGACCGTCTGCACGACCGGCGCGGCGCCGGAGAAGTCGAGCGCGATGGCCGTATTGCCGAACACGGTCATCCACAGGAAGGTGAACAGCACCGGCACCAGCAGCACGCCGGTGACGAATTCGCGGATGGTGCGCCCGCGCGAAATGCGCGCGATGAACATGCCGACAAAAGGCGACCACGAAATCCACCAACCCCAGTAGAACAGCGTCCAGTCGCCCAGCCAGGCGTTGGGCTCGTAGGCGTACATGCGGAAGGTGCGCGACACGACCGCGCCCAGATAGGTGCCGACATTCTGGACGAAAGCCTGGAGCAGGAAGACGGTCGACCCTGCCGCCAGCACGAACACGAGGAGGGCGATCGCCAGGATGATGTTGAGTTCCGACAGGCGCTTCACGCCCTTGTCGAGTCCCGTGCCCGCCGACAGGGTCGCCATGCCGGTGATGACGGCGATCAGCACGACCTGGACCGTGGTGTTGACGGGCAGCCCGAACAGGTGGGCGAAGCCGGCATTGACCTGCAGCACACCGAAGCCCAGCGAGGTGGCGACGCCGAACATGGTGCCGAGCACCGCGAAGATATCGATGGCGTGGCCGATCGGGCCGTGGATCCGCCTGCCGATCAGCGGGAACAGGCCGGAGCGCAAGGTGAGCGGCAGGCCGCGCCGGAACGCGAAATAGGCCAGCGCCAGGCCGATGACGATGTAGATCGCCCAGGCGTGCACGCCCCAGTGGAAGAAGGTCAGCACCATCGCCTCGCGCGCCGAGTCGATCGTGCGCCCTTCGCCCACCGGCGGCTTGGCGTAGTGCTGGATCGGCTCGGCGACGCCGAAGAACAGCAGGCCAATGCCCATGCCGGCGCTGAACAGCATGGCGAACCACGACAGGTAGCTGTACTCGGGTTCGCTGTCGTCCGGCCCGAGCTTGACGTCGCCGTAGCGGCTGATCATGAGGAACAGCACGAAGAACAGGAAAGCGGCGACGGCCACGATGTAGAACCAGCCGAAATCGTGGACGATGCCGGCCTGCAGCATGGCGAACAGGCTGCCGGCGCGCCGCGGGAACAGGGCGCCGAACAGCGCGAAGGCGAGGATGAGCGCGGCCGAGATGAAGAAGACGGGCGGGTTGACCTGGATTCTCGGCCGGGAAGGGGGAGCGGAAGCGGGACCGGAAGCGTCCGGCAGCACAGGCTCAGTCATCGATTGGCGTTCCTTGACGGTCCCGGCGAACCGGGACGGGCGGGGCGCTGCCCCGCAGTTGACGATGGCCGCCGAGGGCGGGCGTGCAGGGAACCGGTACGAAGACGCGCATGGCGCAGGCCGGGCCGGCCCGTGCGGCAGCCGCGCAGGCGCCGGCGCTGTTCCGCTTCCTCTGTCTTGCCAAGTTTACCACTCGGGCATGCGGCTGCCGGGTACGATTGGATGCGCGCGCCTGGCGACCAGGGGAGTCGGCCGCCCCTGCGGTCCGTGCGCGGACCAAAAAAACAGCCCACGCGAGGTGGGCTGTTCGTCCTTGCCGTGCAGTGCGGCGGCGGCCTCAGGCCCGCTCGCGCTCGACGCGGTTGACGCCCGCCACGCGCGCGAGAAGGCCTGTTCGTTGTTGATCAGGAGGCGGATGCGGTAGTCGAAGCGGCGGTTCAGCTCCTTGCCCATTGCACGGCTTTACCGCTAGTTGAGCGGCACTACAGCTGGCCAGACTAGGCTTCTCACGGAAAAGATTGATTTGTGTCAAATGCAGATAGCTAATCTGCGCGTTCGCGTTCGCTAAGATTGGTATTTCTTGACGCAAATTTCCTTCGTGAAGGAGTCCTGCAGGATGGCGAATGCACATGGGGCGGGTGTTCCGGTGAAGGCTCTCTCCGGATTTGCCTCCTCGCTTCGGTACGGAACCGGGCTGAGTCAGCATAACAGGCTAATCACCATGGTAACCGCCCAGAAAAGTGGACTTCCGGAGTCGCTGGTGGCGGAACAATTTGTTGGGCGTGAGGCCGTCAACGAGCTGTTCAGTTTCGAAATCGACGCCCTGAGTGTGTCGACCGACCTGGATCTGTCCGTTTTCGTTGGTGAGGATATCACCGTCACCTTGTTGCAGCCCACTGGTCGCCGGCGTGCCTGGCACGGCATCTGTACCCATGCCTCCTGGTCCGGTGCCGATGGCGGGGTCGCCCGTTACCGGTTGCGGATGGAGCCGGCTTTGTCGCTGCTGACCCTTCGCCGGGATTGCTATATCTTCCAAGGCAAAAACGCACGAGAAATCGTCACCGAGCTCCTGGCCGACTACCCGCAAGTCCGCTTCGATTTCGACATTACACAAGAGCTGCTCAGCCGCCCCATCTGCACGCAGTACCGCGAAACCGATTTTGAATTCTTCGAACGCTTGCTGGCGTCGGAAGGGCTGAGCTGGCGTTTTGAGCACGACCAGATGGACGTCGACGGTCGCGGCGATCCTGGGCATTCAATGCATCGGCTGGTCATTTTCGACAGCAGGGCAAGGGCGCCCGCGATGCCCAACGGACAGGCCATCCGTTTCCACGGGGTGCGCGCGACAGATACGGATGACGCGATCGATGCGTTCTCCGCACACAGACGCGTGTCGGCCAACGCAGTAGCCGTCAGCAGCTGGAATCCGGACCAACTGGTTGCTCCGAGCGCTGAACTGGAATCCGTTCTGGATGCGGGCGACCTGCCTCGGCTCCAGGTTTACGACGGCAGCGGTGAACGCAGTACGGGAAGAGCCGTGGCCGCCCGACAGGGCGAGCTCATGCTGGAGGCGCTGGAGTTGACGAACAAGGTGTTCCACGGCGCCGGAGCGGTGCGGCGGCTGTGCCCAGGCCACGCTTTTGAACTTACCCAGCACGACAGGTATCCCGAGGGCGGGAATGGCTTCCAGGTCCTTTGGGTGCGACATGAGGCGCGCAACAACTTCGAAACCGGGATTGCCGGCGCCGCAGCCAGCATGGTCGAGAGCGGTACTTACCGGAACACGTTCGGGTGCGTCCGCGATGGGGTAGCCATTGTGCCGGCCAGGACTGCGAGCCTTGAACCCCGGACAGCCCAGGGACCACAGACAGCGCTCGTGGTCGGCGTGGCCGGCTCCGTGGCTACAACGACGCGCGACCACCAGGTGAAGGTCCAGTTCGCATGGCAGCGTGGTTCCGCGCCCAACGCAGCCGGGCTTGCACATAATACTGACCAGCAGGGCAACGCACCAGGTGACGACAGGTCTGGGACCTGGGTTCGTGTCGCGGAGGCGTTGGCTGGCCCCAACTGGGGAACACAGTTCACGCCGCGCGTCGGGACCGAAGTACTGGTCGACTTCATTGAAGGCAATATCGACCGGCCTGTGATCGTCGCCCAGCTCTATACAGGCGCCGACTTGCCGCCGTTTTCGGCCGGCGTCGATTCCGAAGTCAAGCATGCCGGTGTGCTATCGGGTATCCACACGACGAACTTCGACGGGAGTGGCTACAACCAGTGGCAACTCGACGATACGAAAGGCCAGGTGCGCACGCGTCTCGCCAGCAGCACCGCGGCAACCGAGTTGAACCTCGGGTACCTGATCCAGCAGGCCGCGTCATCTGCGCACCGCGGTGGCTATCGCGGCAGCGGCTTCGAGCTGCGCACGGATGCATGGGCCGTGCTGCGGGGAGGCGAAGGGGTGCTGTTGTCGACCAGTGCGCGGTCGCGGCAGGGAAGCGGCGTTGCATCGACGCAGATGGATGCGGCCGAGGCGGTGTCGCTGCTCAAGAGCGCGCAGGCGCTGAGCAACACGCTGAACGAGGCTGCGGGCCAGCAGCAGGCGTTGGTCAGCACGGGTGCCGCAAAAGCGCAGGCCGACTTCATCGAGCAGCTCGATCCGAAGGCAAAGGGCAAGTATGCGGGTACGATCAACGGCCAGCAGGCCGTCAAGGCGAAGAACGGGTCGCGTGAACTCGATGCCGGGCAGGCCGTCGAGAAGTTCGGATCGGCGATCGTGCTGATGGATTCCGCTGCCAGCATCAATTGGGCGACGCCGGCATCGACCATCATCTCCGCCGGTCAGCAGTTGCACTGGACCACGCAATCTGACTTGCACATGGCGGCGGCGCATACCGTGTCGACAGTCGCCGGCAGTGCCGCAAACTTCTTCACGCATTCAGGGGGGATTCAGGCGATCGCCGCGAATGGCCCGGTATCTTTGCAGGCCCATACCGATCAGCTGGAAATCCTCGCGGACGGAGCAGTCACCGTCATATCGGTCAACGACAGCATCGAGATCAAGGCCAAGGACAAGATCGTGCTGCAGGCCGGGCAATCCGCCGTCACGCTCGAGGGGCAAAATATCACTTTTGCATGTCCTGGAAGATTCTCGGTCAAGGGCGGGAAGCATTTGTTTGATGCTGGTGCTCGTCAGGAGGCATCGGTGACACCCCTACCGGACAGCCGGCCGAAGCTTTTTGACGAAGGTTTCGTTTTGCGGGATGAGGACACCGGCTCGCCCCTGCCGAACTATCCATACCGGATCGTCCGGGCGGACGGCGCGATCGAGGAGGGAATCACGGACGAGGAAGGTAGGACACACGTCGTTTCCTCCGCTGAAATTGAGCAGATAAACATCGAGATTCCTCGCCTATAAAGGTTTGCTTATCCCATGGCCACCACAAAATTCAAGAATGCGGGCAGCGCCGAGACCAACCCTGTCGAGAACAAGGTCCGAAAGGAGATCAGGGTCAAAGTCGGGCCGCCGGGAATCGCGCGGATTGTCTTCCTCAATAGCGACGGCACTGAGGCGAACAGCGTCAAGCAATTCGTCAACCTGAGCGAGTCCGACAGCTTTGTGGACGGCAAGATCGTTCCGAATGTCTATCGTGCTGGAAATAAAATTCGCCTGAAGGTGTTCTTCAATAAGCCTGGAACCTACTCCTTCACGGTCAAGTGCGAGCCTCTTGACAGTAATGCTCAGTACACGGCGGGAGAGCTGGCGCGAAATCCTCGCTTCGCCTACCAGAAAGAACAAAAGTCTTACACAACGGGAAGCGACGGAAGCTTGGCCTTGCCGCTCGACGATTTTTTCGTAGGCGCTGCGGGCAATGATAAATATGTGTTTCGCGCTACCGACACGCGCGGCGTAACAGTATCGACCGGGATTCTGGAGGTGCACCGGTTGATCTACTACGTGGAGCTGAAGATGCACTCGCTAACCTCTTGTGCTTCCAGTCTGGCGTTGGTGGAGCAGGTGTACGCAAAGCACCAAATCAAACTGGTGAAGTTGCCCGCGGTCGAGATGGCTTATATGCCTAACATTGGGTATGACGATACCGAAACATTTGAGACCAATGCTAGAAGCGCCTATTCCAAGTCGTTAGCTGTCGAAAAACAGCCTCACGCAGTAGCGATTGCGTACACCGGGCATTTGGCGGTAAAGCAAAAAAATTTCCGGGTTAGAAAATCGGCTGCGGTTGGGCCAGGAAGTGCACCAGTCCTGATTACGATTGCTGCCGAGCCCGATGCGTCTGGTTCCATTCCGGAGCCATATTTTCTCTGGCACGGGCTCGAACCAGGCGAACGTTGGTTTGTATCCGCACGGTTTATCAAGGCTGGAGGGTCTACCGTCGATGCAATCAGTATCCCAGTAGAGAAATGCACACCTCTGGCTAGCAATTCTGCCATCCCTCAGCAGCCCAATGCCGTGCGAATCGATGTAAGCGCATTACCACTCGCGATCGGCAAAATCTATCTTGTCGTGAATATTGTTGACAGAATGCGAGGTGGAATTTCGTTCTCTGGCGGGAATCTGATTTGCGTTTGTACGAAGGCATGGTGGTCGCCCTTTGCCCCGAAAACGCAAAACGAAGTGATTATCCACGAATTAGGGCACAAAATGGGCATGGCGGCGAACGGTAGTGGAAAGCTGCCCGATAAAACTGTTAGTTGGTATGACGATGCGAAAGGGCATCGCGGAAACCACTGCTTTTATGGCCTATCTGCAACCCAGGCCCGTTATGATTCCGATGCCGACCTGGACGGTTCTAAATGCGTAATGTATGGCGCAACCAATGATCGTAGCGACTTCTGCCTCAATTGCGTTCCGGCTGTTCAGAAAGTCGATCTTAGCGACGGCTGGGACCCATTCTGATGCGTTCTTGCTCTCCGTTAAACGCGATCACCGTTTGCGTTTTGTGCCTGTCCGTAATCGCAAGTTGCCCGGCGCAATCCCAACAACCCGATTCGCCGGTCGTGTATCCAGCAACTCCGCCCAGCTTAACGCTAAACACAATGATGACCGACGATAAATTATTCGAAAACGTGCCATTTAACACGACTAAGCAGACGGCGTGCTCTCCGGCAGAGCCAGATATCGACTGGCTTGGAGTGAAAGTGCGCGCCCCTTCCCAAGTTTTCATGCCTGACAAAGACACTCCCCACTCAGCCCTCATCATGCCTTTGTGTGGGGTCTATTTTATGAATGTTGGGAAGGCGATTCGGCATCCCGGACCGCCAATGCTGATCGTTACCGACATTGTCACTGGAAAAACGTACCGTGGTCCGGTCGTCGATCGAGACCCGCATCCGAGAGTTCCGCCGCCGCCGTCGCCTCCGCTCAACCCCGCTGACTTTGAAGAGCAAGATTTCGGCAATTATTTCAACTTCGATGTGGCGTCATATGTGACGCTACCGCTGCAGACCGCTCGTTATCGCGTGAAGGTCGAGTGGCATGGCTATGAGTCGAACGAAGTAAGCATTGCTGTCGTTCAGCGTCCATAGAGGCCATTCCGATGCGATCCTGGACTCCATCATCCGTGACTGCCGTTTGCGTTTTGTGTTTGGCGGCAATCGTAAGTCATGACGCTCTATCCCAACAAACCTATTCGCCTGTTGCGCACCCAACGGCCCGGTCCAGCTCAACGCTAACCGAAATAATGACCGACGACGAATTATTCGAGAACGTACCATTTGGCACGAATAAGCAGACTACATGCTCTCCGGCAGAGCCAGGTATCGATTGGCGAGGGGTAATAGTGCGCGCTCCTTCGCAAGTCGTTTTGCCTGGAAAAGACACGTCACATCCGGCGCTCATCATCCCACTGTGCGGGATATACCGTATAAATCTTGCCAAGGCGATGCGCCATCCTGGGCCACGCATGTTGATCGTTACCGATGTCGACACTGGACAATTGTACCGCGGGGCGAAATTGTACCGCGGGGCGATCTTCAATCGGGACCAGAGCATAACGATTCCTCCCCCTCGATCGCGCCCGCGCGATCCTGCTGCCTTCGAGGGAATATTTTCCGGTACCTACTTCAATATCGATGTGGCGTCCTACGTGGCCCTGCCACCGCAGCCTGCCCGCTATCGCGTGAAGGTCGAATGGTCCGGCTATGAATCGAACGAGGTAAGCGTTGCGGTTGTCCAGCGTCGCTAATTGCGCATAACAGCTTCACTAAGCTGTGAATACCGCGCACAGGTCTTGCAAAAATCAAACAGCCCACTCGCGTGGGCTGTTTGCTGGACTCCCAAAGCAGCGCCTCAGGCCCGCTCGCGCTCGACGCGGTTGACGCCCGCCACGCGGCGCAGGTTGCGGATCAGGTGGGCCAGGTGCACGCGGTCCTTCACCTGGATCGTGAAGCGCAATTGCGTCATCATGTTCTCGTCGTCCTCGTCCATGCCGACGTAGGTGATGTTGCCGTCCGATTCGCCGATCTCGGCCGCCACGCGCGCGAGGATGCCTTTTTCGTTGTTGATCAGGAGGCGGATGCGGCAGTCGAAGCGGCGGTTCAGCTCCTCGCCCCATTGCACGGCGATCCAGCGGTCCGGTTCCTTGGCGCGCAGGCGCTTGGCCGGCAGGCAGTCGGCCGTGTGCACCACCAGGCCCTGGTCGCGGCGCAGCTGGCCCGCGATCTGGTCGCCCGGGATCGGCAGGCAGCAGGGCGCCAGCTGCACCGACACGCCTTCGCTGCCGTAGATCGTGACCGGGTCGATGTCGCCGGCGAGCGGCGCGCTGGACGGCAGCACGTCGGTTTCGCCTTCCATTAGGCCGAAGATGTGGCGCGCCACCAGCGCCGGCATGCGCTTGCCGATGCCGATGTCGGCGTACAGCTCTTCCATCGACTTGGCCGAGGATTCGGCCAGCAGCTTGTCGATGGTGCTGGCCGGCAGTTCGGGCTGGATGCCGCGCGCGGCCAGCGCCTGGGCCAGCAGTTCCTGGCCCAGCTCGACCGATTCGTTGACGTTCACCGTGCGCAGGTGATGGCGGATCGCCGAGCGCGCCTTGCCGGTGCGGACATAGCTAAGCCAGGTCGGGCTCGGGCGCGAATCCGGGTCGGTGACGATCTCGACGATGTCGCCGTTGTGCAGCTCGGTGCGCAGCGGCTGGGTCTCGTTGTTGATCTTGACGGCCACGCAGTGGTCGCCGATGCCGGTGTGGATCGAGTAGGCGAAGTCGAGCGCCGTGGCGCCGCGCGGCAGGGCGATGATCTTCGACTTCGGTGTGAACACGTAGACCGAATCCGGGAACAGGTCGACCTTCACGTGCTCGAGGAACTCGGCCGAGTCGCCGGTCTGCTGCTGGATGTCGAGCAGGGACTGCAGCCAGGCATGGGTGCGCTGCTGCAGGTCCGACATGTTCTGGTCGCCGGTCTTGTACAGCCAGTGCGCCGCCACGCCGCTTTCCGCGGTGCGGTGCATGTCCTGGGTGCGGATCTGGAATTCGACCGGGGTGCCGTAGGGGCCGATCAGGGTAGTGTGCAGCGACTGGTAGCCGTTGATCTTGCGGATCGCGATGTAATCCTTGAACTTGCCGGGCATCGGCTTGTAGAGCCCGTGCAGGGTGCCGAGCGCCACGTAACAGTTCGGGATGCTGTCGACCACGATACGGAAGCCGTAGACGTCGAGCACCTGCGAGAACGACAGGTGCTTGTTGCGCATCTTTTTATAGATGCCGAACAGGGTCTTTTCGCGGCCGTAGACCTCGGCATGGATGCCGGCCATGGCCAGCGTCTGCTTGACCGCCTCGAGGATCTTCTTGACCACTTCGCGGCGGTTGCCGCGCGCCGCCTTGACCGCTTTCGACAGCGTGCGGTAGCGCAGCGGGTAGAGGTGCGAGAACGCCAGGTCCTGCAGCTCGCGGTAGATGTTGTTCAGGCCGAGGCGGTGCGCGATCGGCACATACACTTCCATCGTCTCGCCGGCGATGCGGCGCTTCTTGGCCGGGGCCATTACGCCCAGCGTGCGCATGTTGTGCAGGCGGTCGGCCAGCTTGATGAGAATGACGCGCACGTCGGACGCCATGGCCAGCAGCATCTTGCGGAAGTTTTCCGCCTGCGCCTCGACCAGGCTCTGGAACTCGATCTTCTCCAGCTTGGACAGGCCGTCGACCAGGTTCGCGACCTGGGGGCCGAAACGCTCGAGCAGCTCTTCCTTCTTGACGTCCTGGTCTTCGATGACGTCGTGCAGCAGGGCGGCCATGATGGCCTGGGCGTCGAGCTTCCACTCGGCGCAGATCTCGGCCACCGCGATCGGGTGCGAGATATAGGGTTCGCCCGACTTGCGCACCTGGCCGAGATGCATCTCGTCGGAGAAGCGGTAGGCTTCCTTGACCTTCTTCAGCTCGACGGGGGTGAGGTAGTCGGAGAGTTTATCGACCAGCTGCGTGACCGATGCAACGCCGATGGCCGTGGGCTCGGCGGTTTCTTGCGGCTTGCCCGGGCGCTTGGCCCGGGCGGGGGTATTGCCTGAATGAGTCGAATCCGGGGTAGACAGGTTCATACGCTATGTCGATCAGCCGCAGTGTGGTGACAGAATAACAGAATTACGGGCCGACGATTTTGAGTGCGTTTTCAGCAGGCCCCCGAGGGCCTCGCCCCGTCCTTACATCGGCACCTTTTTCAGCATTTCCAGGCCGACTTTACCGGCGGCGATTTCGCGCAGCGCGACGACGGTCGGCTTGTCCTTGGCTTCGACCTTCGGGGTGTGGCCCTGGAGCAGCTGGCGCGCGCGGTAGGTGGCGGCCAGGGTCAGCTGGAAGCGGTTCGGGACGTTTTTCAGGCAATCTTCGATGGTGATGCGGGCCATGTTTTAACTCCTAGTGGTTGAAGCTCGATAAACCTACTGCGCGTCGGGGTGTCGGCCTGCGATGCTCGCTACGGTTTCTCGAGCTTCCGTTACGTTAGTTGGTTGCTTGGTTTACGTGGATTCCCAGCTGGGCAAACAGCGAGGCGTTGCGGGCGGCCTGTTGGGCGAAGCGGCAACGTGTCGCTTGGACAATCGCCCGCAGCTCGGCCAGGGCGACGTTGAACTCTTCGTTGATGATAGCATATTCGAACTCCGGAGCGTGAGCGATCTCACCCCCGGCAGCCAGCAGGCGGCGCGTAATGATGTGCGGTTCGTCGGTGCCGCGCTTGTGCAGGCGCTCTTCCAGGGCCGCGATCGACGGCGGCAGGATGAAGATGCCGGCCGCGTCGGGGAACTGCTTCTTCACCTGGCGCGCGCCCTGCCAATCGATTTCCAACAGGATATCGGTGCCGGTCTTCATTTCCTTTTCCACGGTCAGGCGGCTGGTGCCGTAGTAATTGCCGTGCACCTCGGCCCATTCCAGGAACTCGCCGCGCTCGGCGCGGGCGACGAAGTCCTCGGCGGTGGTGAAGTGGTATTCGCGGCCGTCCTGCTCGCCCGGGCGCGGCGGACGCGTGGTGGTCGAGATCGACAGCTTGATGCCCGGCTCCTGCGCCAGCAGCGCATTGACCAGGGTCGACTTGCCGGCGCC